>CAYQPS010000020.1:0-10150 GCA_964419555.1 uncultured Candidatus Saccharibacteria bacterium | reverse complement strand
GTTGAGTGCCGCTCGCAGATACGCCAATGTATCTTTTATTTCTTTCCTTTCAAAAAATTTAACTCCCAAGACTTGATATGGGATATTGTATCGGAGCATCGCTTCCTCCAGCGCTCGCGACTGAAAATTTGCACGGTATAAGACTGCGACGTCTGATAACTTCGCGAACTTTGCCAGAGCGGGGTCGCTGTCTCCGTCTACTGACGGAGCGCTCCCTCTCGGCTCGTCAGCCTGCGAGAGACCCCGCCTTGGCAAGTTCGCTTCGTTATCAATAATTTCTAAAATTTTTGTCGCCACGAAGTCCGCTTCGTCACCCTCATCCAAACCTTCGTACAAACTTATTTTTTCACCCACGACATTTTTAGTAAATAAATTTTTATCCGGTCGGTACTTATTCTTTTTAATCACTTCGTTCGCTGCTTCCAGAATATTTTGCGTAGATCGATAATTTTCTTCTAGCAATACTATTTTTGCGTCTTTATAATCTTTTTCAAAACTCAAAATATTTCTCAAGTTCGCTCCGCGCCAGGAATAAATATTTTGGTCGGCATCTCCCACTACACAAATATTTTTATGCTGTTCCCCCAATAAGCGCGACATTAGATACTGAGCTTCATTTGTGTCCTGGTATTCGTCGATGTGAATGTATTGCCACTTTTCTTGATAAATTTTTCTAATTCCTTCATTTTCTTTTAGAAGTTTTACTGCTTTCAAAAGCAAATCATCGAAGTCCAGACTATTTTCTTTGCTTTTTTTTTCTTCATATTTTTCCCATACTTCGGTCACCAATTTATTTAAATAACTTGTGGCTCTCTCACCATAGTCCGCCAAATTTGTAAATTTTCCTTTCTCGCGACTGATAATACCCTTTATTTTTCTAGGGTCGTACTGTTTCGGGTCCACTCCGAGCTCCTTTAAGATTTCTTTAATCATGGAGTTTGTATCTCCTTCGTCTAAAATAGTGAAATACCTAGTTAAGCCCAAAACCCTAGCATTTTCCTTGATTATATAGACTCCCAAAGAGTGAAAAGTGCTGACGAAAGGGACTCTTTCCCGTCCTTTGGCATTTTTTTCTATTTCTGTGATTATCCTTTCCCGCATTTCTTTGGCCGCTTTGTTGGTGAAAGTAACAGCCAAAATTCGCTCTGGAGCGACTCCTTCTTTGATTAAATTCACTATTCGATGGGTTATGGTTTTGGTTTTCCCGGCGCCTGCTCCGGCAATGATAAGAAGCGGACCCTTCATATGAAGTGCCGCCTCCCTTTGCGCCGGATTTAGGCCTGAAAGATGCTCCATGCTCTTAATATAGCACAGAGTGGTGGCTACCCTATTTTATCCATTATTCCAGAAGATTTATTTTTGAGTTTTTCCGCTTCCTCTTTTATTATTTCTTCTAGGCCTGGCACTTTATCGTTTAAAAAATTAAAAATCTCATCCGGTCTAGCCTTTTTGTCCAACATTTTTTCAAATTCGTCTTGGTCTACTTCTAGCATTACTTCTAGCGCGCGGATTATCACATTTTGATAAACAAGCGCTCCTACACGAATCAGAATTTCTTCTTTTTGTTCTGGCAGCAGAGCGTCAACATCGAGGAAGTCAGCTATGTGTTTTTGTATTGTTGTCATATGTTTATCAAATATTTAATTACTAAAATTTCACCTGAGTTATTCTTTCTGGGTGATTAATAACTATGAATCTCAATGCGCGCCTCATGTATTCCCCAGTATTCTCTGGTGAAAGTCCTATGAATCCTCCCTTCGGCTTGAGTCCATCTGAGAGTTCTTGCAATTTGTTAATGTAAGAAACCAAGCCTGCCATTTCTTTGGTGCTCGTGTCTGCTATGTCCATTTTAATAAAAGTTTTTGCTGGCTTTTCAGTAAGTACGGTCCAATTTTTTTCTAAATCCCCCGGGAAAATATTGCGTAGGTTGGTTTTGTGAATTTCTTCTACCCGAAGTACTTTTTCCACTGGAGAGAGGCTTGTAAAGTCATTCACCACGCCTGCTCTTGTTGCGGTTCCGGCTTGTCCTGCAATAGCTTCTGCTGATGCTGGGTCAGTGTTCCCATATGATTCCAGTAATTTTTTCTTTGCATCTGCTGCGGCATCTATAACTTCTGGGCTTTCTATTTTAGGTTTGACTATGTCGAAATTGGGCTCTGGAGGTGTTCCTAAAACTTGTTCTGCTCCAGGTTCTCCAGCGACAGGCCTGGTTTCTAGATTGTGGCCATACTCGTATTCATCCAACTTTACTCCTCCCGTTAGCTTGCCGTTTTTATCTAGTTCGAGAATTTTTACACTACCGTCTGCCTCAGTTTTAAATTGATAAGCAACTTCTCCTGGCATTTTAACTCGTACTTCCCCTCCATCATTGCTAATGTATCCGAATTCCTTCGCTTTCTCGTATGCCATTTTCCCGGCAAATTCATGAACAGCTTGAGGGTTGTTTACGTCTCCGGTAAAGCCAAATTTCTGTAATAATTCCGGACTGTTTTCTATTTGTCTGCGTAGAGCGTGCGTCACTCCTTCTCCTTGTCCGACAATCGCTTCTTGATTTAAAACTATTGGTTCCGGCCTAGATTTCAATATATCTTCTATTTCTGCCTGAACTCTTCCGGCTCCAGGTGGAGGTTCTGTTCCAGCCGCAACTCCTGGAGCACCGGCTGTTGCTGAGTCGGGAACAACTTTAACAGTATCTGATTTAAACAAAATTGAATCTGTCCCCACTCCAGTGCTGTCGGGGGTTACACCAGTTACTTTTATGGAATCTGCTGTTTGTCCGCTTTGGTTTTCATAAAATGGTTTTAAAAAGTCTGGAACTTTTTTGGGACCAGTCGTTGTGCCTGCAATGTTTTGTTCTACGGTGTTAGATTGTCCTGTGCTTACTTCTGGAGCTTCGCCATGCGGAAGATGCTCCACTCCCCAAGCAGCAGCCCCTCCAGCAGCAAGGCTAAATGCTGCTTTGGTAACAAGTCGATTGCGCTTGGCTCCTTTTTCCCTCTCCACGATACTGGCATATTCCTTTTTACTTTTTGCTAAGCTAGCGTTTAAAGATTCTCCTGCAAATGTTTCAGACAATTCCTGCTCAAGCTTTTTTCTTTCTGCGGCTGACTTGTCTTTGAACAACAAATCATAAGCTTTGGCCGCACCTTGAGAGGTTAGCATCCCAACAAGTGACCGTCCCACTCTGGTTCCAGCATAGGCGGCGACCCCTGCCAATCCTGCTACGCTTCCAAAGGATGCAGCAAATACTCCCGTAGCTAAAACACTTGAAACGAGAATTCTTTTCCAAGGGGGTTTAATTTGCAAGTACCAGTCCAGAGCTTTTTGGGCAACATTTTTTTCTTTCGGTGGAAGATTTTCTGCCTTTAGTGCATTCAAGGTGGCCTGCTCTTCTACTATCACTCTAGTAAAAATTTCGTTTTGTTTATACGCTCTAAGTGCGGTATCTTGCGCGGCACCAGAAATACCAGAATCTTCCAGTTCTGCTCTTCTTATATCATACATACTATTGCCATATGCTATAGCCAACCGGTCATATTCTTTTTCTAGTCTTTCTAGCTCTGGCGGAATCGGAGCGTTTTTATTTACTCTCTGAGCCAAAAATTCTCTAAATGCTTGTGCATATTTATTTCGAGCATCTGCAAGTCTTGCTTCTAAGTCCGCCCTATTTTGCTCTCGTCTAATTCTTTCTGCATCTCTCGGGTCTGGTCCCCTTGGGCCTCCGCCTGGTCCTCTTCCTCTTGCTCCTCCCGGAGGTGTTCCGCCTGGAGGTGGTGGTGTACCTCCTCTTGTTCCGCCAGTGGGCCCTGGAGGTGGTGTGTGGCTTTGGTAGGTTCTGTCGTACCTTGCTCTTGAGGCAGTGTTTGTTAATTCATTAAATGCTTGCTGGTATAGTTGGTAGACTTGAGTATAAAGGCCATTTAAATCTCCCGGATGTTTGTCAGGGTGAAAAGCTTGAGGTATTTTTCTGTAAGCCTTTTTTATTTCTGCAACCGTGGCATGTTTATTAACACCTAAACGTTCGTAAAAATTTTTAGCAGTCAATTCTATCAGCAATTTCTCTAATTGTTCTTTTGTTAACTTTTTCTCCTCTTTTTTACTTCCCGCATCTTTTTCTTGCTTTCCTTTATCTTCTTTTTTTCCTGTGTGTGGCGGCGGAGGTGTCTTTGGAGGTGGCTTAGGCGGAGGTGTTTCTACTTTAGATTTTTTGGGTCCAGGCTCTGGCTCAGTCTTTTTTTCTTCCTCTCCTGCTGCTTTTCCTTCGGCCCCCAAATTATGTTGCCACATCCGGTAAGCACTTTCAAATACTGCAGTATTCAACGAGCCATAAACTATTTCTAATTCCCGTGCAAGAGCTCTAGGGCTTACTCTCCCGCTAGTTATAAGTGAACCAAGAATTGCAATTTTATATAGAGTGTCTAATTTTTTAGGGTCGTCGGATTCCAGATTTAGCTGTTCCTTTAACTTGAAATTGCATCCTCTATAATTAGCCTCTATTGCAGTTCTGTATTTTTCAACCATACCAATGTCATGTAAATTTGAAAATACAGATTCTTGCTTCGGAGCTGTAGATTCTACTACTGGTGGGGGTTTCTGATTTACACCAGATTCTTTGGCGGATTCAGGGTTTTCGGTAGTTGTTTTTGGGGTTCCTGTTTCGGCTTGCAATTTTGCGACTTCTTTTCTGGCTGTTCTTACACTTTGTCTTAAAGATTCAAGTTCTGCGCTCGCTTCTCTTAATTTTTCTCTGTGTGCTTTCGATTCCTTTCTGTCTGCGGGCTTTGCTTTTTTTAGTTCTACTATTTCTGCTTCTTTATCGTATCTTTTTCTTACTAAATCAGTATGTTCTTTTTCTTTCTCTTTTAATAGAGCTTTTTTGTCGATTAAAATTTCCGGTGGCGTTTCCGGAGCAGGTTGCTGTTGCTCTGCTACTATCTCTGGAGCGGGTGTTTGTTCTGGTTCTGCTACTACCTCCGGTTCAGGAGGAGTAGGCTCTATTACGGGTTCTACTACAGACTCTTGTTCTTGAACAGAAGGCTCAGCGGCAGGCTGTTCTGGTTCGGGCGGTGGAGGGGGTGTTGCTTCTTCAGCAGCCGGGCGAGCTTGCTCCGGTGGGGCAGTTTCTGTTTGAGTAGCCACTTCCGGTTCTCCCTTTCTCGCATTTATTCTTTTTATTTCTTCCTGCAATTTTTGCAGCTTGGCATTTAACAAATCCAACTCTTCTCGATTTTCTGAGTCGAGCTCTTCTTTATAGCCGTCCATTTTTTGGAGCAAATTTCTTTCTTGCCCTCTCAGATCCTCCAAATGTTTCGCATCTGCCAGCGCGCGTTCTGCCTTTAGCTCTTGAATTCTTCGTTTCTTGTCTTCTGGAGCATGTTCTGTCATGAGATTTGTGTTTTTATTACAGCAGTATTATATAATTAATCTATAGAAAATCAAAATTATTCCCTTTTTAGTATCTCTATCTCCTCTTCAATCTCCAAATCCCTCTTTTTATACTTGAAACCCCTAACTTCTGCTTCCATATCTTCAATCTCGGTCTGTATCCCCTCCAACATTTTTTTATTTTCAGGTCCATAATTTTCCGCCAGGACCAAATCTTTTTGTCTTCTTGCTATTAGCAACTCCAAGGTGTTAATTTGTGCTTGAAGACTTTCTAATTCAGTTTTTTCTATTTCTGGAGTTGTGTTTTCCTCTATTGGTTGATTATTTTTTTCTCCCACCTCTCCCCTTAGCATCTTTACTGGCCTTGGCTGGGTGTCCCGGCCCCGGGCGAAAGAATTTCTAACCGTTTCAGCAATTTTGGAGCTACCTTCCCGCAATCGGGACCCGCCAGCTTTTATTCTTCCAATATTTTCATTCAGAACGCCTCGAATGCCGGCTTGGTTTTTTTGTTCCGCCGGTTTAGCTCTATTCCCATTGGACCCGGAAGTAGTGCCCCACCCTCCCGTGCCGACTGCCCCTTCTGGGCCCGATCTTTGGTTTTTTCTCCTGCCAAGTCCTCTTGCCACCCATGTTCTGTCTTTGATTTCTCTAGCTTCTTTTCTGATTGAGCTAAGTTCGCCATACATTCTGTCTAGTTCTCCGCCTGAGCCCACTGTATCTCCAGGGTTAACACCCTTCCATGTCTCTATATCTGCAAGTTGCATTTTTTCCCCTTCGGCCAGTTCAGCCAGCCGACGAGTTTCTAGGTCGGAAAGCTTTTGCTCTAGACTTTTCGGTCTTCCTCTCCCTGCTGTGGGTAAATTTACTTCTATCATATATATTGTCGCAACGACGATACAATTATACGACCTTTATCTTTTTTTTGCTAAATTTTGAGTAAAAAGTCTTTTTATTATGTAATTTTTAATAGAATTTGTCAAAATTAGTTGTCCACAGTCGGGTTGCCCCTAACCCCGTTTTTTGCTACCCTATGGTGTATACCCCAGTCGAGGAGCATGACATAAACCGACCGAATGCTGAAAAGATAGTAACCATCGCGAGAACCTTTGTTTGCAGAACATATTGGTCGTCCTGTAATTCTGGCCTTATTTTAAAGGGTTGGAAAGGAAATCTTGCGATAATTAGTTTGTTTTATAAAACCTCAATTTAAAACTGTAAGCACCCTTTTGGCGTTTTCCCTATTATGGGGAACCCTTTTTTTCCCTTTAAATACAAGGGCTGGCATCTTTTCCTCGTTTTTTGGTAATCAAGCTGTTGCCGGCACAGATACTGCCCTGTTTGTCCCAGCCAACGAAAATTCCCAGACCATAGCACTACTAGAAGCAAGCGTTTTCTCTGTTTCAGACTCTAAAGAAGACAAAACTGCCGAAATTATGAAAAACACAGGCGTTGATATTGTTTCAGAAAACGCCCTCTTGCCTTCAATGAGTCTAGCGAGTGCTTCCGGAGGAGCTACGGGTTCCGGAGAACTCTCTTTTGATCAGGTAAGCGTTTACGTGGTCAGAAATGGAGATTCCTTGTCCCAAATAGCTGAAATGTTCAATGTTTCAGTAAATACCATACTTTCGGCCAACGATATGAAAAAAGGCGACAAGATACACGAAGGCGATGTGCTTGTTATTCTGCCTATTTCTGGCATAGAACATACCGTCACCAAAGGGCAGACGCTACAAAGTATAGCCAAGCTCTACAAGGTAGATATAACGGACATAACCCTTTATAACGGCCTCACTGAGGGGGCTAAACTTGCCATAGGCGACGAGTTGATTATTCCAGGGGCAGAGATGTATCCTGAAGGCGATAAACCAGTAGCAAACCTAAGCACTTCTGTAGCAGCCGACAAGAATTACTATGCTACTCACCCTATTCAAAGTCTTACAGGCTATTTCGTCAATCCCCTACCTACAGGGAAAAAGACTCAAGGGCTTCACGGACCAGGCAAACGTGGAATAGATATTGGCGCTCCGACCGGTACACCTATATACGCTTCTGCTTCAGGAACAGTGCTTATCGCCAAGACGGGTTGGAGTGGAGGCTACGGCAACATGGCTATTATTCAACATTCAAATGGCACCAAGACTCTCTATGCGCACATGTCTAAACTCGGCACCAGCACTGGCGCACCTGTCTCTGCCGGCGATGTCATAGGCTATGTCGGTTCGACTGGACACTCCACAGGTCCACATCTTCACTTCGAAGTTTTCAATGCTAAAAATCCAGGCTCTGACGGCTCTTGGAAGAAATAGAAATTACTCTAACTTCCCAATATGTGCTTCCGATTCTTCTTCGTGACCATGGTCATGAGTGTGAGGAACAGCAAGTAGCGTTATAGCTAGGATAAGAGCGCCAAACATAAAACCAATAATTGTTTTCTTGTTCCATTTTTCGTGGATTAAGTCTTTGGCTACTTTCCACACAACTATACCAGCTGATAGTGCAATAAAAATTATCTCCAAACTCTCGTTATCAGTTAAAAAGAAGCCCAAAAATATACTCAAAGATATAATGAAAGAAATTACGATTGCCTTTTTAGGTGTTGTCCCGCTTTCGACTAGTAGAATCTGTTGTCCAGTCTGTTGAATAATTTGATGTCCCAAAACTCCCAAAAATGACGTCATTCCTATGGCTGGACTCAGTATAAAACCGGTAATAATGGCGATGCCATCCACAATATTATGGAAAAAATCAGAAATCAAAATTCTATAAGTACTGGTTACGTTGTGGCTATGCAAGCGTTCCTCTTCGGTATGATGATGATGAAATTCTTTTAATACCAGTCCGATTAAAAGACTCAAAAGAAAACCTCCTGCAAACCAGATTGAACTTGTCACTATCCCTCCCTCAGAAACCGCCTCTTTTAGAAGCACTACGACCAACATGAGATATACTCCTAAACCAAATCCCCTAACAGTACTTTTTTCGAAGAAACTTTTCTCTTTTGGGAGAAAGATTGTCACTAAGATAGGTATTATCGAAACTCCCGCTAGGGCAAAAAATAAAGTTGTTGTCATATAATTAAATTATTTTTACGCACATTTTCTGCAGAGCCCGAAAAGTTCTAGCGAATGCTCTTTTATCAATTTAAACTTACTGCTAAATCGGGGCGATTTGTCGACAATCCGCCTCCACATTTTCTCAATCGCTTTTTCAATTTCCCTATTTTCAAAATCTTCCACAACGTTACAATTAGTACATACTATGTGATGATGATGGTCGTCTGCTAGTTCAAAATAAACAGAATCTTTTCTTAAGTCAATCCTCTTTAGTATTCCACTTCCCTCAAATGCTCCCAGCGTTCGATAAACTGTCACTTCGTTTATATTTTTACTCTTCCCTAGTTTTTTGTAAGCCATTTCTGCACTCAAAGGTACTTTGCTTTTAGAAAAAATTTCCAAAATAGCAAGTCTGGCAGGCGTGACTTTGTAACCTTTTTCTTTTAATAAATTTCGCATGCAAATAGTATAATCTAAATGCAAGGCATTTGCAAGTGGATAACTAGTCTTCCCGCTTCACCAGCATAAATACCGACAAGAAAGTGGTGATGGGCACTGCCAGCACCAGACCCATAGAACCCACGATAGTGCGTATAATTTCCGCAGAAAAAATTTCACGATTTATTATTTCACTCAGTGAACCAGCGCTATTTCCATAAAATAAAAGCAAAAGTGGCAGCGAAGCGCCCACATAAGCTATGGCTAGAGTGTTTACCAGAGCGCCAGTGTGTTCCCTGCCGATTCGGAGCGCTCTTTTGAAAATATGTTTCCTGGTCATATGCGTTCCTGCTTCTCGCAACTCCTCTACCGATATAGCTTGACCTATCGCCACGTCGTAAAGCACTCCAAGAAGACCTATCATTATCCCGCCAAACAGTAGCCCGACGAAATCAATAGTTCCTCCCGTATTCCAGTTTAGAAAAACAGCTTCTTCCGATTCAAATCCGGAAAGTCCGGAAAACTTAACAGCTAAATATCCGAGTATTCCTGTGATAATCACGGTCACAATCATTCCTACTACTGCAGAAGTAGTAGTTTTATTGAAACCGTGCGTTACGTAAGAACCCAAAACAATAATTAGCGAAGAAACTCCTATGGTTACCAAGATTGGAGAATATCCGTGCAGAATTCCGGGCATAAGCACAAAGATTATTAAAAGCATGCTACCGATTAGGCTCACCAGTCCTCTAATTCCCTGTATTCCGCCGAAAACAATTACACAAAGGACGAAAAGTCCTATGAAAAAGTAAACTGCCCCTAAACGGTATTTGTCGTGCACAGCATAGTGGACACTCCCGTCTTCCCATCTGATTGTTTCCATCAGATAAAATTTTTCTCCCTTTTTTAAATTAAGATAATCATTTTCAACCAATATTATTTCTTCAGCTTTTTCGCCCTCGAGTATTTTTACTCTGAGACTCTGATAATTACTTATTACATTTGTACTTGGAATGTCTCTTTTCTCTTGCTCGAGTATCTCCACCACTTCTGCTTTCACTATTACCGTCTTGTCTTGGACAATTTCTCCTTCTTGTGCGAAAGCATTTGAAGCCAGGCAAATAGACAAAATAATGGATAAAATTAAAGTTTTCTTTATTTTTTTAAGAGTAGAATATTTCAAATTTTTATGTTAATATAACGCAGTTAAGAAAGACAACGGGCCGTAGTATACCGGTAGTACAAGTGCTTTGGGAGCATTTAGACTGGGTTCA
>CAYQPS010000019.1:0-11254 GCA_964419555.1 uncultured Candidatus Saccharibacteria bacterium | reverse complement strand
AAGGTGTGATTATCGAAGAGATAAATATGTACGAAGACATGCCGAACCGTCATGTCCAAGATTTGATTATGGGCCTACTTTACGGTGACCAGCCGGCAGGATGGAACATAGCGGGCGAGAAGAAAAATATTCTAGGCATGAAGCGCGATGATTTCGTTTCATACAAAAGCATGCATTATGTGCCGGAAGCTACATTAATAGTTGTGGCGGGGCAAGTGACAGAGAAAGAAGTCACCAAAGAAGTAAAAAAAATATTTGGCCTTATTCCAAGAGGCAAGAAGGTTGGTAAATTAAAGGTAAAAGAAGTACAGAAGAAGCCAGAAGCTTTGGTGAGTTTCAAGAAAACAGACCAAACTCATTTTATATTGGGCGTCCGCACCTATGATTTTTTTAGTAAAAAAAGCGCTGTGTTGTCGGTGCTCGGAGGAGTACTCGGCGGGGGTATGAGTTCTAGACTCTTTCAAAAATTGCGCGAAGAAATGGGAGTCGGCTATTATGTCCGTGCTTACAACGATTCTTATACTGACCACGGGTTCTTCCAAATTTCTGCCGGAGTTGATAATAAAAGAATAAACGAAGTTCTTGAAGCAGTGCTAGAAGAATGCAGAAGATTAAAAAAATATAAAATCTCAAATGAAGAATTAAATAAAGTAAAAGAATGTCTCATCGGCAACTTGAAGCTTTCGCTAGAATCAAGTGATGATATCGCGAATTTTTACGGGGGTCAGGAACTTTTAAAACGTGAGGTGCATAATGCAGAAGAGAAAGCGAAAGAAATAAGAGCCGTCACCGCAAATCAAATCAAAAACTTAGCAAACGACATTTTTGAAAACAACAAACTAAATTTAGCACTCATCGGTCCCTTCAAAGACAAGAAAAAGTTTTTAAAGTTACTTAGATTTTAGACTAAAATCTTAGAGTTTTACTTGAGCTTATTTCGTGTTATCATGTTCTTATGTTTGAAAAGCGCTCTACCAACTCCATTTCTATATCCACCGGGACAATGGTCCGAGCAATACTCCTGCTTCTCAGTATTTTTTTCATTTGGTTTTTGCGCGAATTGGTAATGGTCGTGTTGACTGCTATAGTTATTGCTTCTTTTGTTGAATCGGCGATTCCTTATTTCCGAAAAATAAAAATTGGCAGAATTTTCGGTATAGTTATTTTATATGTTACTTCTCTTTCTGTCTTTGCCGTAATATTTTATCTTTTCGCTCCGCTCTTAATAACTGAAATTTATAACTTTTCTACATTCCTTTCTTCCAATTTCCCCGGGCTGGACTTTTTGAGTTATTTTAAAAATGAAGCGTTTTCCGGAGCCAAGGACATCATCAACAACCTATCTCACGATTTTTCTCTAGCCTCGCTTCTCTCCGTGTCCAAAGCTTTCATCGCCAATCTCTCCGGAGGATTTGTGCAAACTCTTTCCGTCGCTTTCGGGAGCATCCTCAACCTGATTTTGATTGTGCTTATTTCTTTTTATCTTTCAATCCAGGAGCGAGGCATAGAGAACTTTATCCGGATTATCGTGCCGATAGAGCACGAAGATTATGTAGTGGATTTATGGGAACGCTCTCGCAGAAAAATAGCCCTTTGGATGAAGGGGCAAATGATACTGGGGATACTTGTGGGCATTCTGACTTACCTTGTGCTATCACTCCTCGGCATAAGCTACGCGCTTCTTTTTGCTATCATGGTGGCCATCATGGAGCTGGTGCCTTATGGTATTATCGTCGCTCTTATCCCGGCAGCCTCTTTTGCTTATCTCTCGCAAGGAATATCGAGCGCCATCATGGTCACCGGAGCTTACCTGATAATTCACCAATTTGAACTTTTTCTTTTCGCTCCGCTGGTGATAAAAAAAGTAGTGGGGCTTTCGCCGATTGTCATCATCTTGGCTGCACTGGTGGGTTTCGAACTAGCGGGATTCTGGGGGATAGTGCTCTCGATTCCCGCTGCTGTTTTTATAATGGAACTCCTCAGTGACGTTGAAAAACACAAAGCTTTTACCAGAACAAGCAATGAAGAAAAAAAATAGTTTCTACATTACGACGACGATTCCCTACGTAAACGCTGACCCACATATTGGTTTTGCGCTTGAACTTGTGCAGTCTGATGTTATTGCGCGTTACAAACGTCTTTTAGGAAAGAATGTTTTTTTTAGTACTGGTACGGATGAATACGGACAAAAAATTTGGGAAGCCAGCCAGAAGGAGGGTAAAGATGCGCAGAGTTATGTAGATTTTTATGCACAGAAATTTTTAGACTTAAAAAAACTTCTAAACTTATCCACCGATGGTTTTATTCGAACCACAAGTAAGGAAAATATTTTAGCTGCGCAAGAATTTTGGCGTCTGTGTGAAAAAAAAGGAGATATTTACAAAAAGAAATACAAAGGACTGTATTGTGTCGGTTGTGAGAAGTTTATGACAGAAAAAGATTTGGTAGATGGTAAATGCTTGATTCACCCCAACTTAAAACTGGAAACCATAGAAGAAGAAAATCATTTTTTTCGTTTAAGTAATTATAAAAAAGAATTATTGCAATATCTTTCGCATGAAAAATCAATTATTCCCGAATGGCGCCGAAAAGAAGCTATTGATTTTACCGAACATGCCATGGAAGATTTTTCAATTTCACGTAGTAAGGAGCGTTTATCTTGGGGGATACCGATTCCGGGAGACGACACTCAGGTGATGTATGTTTGGTTTGGCGCTTTCGTGAATTATATTTCTACCTTAGGCTGGCCCAACAACAAGGAAAATTTTGAAAAGTTCTGGCTCGAAGCAGAAAAAGTACAAACAGCCGGCAAAGACATGGTAAAATTTCAATCTGTAATGTGGCAAGGCATGCTTATGTCCGCAGGTCTGCCGACGACTGACACCATCGTCTACCACGGCTTTATTACTGGAGAGGGTGGAATAAAAATGTCCAAATCTCTCGGAAATGTAATAAACCCAAGCGATATAGTAAATGAATATGGCACTGATGCGTTGCGATACTTCCTTTTACGTGAAATTTCTTCTTTCGAAGACAGTCCTTTTACCATGGAGCGTTTCAAAGAAGCTTATAATGCAGGACTAGCGAATGGGTTGGGCAACTTAACATCACGCGTTCTTACTCTTTCAGAAAAATATTTAGATAAATGTCCTGAGATTCCAGAAAATTCAATTCCCGAAGAGTTTTTTGGTCACCTTGAAAAATTTGATATCAAGCAGGCGACGGATTTCGTCTGGAATGAAATAGGAAGTTTGGATAAATTTATTCAAGAGACAGAACCATTTAAAGTTGTGAAAGTTGACGAGAAGAAAGGAAAAGAATTAATTTCCGATATGGTTCTTCGTCTTTATACTATAGCCAGAATGCTAAATCCAATAATGCCAGAGACAAATGTTTCAATAAAAAAATTAATTAAAGAAAATAAAAAACCTACTCAACCTTTATTTTTACGCAAAGATATATGGCCCCTCTATATATAGACATCCATTCCCATGTTAATTTTACAGCCTTTGACGCGGATAGGGATGAGGTAATTAAACGTGCTCTGGCAGATGATACATGGGTTATAAACGTTGGCACACAGGTAGATACTTCTAAGAAAGCGATTGAAATAGCGCATCAGTATCCCGAAGGAGTCTACGCAATTATCGGGCTTCACCCGATACATACCGGTGCATCTTTTCACGACAAAAAAGAATTAGGAGATGAGGGCAAGGAATTTACTTCCCGCGGCGAAGAATTTGATTATAATACCTACAAAGAATTAATAAAAGACCCAAAGGTGGTGGCGATAGGTGAGTGTGGTTTGGATTATTACAGGATGGACACGGACTCCATAGCTAAACAAAAGCAGGCGTTCATAGAGCAAGTGGAACTTGCGAATGAATTTAATAAGCCCCTGATGCTTCATATTCGCAATAATCCCGACAAAGAGAATCAGAAAACTCACAATGCGTATTTAGACTCTCTGGAAATTTTAAAAAAATATTCAAAGGTAAAAGGCGATGTTCATTTTTTTGCGGGCAACCGGGAAGTGGCAAAAATGTTCGTAGATTTTGGTTTTACGCTTTCTTTTACCGGAGTGATTACCTTTACCGATGCTTATGACAAAGTGATAGAAGATACTCCACTGGACATGATTATGACTGAGACCGATGCTCCATATGTGACTCCTGTGCCATACCGTGGCAAGCGCAACGAGCCTTCGTATGTACAGGAGGTTGTTAAAAGAATTGCCGAAATCAAAAATTTACCGGAAGAGGAAGTGGCCCTAGCTATAATAGAGAACGCCAAGCGGGTTTTTAGGATTTGACTGTGCAGTATTTTTTTGATAGTATGACATTCATGTCAGCAAGTGAAAATACCAGCGAAGTTAAGGATAAAAATGAAATAATGGAAGATTCCAAGGATTCTAAGAGCCCTCAAGTATACGAGCTTGGGTATCTTTTGGCTCCCTCTATCACAGGTGAAGATGTGCCAGGTGTTTTCGGCAATCTGAAGGAACTCATTTCATCTTTTGGTGGCGGGCTTATTTCCGATGAAATGCCAAAGATGATAAGTCTTGCTTACACTATGTCCAAAGTAGTATCGAATGTCCGCAACAAATGGAGCACAGCTTATTTCGGCTGGATAAAATTTGAAATGAGTACGGCTAAAATTTCAGATTTGAAAAAGAAGCTTGATCTTGAACCCCAAATCATCCGATTTCTAATCCTAAAAACAATCAAAGAAAATACAATTGCTGCTAAAAGATTTGTCTACCGCGACATGGGCCATAAGAGAGCGCCTACTGTAAAGAAAGATGGAGAAAATGAGGCGCCTGTAGAAATTAACAAAGAAGAAATCGACAAAGAAATAGACGCAATGGTTGCAATTTAAACTTTTCAACTTTCAACATTATAACTTTATAACTAAACAAACATGTATTTAAACAAAGCAATCATAATAGGAAACCTTACTCGTGACCCAGAGCTCAAGTCATTACCTTCTGGCGCGAAAGTTTGTTCGTTTTCTGTAGCTACCAATCGTGTCTGGAAAGATAAAAATGGAGCAAGACAGGAAGCGGCGGATTATCACAATGTGGTAGTGTTCGGACGTCAGGCAGAAACAGTCGCTCAGTACATGAAGAAGGGCAGCTCAATTTTAGTTGAAGGCAGAATTCAGACTAGAAGTTGGGATGACAAAACCAGTGGAGAGAAAAAGTATCGCACAGAAATAGTTGCCGATAGAACTCAGTTTGGACCCAAGGGGAGTGGAGGGGGAGCTCCTTCAAGTGTGGTTCCAAAAGAAGCAAATAGTCCAGAGCAAATCGACACCATAGAATATCCGGAAGAAGATATTAACCCGGAGGATATACCCTTTTAAAAACCTACAGCAATATGAAACAAGATTACTTTTCAGCCAATAATATAAAATTCATTGATTACAAGGATATTGAAATTCTAAAGAGATTTTTAAATCCCAGCGGTAAAATAATGAGTCACAGGCGCACTGGCGTTACTGCCAAGAATCAGCGGGGGCTTAGTGCAGCCATCAAAAACGCTCGTTTCCTGGGGCTCCTGCCTTTCGTTGCTAAATAAAATAACAATAGTCAACGGCTCAACGGCGTTGAGCCGTTGACTAGACTCGTTCTACATATTCTCCAGTTTCGGTATTTACGCTGATTACGTCTCCTTCGTTTATAAACATCGGAGTGTTTAGGGTAGTCCCATTCTCCAGAGTGATTATTTTGTTTCCGCCCTTGGAGGTGTCGCCGCGGACTGCTGGGGGAGCTTCTTTTACCTTGAAATTCATCTTTATCGGCAGAGTTATTTTAATTATTTTTTCTTCATCATCTTCACTAGTCCACACCAATGCAGTAACGTTACCATTCTGTTTTAAAAATTTAGCAGCATCACCCACAAGAGCAACGTCTAATTTAAATCTATTACTTTTGTCTTTTGGGTCGCAGAACCAATACTCATCTCTATTCTCATATAAAAATGTTACATCTCTCTTTTCTATATCTGCTTCGTCTGCGGACTCTGAGACATGGAAAGTAGCAGAAATAGTTTTGCCCGAAATCAAACTCTTCAGCTTCACCTGGTTCTGTGGCTTTCTTTGCTGTGTGCGGGCAACATGCGACTCTACCACTTCGCAGGGTTCGTCGTTATAAATTATTATTTTTTTCTCTCGAATCTCGCTATATTCTAGCATTCGGAGATATTAGCAGATTTATGCTTCCTCCGCAAATTTTTTGCGAATTTCTTTTAGGATTTGATCGGCTATCTTTTTATTTTCTTTCAAAAAAGTGCGGGTAGAGTCATAACCTACTCCCAATTTTTCTTTTTCTGCGCCTTCTTTGGCATAGAAATAAGAATTCCCACTTTTCTCAATTATTTTAAATTTCTCTCCAAGCGCCATGATTTCTCCTTCTTTGGAGATGCCTTCGTTGTAGATGATGTCAAACTCTGTTTGCTTGAAGGGTGCAGCGACTTTATTTTTTACTATTTTCACTCGCGTACGGCTTCCCACGACTTCTTCTCCCTTTTTTATCTGAGCAATTTTGCGGATATCCAGACGGACAGAAGTATAAAATTTAAGCGCTTTTCCTCCCGGAGTGGTCTCGGGATTGCCGAACATCACTCCAATCTGCATTCTGATTTGATTTATAAAAATAACTACCGTCTTTGACCTCGCGACTATGGCCGTCAATTTGCGAAGTGCTTGAGACATCAGTCTGGCCTGTTTGCCTACGTGGTAGGCGCCCATGTCGCCCTCGATTTCATCTTTCGGCGTAAGCGCTGCTACAGAGTCGATCACTACCACATCCACCTTGCCTGTGCGTACCAGGCTCTCCACAATATCGAGCGCCTGCTCTCCAGTATCAGGCTGGGAAATCAATAGGTCATTTATGTTTACTCCGAGTTTCTTGCTGTATTCAGGGTCCATGGCATGCTCTGCATCAATGTATGCGCACACGCCACCGAGTTTTTGTGCTTCTGCTACAATGTGGAGCGACAATGTAGTTTTTCCGGAAGACTCAGGTCCAAATATTTCAATAATTCTACCGCGGGGTATTCCTCCGACTCCGAGTGCCATATCGAGTCCGAGAGAGCCGGTCGGAATCGTGTTGATACCTACTTTCGGGGCGTCTCCCATTTTCATGATTGAGCCTTCACCAAATTTAGTCTGAATCGCTTTCAGGGTGTCCTCAAGTCCCACTACACCTGTAGTCTTTTTTTCTTTTTCTTCCCCCTTTTTCTTTTTCATTATTTTGTGTACATTAATTTATAATTTTTCTCATCTTCTTGTTCAAACTTGTCCTTTGCTTTTATGCTGATTATATTATATCCCGGGAGTAGGGCAATTGTCTCGCTCCAATTACCCGACTGGTCTACAGATATTTCGCGACCGTTTAAGCTCAGATTTATTGCGTTTTTGGCATTTCCAGTAATTTCAATGTTGCTCTCCGTAAAGGTTGCTCCATCTTCTATATTTACATTTTTTATCCTCATGCCGAAAATCAAATCCTGAGAGCGAAAAAGAGCGTACATGATAATAAAAAGAAAAAAAATTCCAAGGCAAACAGATTTTAGAAATTTTTTTGAGTCTCTTATCATTCTACTATATTGTTGCCGGACTCATCTCGGGTAATTCTCTCCAACACTTCTCTTGGCTTTGCCCCATCGCCTGGTCCGATGACTCCACGTTCTTCGAGCATATCCATTAGTCTTGCTGCGCGGGCATATCCCAATTTTAATTTTCTCTGAAGATACGAAGTAGATGCTTTACCTGCTTCTACTACGCAAGCTCTAGCTTCTTCATACATTTCATCATCGTCTCCGCCTCCTTCATCATCGAGAGTACTTTCAAAAATACTTTTGTCTGCCGAGATAGAGCCGGAAGTCAGTGCAATTTCTTCAGTTAGTTCATCTTTGTATGCATCCGCTAAATGTTTTACCACTTTTTTTACTTCAGATTCTGAAATGAAAGCCGACTGCAATCTCTCCGGCTGAGCTTCTCCGGAAGAGTAAAGCATATCTCCGGCGCCCAAAAGTTTCTCTGCTCCTCCAGCATCAAGGATGGTGCGTGAATCTACTTGTGAAGAAACTTTCAAAGCGACTCGGGCAGGAATGTTTGCTTTGATTAGGCCGGTAATCACGTTTACTTCCGGACGTTGAGTGGAGAGGATGAGATGTATGCCCACAGCTCGTGACATCTGAGCCAAGCGGACAATAGCTGACTCAAGCTCTCTAGGGTAGGAGCTCATGATATCTGCCAACTCATCTATAATAATGACAATATAAGGCATACGGTCCGCATCGACTTCTACAGTTTCTCCTGCTTCGTTCTTTTCAGTTTTCTTTGGAGTTTTACCAAAGACATTATTGTGATAAGACTCTATATCTCGCACAGATTCGGCTTCCAGTATGTCATAACGCCGGTCCATTTCTTTTGCCGCCCATTTTAGAGCTAAAATCGTTTTCTTGGCTTCAGTTATGACAGGTGTAAGCAAATGCGGAATGTTGTTGTAAAGCGTAAGCTCCACACGCTTTGGGTCAATCATGATAAACTTTAAATCATCCGGGCCGTTTCTGTATAGCAGGGAAGTAATCATTGAGTGTATAGTTACTGATTTTCCAGAACCAGTTGTTCCTGCGACAAGAGCATGTGGCATTTTAGCTAGGTTGCCAAACACTGCTCGTCCCGAAATACCGCGTCCTAGGGCTATGGTTAGAGGTTTAGGTGAGTTCTGGAACTTATCGTCTCCTAGAAGAGTGGCAAGGCCCACTATTGATTTTGATTTATTTGGAATTTCGATACCCACCAAAGATTTACCCGGGATAGGAGCTTCTATGCGTATGGGGTGGGCGGCCAGAGCTAGAGCCAAATCATTTTGTAGTCCCACAATGCGCGAGAGCTTTACTCCCTCTGCAGGTTTCAGTGCATAGCGAGTAACCGTCGGACCGATTGTTATTTCATCCATTTCTACTTCAATTCCGAAGTTCATAAGCGTGCGTCTGATAATATTTGAGTTAGCTTTGACGTCGCCAGTATTCGGCTTACCCTGGTCTTCTTCAAGTAAATTTAGTGGGGGAGGGACGTAGGTAGAGATAAGTCCGCTCCTTCTTTTCTTGATTGGCATTTCCTCGCTCTCTTCCACATCTTTTTCTTTATTCATTCCAAGCGCTTTTTTAATTTTTTCTCCGGCACTAGGTTCTTCATTCTCCAGTCTCTCCTTTTCTGGTTCAGGTTCTTCTTCATATTTTTCATCTAAATCTGGTTCGATATCGGGTTTAGATTTTTTTCCAAAGAAGAACGCCCAGATTTTTTTGAGCCATGGCGGAAGCATCGGATTTGTATCGAAAATTGCAATTATAGAAATAATTAAAATTGCGGATAATAAAATAATGCTTGCATAAACTTCAAAAAGAGAAACCAACGGTGTAGACAAAATTCTTCCCAGAAGTCCACCAGAATGTTTTCCTGAAATTATGTCTATAATACCCAAACCAGAAAGCAGAAACATGATTCCGCTTATCGCTCGCGTCCATCCGACATTTGGACTTTCTTTGTTCAAATAAGAAAATCCTATTAGAGCAAAAAGAATTGGCAATAATCCGTAGCCAACTCCTAACAAGTAATCGAGTTTATCGTAAATAAATTTGCCCGCTACTCCCGTTATATTGAACGCAGACATTAGAAAAAATATTGCCAAAACAAAAAAAATCACCGCCTTTATTCCGTGCCTTGTTTCAGTTTTTAGTTTTGAGAAATTTTCTTTGCCATTCTTTTTTCTGTTTCCGTTCTTTGCCATGGGAGTATTTTAGCATACATTAGCTTACTAGCTAGTAGCTACTTAGCTTATTAGGAAAACACATAATCACTAAAAAGCTACAAGTTAATAAGCTAATCAGCTGTCCTATTGCTTTTTTCTGGTGTCCGTTATATAATGGACACCATGGTTCAGGAAGGAGAAAATCTAAAGGACTCACAAATGGGCTCCAATATATCTATAAAGGACAGCCCTTTTTTCATGTCCTATAATAAAACAAATAAACTCGTTACGGCCCTTTATATGGTTACAGATGTAATGGACAAAGAGGAACCGTTAAGAAACAAACTCAGAAGTTTGGGGTCAGGAATCATATCAGACATATATCTTTTGCAGACCCCGCTCGTGTCTGATATTTCACTTCGCTTAGATTCTAAAATTTCCGAAGTCCTGTCTTTCTTGGACATTGCTTCTGCGGTCGGGATGATTTCTGCAATGAACTGCAATATTTTGAAGAAAGAATTTTTTGAACTCAAGGCTTCTTTAAAGGAGTCTAGACAAAGCTCAAGTCTGTCAGAATTTTTAATCGAAGAACTTCCTTCCCCGGATGAAAATAAATTCCTGCCCGAACGATTGACATCGTCCAGTCGGGCGGGTATCGGACAGCATGGAATGCGTATTGGTGTCCAAAAGGGAAGTACTTTAATGAAAGCTCTGTCCGATAAGACTCTCGCTCACTCCGTGAGAAGTCAATCTAATTTGTCCAATAAGAATTCGAACGATTCCATAAAAAGTATAGATAGCTTTAATATACTTAAAAAACAAAGACGAGAAGAAATTCTTGCTATAGTAAAAGATAAAAAAGAAGTTACCATATCGGACATAAAGGCTAGAGCCAGAGGAGTCCTCGTTTCTTGTGGAGAAAAAACCTTACAGCGTGAGCTGATTTCTATGGTAAAAGAAGGGATTTTAGAGAGAATGGGCGAAAAGAGATGGAGCCGCTACTTCTTGCCAAAATAGAATATATGTTTTCTAATAAAATGTTTTATAACTTTTATCCTTCTAATTCGTCATATTCATTAGGCTCACGTTTGCATTTTCTACAAAGATGTGTAAATATGGGCGGGTGGAGGTTCGATGTTAAATCGGACTCTGGCCTTATTATGTAAGCGTCGGAGTTATCCACATATAATATTTCCGTATATTGCGGCTATATTATATAATGCTTTTACGTCGTAGTTTTGCGCATTTTACTAAGTGTGCTCTGCTATGATAGTATGATTGTCTTCGTCTTAAATTTCGTCGAAAAAATTTATGACGTGGGCAAGGTTAGGTCATTGAAAACCAAATAGCTATGTTTTCAATGTAAGTTTAAAATCTGGTCACTATTTATTTTTCCGCTTCATTATCATTGTTTATTAATTATTAGCGGAGGGAAATAGTGATAAGAAAAATACGCTTTTAGTTTTGTCGAAACTAATTAATGGCGTAGAAAAT
>CAYQPS010000018.1:0-11292 GCA_964419555.1 uncultured Candidatus Saccharibacteria bacterium | reverse complement strand
GAAATACTGCCAGAGAATCTTTGGCCTATACCGTTTCCTAAACTTATAACGGGCCGAAAAACAGAATGGGATGCGAAAGAAAATCCGTGAAAAAGATTGGAGCGAAAATAAAATAAAACAATCAGAATTAGGGCTAAAATTGCAAAGCCTGTAATTTTTTTATTTTTTTCTTTTTTATCTAGGAGGTAACTCATCTTGATTGCCAATAAGAACATCTTGATAGGCCGGCAGGTCATCCAATATGACGCCCGTACCACGAGCCACAGACGACAGCGGGTCATCCACCACATAAACAGGAATTTTAAGTACACTTTGAAGCACCCTATCTAGTCCTGACAACAGAGCTCCGCCACCAGAAAGAGTAATGCCCCGATGCATTATGTCAGATAAAATTTCCGGTGGAGTGGTTTCAAGCATATCTCTCACTCCTCCCACCAACTCTTTAATAGACGGAGAGAGAGCTTCGCGAATGTCAGAATCGGTCACCACGACCTCTCGAGGAAGCCCTGTTAAAATATCTCGGCCATGAACTTCTGTTTCCATATACTCCCCGGGAAGCACCGAACCAATAGCAATTTTTACCATCTCAGCAGTTCGCTCCCCTATCAACATTTTAAATTCATCACGCATATAAGTAATGATGTCGTTGTTGAGTCTATCCCCGGCTATTTTTAAATTTTTAGATTTTACTATACCTCCTAGAGAAATCACTGCTATATCTGTCGTGCCTCCGCCGATATCTATAATCATCGAGCCGACTGGGTCTTTAATCGAGAGTCTCACGCCGATGGCTGCCGCCATGGGTTCTTCCACCAAAAACACTTCTCTTGCCCCAGCTGAACGAGCCGCGTCATACACAGCCCTAGTTTCAACGTTGGTTGTACCAGTCGGCACCCCAATCAAAACTCTCGGCCGAGCCAACTTTGGCGACATTTTGTCCGCTTTATTAATTAGATAAGAAAGCATCTCTTCCGTCACTTCAAAATCAGAAATCACTCCGTCCACTAACGGACGAATAGCCTTGATGTGTCCTGGAGTGCGACCAAGCATTTCTTTTGCCTTGGCGCCGACAGCTAGAATTTGGTTAGTCTTGATATTGATCGCCACGACAGAAGGTTCATTAATCACAATACCGTGCCCTTTGAGATACACCAAAGTATTTGACGTCCCCAAGTCAATGCCGATATCATTTGAAATTAATTTGTAAATTTTATCAAACATTTTGAATCAGCTTCTAGATTCTAGCTTTTAGCTGCTAGCATTTTTATTAATCCGTCCAGAGAAATAATTTCGCCTTTTTCTTCTGTGCGTCGCTTTAACTCTATCCCTCCTTCTTTTAGACTCCTCGTTGAAACTACTGCACGATAAGGAATACCGAGTAGGTCAGAGTCTGCAAATTTCTCTCCAGCAGATACTTCTGCCCTGTCATCAAACAAAACTTCAATCCCACTCGCCATTAATTTTTCATAAATATCATTCGCTTGTTTTCCCACACTTTCGTCTTCACCAAGCACAAGTAAGTGAATCCGAAACGGTGCGATTGATTCCGGCCAAATGATGCCCTTGTCGTCCGCCAGAGCCTCCACCACAGTGCCTATAAGCCGACTAAGGCCAATACCATAACAACCCATTATTACCGCAGTTTCTTTGCCATTTTCATCTTTGTAAGTGAGGTCAAAGGGAGCTGAAAATTTTGTTCCTAGGGAAAAAATGTTTCCCACCTCAATAGCCTTTTTTTCAACTAAATTTTCTTTTTTTAATTTGAGCTCGGCAATGACTTCGTCATTATAAACTTCTTTATTTATAGCAATACTTGAGTTTTCGTCCAGATAAATAGTATCTTCGCCGACAGATGTGATGGCTTGAAACTCGTGTGAATATTTCGAAAAAGTTCCGCCGGAGGCAAAGGTCAAGTAAGTTATGTGTCCAATGCCGGCCCTTTTAAAAACATTATGATAGGCTATTTTTGCCTTTTCGTAAAACACATTATGTTCTTCCTCATTCTTCGAAAATGAATAGAGAGCCTTCCAGTAGAATTCTCTACCCCTTAAAATACCTGACTTAGTTCTAGTTTCGTTTCTAAAAATATTTTTAAAATCATATGGAAAAATTGGCAAATCTTTATAAGAACTTACGTATTGCGTCAGGATGCTCGAGTAAGCTTCTTCGTTGGTAAACGATAGCCCTACTTCTCCTCCATTTTTTAATTTGGTCTTAAACCAGGTGTCTACTACTTCATCACTCCATCTGTTGGATTTCTCCCAAACTTCTTTGCTCTGCAACACGGAAGTCTTCATCTCAATACCTCCAATTTCATTCATTTCTTCTCTGATGATATTTTCTACTTTATTTAAGACACGAAGCCCAAGTGGCAAGTAACTATATACCCCCGCCATTTCCTTGTGTATAAAACCACCCCGGACCAGAAATTCGGCATTTTTGGACACTTCGTCCGCAGGGGCCTCTTTTTTGGTTTTAGTGAAAAGCTTAGATTGTTTCATCAGTCCATCTTAACCGAAAAAACCCTTTTGGTCAAAGAAGAAAAGTTCTTTATATATATTTGCAAAACCCTTAGCTTTCTGTTAGAATGCGGAGATGCAAAACAGAGATATCGCGAGCAAAAATAGCGCAGTTTCGGTAGAACAGATGTTCGGAGTAGGGGCTCACTATGGCTATGGAAAGTCCAGAAGGCACCCTTCGGTTTCTTCGTATATCTACGCTACCAAGAACAAAGGAGATATCATAGACCTAGAAAAAACGGTTCTTATGCTTGGCGACGCGGAAAATTTTGTAAAAAGTTTGGGCGCTCTGAATAAAGTAGTCCTTTTTGTCGGCACCAAGCCAGAAGCGCGCGTTATAACCAAAGCAACGGCCGAATCTATAAACATGCCGTATGTGACAGAGCGATGGATTGGCGGCACCCTTTCAAACTTTGTCGAAATTAAAAAAAGAATCGCTGAGCTTGAAAATTACCGCAAAGATTCAGTCGAAGGAGGCTTGGAAAAATATACAAAGAAAGAAAGAACTGTTATGGCTAAGAAAATGGAAAAACTGGCTAAATATTATTCTGGACTCATTGGACTAAAGAAAATTCCTGACGCGGTCTTCATCATCGACACCCGCGCAGAACACATTGCTGCCACGGAAGCCAGGAAGTCCAGCGTGCCGGTTGTCGCGCTTGTAAATTCTGATTCAAATATCAAAGATATCGACTATCCTATCGTCGGCAACGATGCTGGAATACCATCAATCGACCTTTTTTCAAAAGCGATTGGAAGCGCCTATAAAATGGGCCAAGCTTCTGTACCTGCTAAAGAAGTCTAAACCCAAATATGTCTTCCCTTATAACAACAGAGCAAATAAAAGAGCTCCGCGATAGTACTGGCATTTCTATAATGCAATGTAAGCGCGCCCTAATTGAGGCTGAGGGTGACATGAAGAAAGCGCTAGCGATTCTAAAAAAGACAAGCTCTGACATTGCACTCAAGAAAGCTGGGCGTGAAACCAAAGACGGCCGGGTAATGGTGAAAGGAAATGCTGGCAAATCTGTATTAGTGGCCCTTCACTGCGAGACAGACTTTGTGTCTAAAAATGAAGACTTTATAAATCTACTTGGGGCACTGACAGACAAAGCGCTCGCTCTCGGAGTGGAGAAAATGACAGCAGAAGCAAAAGAAATGATAGACTCTGTAATCCAAAAAACAGGTGAGAACATCCAATTGGGCGATGTATACGAAGTGGCTGGAAATGTTTTAGGAAATTATGTACACAACGATAAAATGGCGGCCATTGTAAGCCTTGAAGGCGGAAATGAAGAACTTGCGAGGGATATAGCCATGCACATCACCGCCATGAAGCCAGAATATATAACTGATGCGGATATAACAGAAGAGGCCAGAAGTATGATGTTAGAAGTTTTTCAAAAAGAAGTTGCTAGCGTAGATAAACCACCCGAGATAAAGAAAAAGATGCTGGACGGCAAAATAGCAACCTACTTTAAAGAAAAGACTCTACTCGAACAGCCATTTATAAAGAACGGAGAGGTGACAGTAGGAAAACTTCTAGAGAGTTCTAAGGCTAAGATTAAAGAAGTAAAACGCTATTTTATATAAATTATGTACACTCTAATTATCTTATTCTTTATATCACTCGCCGGAATCATCTTGATGGTTGGACGCAAACTGGCACTTGTACGAAACGGAGAGATTCCAGAACCGGAACACGCCCACCCTTTTGTACCGGATATAGAGAAAGCAAAACACTTTACTTATCAAAACATAAAGAAATATGAGCACCTAGCGCTAGTTTGGATACTGCGAATTTATGTGCGATTGTCCAGTTTCCTAAAATTAAAATACGCAGAACTCAAAACAAAAATAAAAATAAGATTAATGAAAAAGAGAACGGATGGAGTGGTGGAGATGTCTGGCGCCGAAGCCAATAAATTCTTAAAAATTATTTCCGACTATAAACACCGAATTAGACACATCAAGCATAAGATAAAAAAAGAAGAAGGTATAGAATAACGACAAGCCGCCTTATAGCAGCCCCGACGCATTAGGTCGGGGAGCCGACTGAAACGTCGGCTTTGGTATATGGGATATGTTTATATATTAAAAAATGAAAAAGAAAAGTATTATATAGGAAGCACCACAGATATTAAGAGGAGGATGAAACAGCACGAAGAAGGTCATACACCTTCAACGCACAGAATGGGAAAGTTAGAGTTAGTTCTTTTACAAAAATTTAAAACATTACGGGATGCAAGATATATAGAACTTAGGTTGAAAAAACTTAAGAGACATGATTATATAGATAAGATAGTGAAAGACGGTACGATAAAAATAACGCCACCTTAGCTCAGTTGGTAGAGCGGCTCTTTTGTAAAGAGCGGGTCGTCAGTTCGAGTCTGACAGGTGGCTCACGATAAAAATTTTTGTTTTAGTTTATAGCTATTCCCATGCTTAAGTAGTCCTAAATAGGATTGCATTGTTTCTGTTGTCGGATTATTTTTTACATTCTTAAACATTCTCCTTTTCGTAGTCGTTCTCAAAACTCTATGATACGGAAAATGCACCCAGCCCAAAAAGTCTACACCGGAAGCAAGAGTTTTAATAAAAACTTTATCGGGATGAAGTTGTAACTTTAATTGTTTTTCCAAAAAATCGCTTATCTTCGGAAGTAAGTTTTTAAGATAATTTTTGTCTTCGGACAATATAACAAAATCATCCGCGTAACGGATGTAATATTTTACTTTCAGTTCCCTTTTCATAAACTGGTCAAATTCGTTCATATAAATATTCACCAAGAGCTAGGAAGTTAAGTTCCCCAGCGGCAGGCCTCTTGTAGCCTCAAAACTGTCTATAATTTGAGAAAGCAGCCAGAGAATATCTCTATCTTTTATATTTTTTTCTAGGATTTGCTTTAGGATTTCGTGGTTAATATTTGCAAAAAACTTTCTAATATCGCATTTCAGCACATAGCAAGTGTGAGTATTGTTTTTGGAGACTTTGCCCCCAAAATATTTAAACCTCTCTAGCGCTTTATGCGTTCCTTTATTTATTCGGCAAGAATACGAGTCAGCGATAAATTTACTATCAAAAAATGGATAGAGCACTCGATAGATAGCGTGATGCAATAATCTATCTCTCACTTGTGCTTTGTGAATGTTCCTGGGCTTAGGGTCGGAGATATTGAAGGCGTAGTAATGCCCGTGTTTGTAGTTTTTATTTACCAAATCCTGATGAAGAGAAATTATATTGCTCATCAAGTCTCGCTGAAATTCCTGCACATCTCTGCGATTTCGCTTCCCATTCAAAAATTCTCCCCAGGCCAAAAGCAGATTTTCCATGGAAATGATATATTGGTATTTATGAATAAATTGAATATTAGACATGATGGTAATTTTGCCCCCCCCCCCACTTTTGCCCTTACTGGCAAAAGTGAAGAGCGTATACTTGATTTGGATTGGTTTCTACAATATCTTACCAAAAATACACAAATACTCTCTGGGACAAAAGACTGATACTATTTTTATAGAAATAATAGAAGCAATTTCTATTGCCAGTTTCCTGTCGCCTGAAGAAAAGCATCCCTGGGTTCGGCTGGCAATAAGAAAGACAGACACTCTGAAAATACTTTTGATGGTCTTGTGGGAAGCTAAATCTCTAGACAATAAAAAATATATTACCCTATCTATCCAAGTAGAAGAAATAGGCAGAATGCTCGGAGGCTGGAATGGACAACTCCAGAAAAGTAACTTGAAACAAAACTCCCCTGCCAAAGCAAGGGAGAAATGAAAAGAGTTGCGGAGACGGAAGACGACCTCATTGTCGAGATTCCACTCATCGTCCGAATTCGTCCAATTGGTGTTGAGCCACGTCTTGCCGTCGTCGTTGCGCTTGACGTAGAAGATGTTCGGATTGCCATCGGAGTCAGTTTTGTATAAAGCGCCTTCTATGCCACCACCCCTTGAATAATCTCGGAGTTGTATATAATCCCGCATCAAAATGCGATAGCGCTCTATACCAAGTATATTCATTTTTTATGAAGTGCTGCATACATTACTCTATATCAGACCTTGGTCAAATATATTCGGAACGCATGGATACTGGATTCGGTTGTGAGAAACCTTGGTCGCTCACATATTCACCTACTACCATTTTCATTCTACCAGACGTGAAGAAGCCCTGCACATAGTACAGGGCTTCGCGGAGGTTGATAGCTTCTCCAAAGCTTTGGCATGGTTGCCATTTCAAAACGAATCAAAAATCGAATGCAGAGCAAAGGTCAAGGTGTCTAAGCTAAGCGCACAGTGGCCTAAGTTCCCAGCACTACTTGCGGAGACGGAAGACGACCTCACGGACGAGACGCCACCCACCGTCCGAATCCGTCCAACCGGTGAAGAGCCACGCCTTGCCGACGTCGTCGCGCTCGACGTAGAAGACGTGCGGACGGCCATCGGAGTCAGTAATCTGCTCCATGGCAACCCAGAAGGCATCACCGCGTGGCTGGTCCTTGAGGGCGAGTCGGATTGCGGGTCCGTCTCCAGGTTCGCAGAGTGAGTGGCCAAGCTCGCTGATGCGAGCCCATATCTGCGCCGTCGTCGGCCGCTTCGTGAACCCAAGGTCGCTCACCAAGACGCGAGCAAACTTTACTCGCTCCTTGACGCCCGGCTTCCAGGCTGGCTTCCCCATGATATCCTGCGCGTAATCGGAGACGAACATGTCCGCAGATTTGAACTCCCGCAGAAACTGGTCTTTCGACTTCCCCCCAACCTCAATGTCGAGGTAGACGGGGAAAAGGGGACCGATGATAGAAAACTTACGGATGCCTTCTGCGAGATACGCGGAGAAACCCGGGTGTTCGTTGAGAGCTTGAGCTCCCTCTTCATCAAGACCTGCCTTATTATAGGCGGCTCGGAAAATAGCGACTGCTTGCTGACCTTTTTTACTGTCAGCGTTCAACGTGTTCAATGCGCTTTGCATCGACATCATTGTTCTCCTTTTGGAGGGTTATGCTAGTGCGATTGTCGCCATAGCTCCGACGAAACAATGAATTATTTGTTCGGAGCTATGGCGAAGTTCTGCAATGTGTAAAAGAGCTATATATCTATATTATATACCTTTTTAGACTAAAAGTCAAGGATGGGAGACTTCCAGCCAACGGCTCAACGCCGTTGAGCCGTTAAAACCCCTTTATTTATTAGCTTTTTTCATCCTCCCCCACTGGCTTGGCTTCTTGGAGCTTAAAAGACTCTCTTACACGCGCTTCTAGCTCCTCTATGGAGTGGAAGCCCGTCCAGACATCGTCTTCTATCACCAGCGCTGGAAGCTTGGTGTCTTCTATCTTGTAGATTTGGAGCATAGCTTTCACTGCCGAGAGGTCAGTGCTGTAGTCAAATGAATAAACGCGAAGTTCTGGATACTTGTCACGGAGTGCTGAAAGTACCAGTCCCTGTTTTTCACATTCACTACAATTTTCTGCGGTAGTATAAAAATAAAGGATAAAAGCTGATTTGATTTTGCAGCGCTCAGATATTCTCTTCATTAATAGATAATCTTTAATCTGAAGCAGAGAATAATATTTTCTGAGATAAGAAACTTCTTCTGTCGCACCTAGATTCTGTTCTCCCCACGCAAGCTTGCTTCCCAACTCCCCCAGCTCCCCGGCGAGCACAGAATCAGAAATATTTTTACAAGAAAGCTCGGCTAGAAGAGAAAACTGAGTTTCTGAAGATAAAATATCTATTGCGATTTCGTCTTGAATTAATTTCAGTTGGTTGATTTTTTTGTCGCCGAAATAATTGCTCACATAAACGGCAATTAAAAAAAGTGAGGCAGTAATAAAAAAAACAATTAAATACTTCTTCCAGTCTGTCAGTTTATCGTTCATATCTTTTTATCTCCAGGATGGAGCTCTTGAAATAAGGGTATTGAAAATAGCATTAACAAGCCAAAGGGGTCCAACAATACTAAAAATTAAAAAGAAATACAGGGTACCAAACGAAATACCCCACTTCCCTTCCGCCATTTTTCGCCCCAACACTATGGATAAAGTTACTAGAAAATAAATACAGACAAGAACGAAAAATGCAGAGTGCGTATTTACAAAAAACAAATCAAAATTGTTTAAACTAGCCGGCACTTGAAAGCCCACAGTTTGAAACTGAATAATTTTATTATATAAAAAGCTAACAAAATCATAAGTTACTCTACTAAAAAGATACCCGACGGAAATTACCGAGAGAATTGCAGCAGGCACGGTAAAGAGAGAGAAATTTCCATATTTTTTTCTAAATAAAATACCTCTGTAATCTAGAGTATTGTTGATAAAACCATAAATCCAACGTAATCTTTGTTTGAAAAGCTTTTTGATGGTGGGTGGAATATTGGTATATACATAAGCATCATTACAATGTTCTATTTTATAGTGATGTTTTTGCATTCTGTAAGCAATCTCCATGTCTTCTGTACTATGAGCTTGGACATACGGACCTAGGTCATCAAATACTTTCTTCTTAAATATTGAAAGCGGGCCAGGAGTGACGTTAATTGCCCCAAGTAAACCAAGCATTTTCTTCATATAAACTCCCATGTGATACTCAACCTTTTGCGCACTTTGAACCATATTTCTTGAGTCATCTACAATAACCGAAGGCGCGACGGCCATGACGCTAGGGTCTTTTTCAAAGTAGCTCATAATGCGGGCAAGGGACTCTCTGTCTGCAACTGAATCAGCGTCTAGGCACCCCACAAAATTTGTTTTGGTATGCATAAGTCCCAAATTGAGAGCTGTGTATTTACCTCCGTTTTCTTTGTGGAAAATTTTTATATTTGAATATTTAGCAAATTTTTGAATGACACTCCAAGTACCATCAGTCGAACCGTCATCAATGAGTAAAATTTGTATTTTTTCTTTTGGATAGTTCAGTGCAAGTAACGAACGAATGGTCCTGTAAATTGTTTTCTCTTCATTGAAACTAGGTACTATGATGGTGACAGCCGGATACTTGGCAAGCTTGGTTGCTCCCCGTCGAATAACTATCTTTTTCCTGTTTTCAAAAAATGTAACCAACAAAAACACCTGGGTATAGACAGACAAAAAAATCAGTATGTAAACTATTGCGCCCGAAACAGAAGCCATATTATTCTTTAATATAGCATTAAATGTAGAAAATAGAAAGCTGGTCAATTACATACTACCCTCGGCTTTTTGAGTGAAATCAGGAGTACAAACTCCGCCCATACACTTCTTGCATTTACAACCGAATATTTTCATAACAGCTGCTACACCTACAAGTATGTAAACTATCGCTTCGACGACGGGCACCGTGCCTAAAATCATGTGAACTACGTTCCAGTCAGCTTCCATGAGCATACCTACTCCGACCAAACCCCAGTTAACACCTCCGATAATTATCAATATCTTTACGATTAAAGATGTGTTACACATACCCCCCTTGCATCCCTGACAATTACAATTAGCACACATAATATTATTTTAAGTTAGCTTAGCTCTTATAATAGACCTGTTGGAATTATATCACATTATTGCTACAATGGGGTATTAATAAGTAAGGTAAAAATATGGAAGAAAATAATAATATCGAAAATAGCCCGCAAAACAAAAGCGAAAATAACCAAATTAGTCCAGCTAAAAACCAAACACAAATAGCCGGGGCAATAGTTTTGGCTGGCTTAATGATAGCCGGGGCAATATTGCTTAAAGGTAATGGCACTATGGTTGTACCCACAGGAACAACCACCGCTCTCATTAGTCAAAAAGCTATGGACCCTAGGCCAGTTTCTCCTGATGAACATATATTGGGAAGCGCAGATGCAAAAATAGTTATTGTTGAATATTCAGACACCGAATGTCCTTTCTGCAAATCATTCCACGGCACCTTACACAATACCGTAACAAAAAACAACGGCAATGTTGCTTGGGTATTTAGACACTACCCGATAGCCGGTCTTCACCCGAAGGCTTTTCATGAAGCCGAGGCGACAGAGTGCGCTTGGGAACAAGGTGGAAATGATGCCTTTTGGAAATATACAGATGAAATTTTTACAAGAACCCAATCAAACAACAAACTAGACGTAGCAGAACTTCCTAAAATAGCGAGCGCGATTGGTCTTAATCTAGCAAGCTTCAACACCTGCTTGGCTAGTGGTAAATACGCTAGTAAGATAGAAGCTGACCTCGCAGACGGAAGAAAGGCTGGTGGTGGTGCAACTCCATATAGTGTAATTCTTACGAAGAAAGATATCTCAACAAAAACCCAAAATGAAATCGCTTTGGCCATAAACAAACCTGATAGACCTCCTGCTGTATCTTTCAGTTCCACTAAAAAGAATGCCATGAGCATGAACGGCTCTCTGCCACCTGAGATGGTAGATTTGATTATCTCAACTTTACTCAAATAATCTAGTCGAAGTAGTTTTTAAGACGAGAGATTTTATCGTGCTGGCGAAGTTTTTCGTGAACTTTCGCTTCGATTTGACGAATACGTTCTCGAGTAACTCCGAATTCTTCACCCACTCTCTCTAGAGTATGCTGGATGCCGTCAAGCAAGCCGTAGCGCATTTCTAGTATCTTGCGCTCCTTTGGATTAAGTTCATCCAACACGCCCCTGATTTGGTCAGAGAGAATTCGGCGTGAAGACTCCTGGTCTGGACGTAAAATTTTGTCGTCCGGAATAAAATTCTCTAAAGTAGACTTGTCGTCATCGTCCCCCACCGGCTGTTCAAGTGAAATCGTCTCCTGTGAGATATTTTCAATTGTATGTAT
>CAYQPS010000017.1:0-11648 GCA_964419555.1 uncultured Candidatus Saccharibacteria bacterium | reverse complement strand
GCCCCCGCATATTTTTATTTCACCAAAGATGCCAGCAAAAAACCGAAGGTTGGGGCCGAAGCATACCTAGTGGGCGACTTAGATACTGGAGAAATTATTTTAGCCAAGAGTCAGGATAAAAGATTTCCCATCGCTTCAATTTCAAAGCTAATGACAGCGTTGGTTTCGAAAGAAACCCAAAATCAGGAAGAAATATTTAAAATCGCCAAACAAGCGGTGGCAACCGAGGGAGAAAACGGCAATTTGCGCACAAACGAAAGTATCAAAACAGGTGACATTTTGTATCCCCTACTAATGGAATCGAGCAACGATGCTGCAGAAGCGATAGCTATACATGGCAAGCGAGATGTTTTCATCCAAAAGATGAATGAGAGGGCGCAAGAACTGGGCCTAAAAAACACTTCCTTTAAAGACCCAAGTGGGCTCTCACCAGAGAACCAGTCTACGACCAGCGACTTATTCATACTTGCTAGATACATCAAAGAGAAAAGCAGAGACATCTTAGAAATCACCACAAAAAGAAGTTACAAAAGTGAGAAGCACGTATGGTTTAGCAACAATCAATTTGTAAAAGAAGAAGGATACACGGGTGGCAAAAGTGGATTTATAGATGAATCCAAGCAGACCGTGGTTTCGACTTTCTCTCTGCCACTTGCTTCCAATCTGGCGCCCAGAAATATTGCCATTGCGCTTCTCCGGAGCAACGACCGCCACAAAGATGTAGAGAGCATTCTTAAATTCTTAGAACAAAACATATTTTACGGCCAAGAATCCGAGAACAATAAACTGCTTGCTATAAGAGAAGGAGTAGTGGACAGCGGTGAACCTGATAGTGTATTGCTCGCTTTTGCTGGAGACATTATGCTCGACCGTGGGGTAAAAAATTCTGTCATGAAAAACTTCGGTGGAGACTATTCGGCCCTTTTTGATAATTTAGAAATATTGAAAAAATCCGACATCGTTTTTGCAAACTTGGAAGGCACCGCATCGGACGAGGGCGAAGATAGGCGCAACTTATATTCTTTCCAGATGGACCCTTCTGTGGTGCCGGCACTTCGCGGAGGAGGAATGAGTGTTGTATCTGTTGCGAACAACCACATAGGCGACTGGGGCCTTGAATCATACGTTGATACGCTAGGACGCCTGACAGAAAATGAAATACTTTATACAGGAGGAGGTTTAAATGAGGAAGTAGCTGAGAGGCCAGTTGTGATTGAAAAATATGGAATAAAAATCGGTTACCTTGGATTCTCGGATGTCGGACCTGATTGGATGGAAGCTCGTGCAAATAAAGCAGGTATACTTCTGGCGAGCAACCCTCGTTATGATGAAATAATAGAGGAAGCGTCCAAACAAGTAGACTTCTTGGTGGTGTCAATACATTTTGGTGAAGAATACCAACCCATTCACAGTGAACGTCAAGAATACTTGGCCCACAGAGCGATTGATGCGGGAGCAAAAATAGTAGCAGGACATCACCCGCATGTGATAGAGGAAACGGAAGTATATGGAAATGGATATATTATTTATTCACTTGGCAACCTCATCTTTGACCAAAATTTCTCGCAGAACACCATGGAAGGATTGCTAGCAGAAATAAAATTGAGTAGAGACGGAAGCATGACGGTGAAAAAAAATATTGTTAAATCAAGCAGAACTTTCCAGCCAGAAAAAGTAATCGCCGGTAAAGAAGAAAAAATAAAATTTGAGGAAGTAAAAATACCTGAAAAAATTATAACTAATTGAAATGTAAAGAGCCTCGACCGATTGGTCGAGGCTCTGATTTGAATCTCTACTTCGCGAGAGAACTTCGCGAGATACCAGTTATCTGCGCTTCGGCAAATAAATGATGTCAATGATTTTTACTTCCTTGTCCCGAACTCTCTCACTTTCCAAATCTGAATAAGACTTATCCCTGACTGAAAAAATGGGATGCCTACCCACAAGTACAAATGGGTCGAGACGACCGTTCTTTACCATGGTAGAAATTAAGATATTGTCGGGAACTTCTACCGCTGACCCGAGAAGCAACGCGCCTTCCTGTCGCAAGAGACGAACCCCTTTGAGAGGTTTGCTATCTCTCGAGGTAGACGTATTTCGTACGTTGTCTAGACTGAGAGAAGTGATAACAACTTTGACTTTACAGTTCATTTCGAACTCATAGCCTCGGTATACTATCCCCTTCTCCCAAGTCTCTTCAACAACGAGACGATACTTATACAACATACCTCTCGGCACCGCGCCTTCTGGGAAAAATGCTCTCGGCAAATGCTTCAAGGCTTTCGCCTCGGTCAACGCATCAGATGCGATCCATCTCCAAGCGTCTTCTCCGGTCACGACTTTCTCTATGACTTGCTCTCGGAGAGACCGAATCTCGCGATCCTTGTCTGCGAGTTGTTGTGTAAATCCTTGTAGAGCAACTTTCGCTTCTCGCAACTCAAGGCGCAAATGGTTCTGATGGTCAGTTTCCAAAAAATCTCGAACATGAACTTCAAGTTCGTCTGGAGAAAGACCACTCAGAATTTGGTACGCCTCGCTGATTTCCGCCGCAGCCTCCGGCCCAGCATCCGGGTTTTTGTCCGGATGAACTCCTGCCATGAGGAGCGGCTTGACTCGCTCCGCAATACGCTTGAGTGCAGAGGGCTGTTTTCGGAGCCGGGAAACTACTCCCGGCCCGAAAAGAATATCGAGTGGATTGTCCATCACGAAACCCCTTGCTTTTTCTTCCGCGTCTTGGGTTTGTCGCGTTCGAACACTCTGTTATAAATCTCGTTCCGAACTTCATCCTCCTCGTTCTGAGCCTTGTTTGTTTCTTCAAGCTCACCGAGAATTCCTTGTACGACAGACTCAATCAGATGCCCGCTCTCGACTTCTCTCAAGACTCGTCTAAACAGCCGTATCTCGTCGCGCGGAGATTGGGTCCCCATCACGAGCTCATCGAGCATGGCACGGACTCTCGTAGCCTCGCCTTCGACGTCTTGATCTGTGTGCGAAACAAGCTTACACAGGAGACGCAGCGAGGCATTTGAGTAACTCAATTCATCTTTAATCTCGTATGCCGTACGCACAACCCGATCAGGAAAAATTCTCAAAAGCTTGGCGCATTGAGGCAACCTGTTGGGTCGCCCGTTGGTGATGATGAGAGCCATTCCGGCTTTCCTCTCGTCACCTCCAGAATATCGGAGTGCGATTGTTGTCGAGGATCTCAGCACGTGATCACGAGCTTCCTCGAGCGGAATCTTCTTGGTCCTTACGACTCGTGCCGTAAGGTCGTCGTCAAGAGTGACGTGACGACGCACATGTGCCATGACATTGGTCACGGACACTAACGCAACTACCTTCTTGTTGCTCATAAACGGTGCCTCTTTGTGCGGGGTTTATTTGTCAAACATCTAGGTTACTACCTACAATATAGCACATTTTGTGTTAAAAGTCAACGGCTCAACGGCGTTGAGCCGTTGACTTTACCTTACTTTGCAATCTGGGTGGCTTCTTCGAATTTTACGGAAAGGAGTTTGGAAGCGCCGTCACGGCCGATGGTCACGCCGTAAAGCACTCCAGCACGAGACATCGTCTCACGGTTGTGAGTGACGACGACGAGCTGGGAATGCTTGGAAAGTTTTTCCAGCATATCTCCGTATTTTCTGGAGTTCGCTTCATCAAGTGCGGCATCTGTCTCGTCGAGCACGAGGAAAGGAGGTGGATTTACTTGCGACATTGCGAAAAGAAGCGCGATGGAAGTGAGCGAGCGCTCACCGCCGGAGAGTGCGTGAAGTTCTTTTACTTTCTTTTGCGGAAGAGACACATTTATTTCTATGCCCTGTTCCGGCACAGTTTCCTCTTCTTCAAGAATAGTTTCTTCCTCGCCTTCTTCTAATACTTCTCCCCTCTTCTTTTTATTCTCCGTTACGACGTGTAGAGACCCGTGTCCTCCGCCAAACATAAGCGAGAAAAATTCCTGAAACTCCACATTTATTTTCTTTATACCTTCTTTAAACTCCGCATCTATTTTTTCTTTTAAGTCTGCTATGAGTTTCTCTAGTGATTCTATGCTCTGCTCTAGGTCGCCAAGCTCTTTCACTAGGAAGTTGTCTCTCTCCGTTACTTCTCCGAATTCTTTCATGACTTCCGCGCTACTACCCACTCCCGCATCTTCTAGTTTTATTTTTATTCTTTCAATTTTTCTCCTCTGCTCTTCTTGCGTGGTTCTATCCGCAATGTCTTTCACTTCAAAATTCTTATAAGAGAGAACTTCAGGCCCGATGAGTGCCACGCCCTCTTTGATTTCGTTTTCGAAAGCTTCTGTGTTTCTTGCTAGGTTTTCTTCTTTCACCTTTATAAGCTCAAGTGTAGAAGACAACTCCTGCTCTCTGACTTTGTGAGTAAACTTTTCTCGCTCTTTATCACGTAGAGCTTCCATTTCGGTATTTATTTCTTGCTTTATTTTACCCACCAATTCCGTGCCCTTTTTGTCCTCTGCCTCTATGTTTTTTATTTCAACCAAAAGACTAGCTTGAGAAGCCTTCAGTTCTGCCAACTCTTTCACATCCTCTTCCCTTTTCCTGATTTGCTCAGTATCCGTTTCTTTAATTTCACCTCCGCATACCGGACACTTACCGGAGAGTTTTACCTTGCTCTCTTTTGATTCGAGCATTCCTTCGATTCGGCCGAGTTTGCGCTCCATTTCCCCTTGAAGCCTCTTGGTATCATTCAACTTTTGTTCAAGCGCTCGAAGTTCCTCGATTTTTTCGCTTTCTTCTTTACCGTCTTTATCTTCTATCTCAGCAATTTTTCGGGAAATTTCTTTTAGCTCCGTGCTGACTTTATTTTTCTCTTTTGTTAAGTTATTTTTTTCTTCTTCTAAATAAACGCTTTCTCGTTTTAAGTATTCTCTGTAAAGGGATGCTAGTTCGCCTTGCATTTCTTTTGCTTTTTCAAACTTTTCTACCTGTTTCTTTAAGAAATTTAAATGCGGGGCGTTCTCTCGGCGAAGAAGAGAGATTTCTTTCATGTTCTCTTCCGTCTTTTCCAGCTTTCTTTCAGACTCCCTGATTTTGTATTGATAAATCTTAAGTCCTAGCGCGTCTTCCACCATTTCACGCCTGTCCTTCGGGGAGGCATTCAGGATTCTGTCTGCTTCGCCTTGAGAAATAATATGGTGTCCAGAAGAGCCGATGTTAACCGAAGCCAGTAAGTTATTAATGTCTTTAAGCCTCACATCCGAGCCGTTCAAAATATATTTATTCAATCCGTCAGAGTAAACTTCACGAGAAATACTGACAGTATCGTAATTTAAGTTGATATCTTCGCCTCCGTCGCCGGAGAGTTTGAAAACTTTGTCGGAATTATTGAAATATATTTTTACTGTTGCCGAAGAGCCTTTAGATAAATTTTTTGAGCCTTTAAAAATAAAGTCTAGGCCAGTCTTGCTACGCATAGACTTCATGGACTGCTCACCGAGCACAAAACGAAACGCTTCCACCACGTTGGATTTACCGGAACCATTCGGTCCGACGATAGCTACTATTGGATTAGAAAATTCCAGATTCGTTTTCTGGGCAAAAGATTTGAAACCGTTTAATTCAAGATTTTTAAGTCGCATACTTCCGTAATTCTAATCCGTCCAATTTTTTACTTTTAATGCTGCGGTGGCTGCGCTCTGCTCTGCCTCCTGTTTGCTTTGACCCTTGCCTTCGGCTATTAGCTCTTTCCCAAAAAGGATGCCGACAGTGAAATGTTTGTCGTGGTCTGGTCCTGATTCGTGTAAAACCTTGTAGGATGGCGTGACTCCTGCATGCTCCTGTGCTTTTTCCTGTACAAGAGACTTGGCGTCGCGCCAAAGCTTTTTACTGACTATCTCTTCTGTTTTTGACAACAACGAACTTGAGATAAATTTATTGGCGATGTCGTACCCCTGGTCTAGATAAATCGCTCCGACATAGGCTTCATAAGTATTGGCCAAGATATATTGCCTTGCCTTGCCCATATCTTTCGCCTCTCCTTTGGATAAAAGCAGGTACTCATTCATGCCAACCTTGGAAGCAATTTCAGAAATAATAACCGCGTTTACTAGGGCACTTCGCACAGCAGTGAGTTCGCCTTCAGTGAAACTCGGATATTTGTTGTAAAGAAAATCTGTAACCACGAGCTCTAGTACTGCATCGCCTAAAAATTCTAAGCGCTCGTTGTGCGAAAGTGAAACCGCTTCGTTCTCATTTATATAGGAGCGATGAATGAAAGCTTGCTTGAGCAGATTCTTATCTTTGAAAACTATTTTTGTCTTTTTTTCAAGCTCTGAAAATTTTTCCATATTATTTATTCTTAGAAATAATCTCTACTGCTTTGCTAATAAGCGGGATGATATCGTTGTAAATGCGAAGCTTGGGTATTTCAGAAAATGTAAACCATTTTGCCCCGTCCAGTCCACCTGATTTCTCAAGTTGTAATTCTTTGTACTCACTCTCTGCTAAAAAATACATCACCTTTTTCAAAATTTTTCCTTTTTCCGGATGTGAAGCGACGTATTCATTCTCACCCAATTTTTCTTTTACGGAAATATCAAGTCCGATTTCTTCCTTGATTCTCTTGATTGTGGCTTCTTCTTCATTCTCCCCTTCGTTGATATGCCCTTTGGATAAAGTCCAATACCCGAAGACATCGTGCACGAAAGCGAGGTAAACGTCTCCTTCGCTCTTGGCGTACACCAGGGCGCCGCCAAATTTCTCTACTGGAAGTTTGGTAATATCGACTGACTCATCCTTGTTTTTCCTCTTGCTGGTTTCATCTTTGCCCGGCTCGCCTATTTCTTTGTAAACTGCACCGAGCACACCGTTTACGAATTTACCAGAATTCTCTCCGCCGAAAGTTTTTGCCAATTCTATCGCTTCATTGATTGCTACTTTCGGGGGCACTTGCTTCCTATCGCTGAAAAGTAATTCGGTGAGTCCGATTCTTAGAATATTTCTATCAATGATGGAGATTTTTTCAATTGGCCAGTCCGGCGCAGCTTTCTTGATGATTTCATCTATAACGGAAGATTTTTTTAACACCTCTTTGGCAAGAGAAAAAACAAACACATCATCTTCTAGCCCCGGAGCAAATTCTTTAAGATTTCGATTGAGAGCTTTTTTCACCTCTTCGTCAGTCCAGTTAGCGTGCTCGCCCGAAGACTGAAAATCCCATTCAAAGAGAGTTTGGAGCACTATTGATCTGGAAAGGTGCCTATTTGCCATAAATTTAATGAACAACCAAAAAACCAAACATAATCCTATTTTGCCTCCGCCGCTTTCGCCTTTGCCTTCTTCTGCTTCTTTTCTGTCTTTTTAATCAAATCCAGAACTTTTTTCCCTCGATAAAACCCACAAGCTGCACAGACAGTATGTCTCCTTTTGAGAGCCTGGCAATTTTCGCACTTGGTAAAGCTGGTGCTAGAGAGAGCGTGGTGTGAACGCCTGTTCTTCGTATGCGATTTTGTATGCCTCATTCGTACTACCATAATGTTTCCTATAGTAGCACATAAAGGGTGAAAAGCAAATTTAAATATGATACTATAAAGGCCTATGGAAAAAGAGGACAATCGAGACCATAAAAAGCTTGGACGAGAAATGGAACTTTTTACCTTTAGCGACGTTGTCGGAAAGGGCCTTCCATTGTGGCTTCCCAAGGGAACGAGTATTCGTAGAGAACTTGAGCGTTTTATTGTGGATGAGGAAATCAAGCGCGGATACGAACATGTAATGACCCCGGACATCGCGCGCCTAGAGCTTTATAAAAAATCAGGACACTATCCTTATTACAAGGATTCAATGTATGCACCCATTATGGTGGAAGACGAAGAATTTATGCTTCGTCCGATGACTTGTCCGCACCACTTTGAAATGTACCTCTCAAAGCCTCACAGTTACAGAGAGTTACCGATACGCATCGCTGAGTTGGCAAAGATGTACCGATTCGAACAGTCTGGCGAATTGATGGGGCTCCAACGAGTACGCAGCTTTTGCCTATCTGACGCACATATAATTTGCGCTTCCGAAGAACAAGCAGTGGAGGAAATGGGTAAAGCGCTGGACCTTATCGAATATGCCAATGGTGTGTTGGGACTAGCCATGGGAGAAGATTATCGCTACAGACTTTCGCTCGGTGATAGAAATAATACAAAAAAATATTTTAAGGACGACGCTGGATGGGAAAAAGCAGAAGGATTGCTTCGAGAACTTATGAAAGGACGCAAGGTGGATTTCGAGGAAGCTAAAGATGAAGCAGCTTTTTACGGACCAAAAGTTGATGTGCAAATGAAAAATGTAAACGGCAAAGAAGATACTGCTTTTACTGTGCAATATGATTTGTCCAACGCCGAGCGCTTTGACCTAAATTACATAGGCGAAGACGGTAAAAAACATCGGGCTTTTGTAGTGCATCGCTCCTCTATCGGTGCCATTGAACGAACCATTGCTTTTCTAATAGAAAAGTACGCTGGTGTCTTTCCTCTTTGGCTCTCGCCGGTACAAGTAAAAATAGTTCCGATTTCAACTGACAAGCACTTAGATTGCGCAAAAGATGTTTTTAAAACACTCAAAGACGCTGGCATCCGAGTTGAATTGGATGAATCAAACGAAAGCCTCGGTAAAAAAATAAGGCAGGCTAAGATAGAAAAGGTAAATTATGTGGTTGTTATAGGAGACAAAGAAAAGGAATCGAGTAAATTTACCATCGAAGGCAGAAATAATGAGAAAATCGAAGGAGTTGCTATAGAAAAATTCTTAGAGAAACTAAAAGAGGAAATTAAGAACAAGAAATAAATTAAATATCAATCTCCGCGAGTTTGGCGTTTGATTGGATAAACGATTTTCGAGGAGGCACTTCAGAACCCATGAGAATGTCGAAAATCTTATTCGCTTCTTCGGCTTCGTCGATGTTTACTTTCTTGAGTACGCGGTTCTTTGGATCCATAGTAGTCTCCCAGAGTTCTTCCGGATTCATTTCTCCGAGACCTTTGAAACGCTGAATGTGTATTTTGCTAGATTTTTTCTTAATTTCATCCTCTGTTTCTTCTCCTTCTACAGGCTCAGGACCTTCGGCTTCCTCGATGTCACTTATTTCTGCTCCTTTACCTACAATTTTTAATTTTTCAGCGTCATTGTAAGCATAAGATATCTCTTTACCTTTTTTTATTTTATAAAGCGGTGGCTGGGCGATGTAAATGTAACCCGAATCAATAACTTGTCTGAAGTATCGGTAAAAAAGAGTCAGAAGCAGGGTGCGAATGTGTGAACCGTCCACGTCGGCATCTGTCGCGATAATTATTTTATGATATCTGATTTTAGAAATATCAAAAGTATCCCCGATGGAGGTACCCATAGCGATGACAAGTGCCCTCACTTCTTTTGAAGCAAGCATTTTGTCTATGCGTGCACGTTCAACGTTGAGAATTTTTCCACGAAGCGGAAGTATCGCTTGAGTCCTGCGGTCACGTCCCTGTTTCGCTGAACCACCCGCGGAGTCTCCCTCTACCAAGAAAAGTTCTGATTCTTCGGCGCTTTTGCTCTGACAATCTGCAAGTTTCCCCGGCAAAGTCATGCCTTCCAGCGCCCCTTTTCGGAGAACCGAGTCCTTGGCCGCTTTGGCCGCCTTTCGTGCTTTAAGGGCCAAAATGGCCTTATTTATGATAGTTTTTGCGTCATCAGGGTTCTCTTCCAAAAAGTTCGAAAAGGCCTCTCCCAGCACTGTTGCGACGGCCCCTTGAGCCTCCATACTCCCGAGCTTGCTCTTTGTTTGTCCTTCAAATTGAATCTCTCGCAGTTTGACTGAAATAACAACGGTTAAGCCTTCTAGCACGTCCTCCCCTGTGAATCCCCCCTCGGACTCTTTCATCATTTCATTTTTCTTGCAGTAAGTATTTAGCGTACGAGTAAGCGCAGTTTTAAAACCTGTTACGTGTGTTCCGCCTTCAGCTGTGTAAATATTGTTTGCAAAAGGAACGATGCGGTCTACAATGTCATCCACGTATTGAAGTGCAATTTCAATTCCCACTCCGTCTAATTCTTTTTCAATATAAAAAATGTGGTCATGAATCGCTTTCTGGAATTTGTTGTAATATTTTACTAGCGAAATCAACCCGCCTTCAAAATAAAAAGAAACGGAGGGTAATTCTAGTCCCAGGTCTCTGAAATAAAAAACGTCGGACTCATTCATCCCCTTTTTGTTATCCCACTCACGCGCATCAATGATTAAAATCTTCAATCCTTTGACGAGGTATGCTTGCTGGCGGATGTGGCTGACTATTGTATTCCAATCAAATTTAATATCTTTAAAAATCTCTTGGTCCGGTTCAAAAGTAATTATTGTGCCGTGCAATTTTGATGATGCCACTTTTTTTACAGCAGCTTTTTTCTTTCCCTGAGAATATTCTTGAATATATTGTCCGCCATCTCTGTGTACCTCAGCCTTACAATAAATAGAAAGTGCGTTCACTACCGACGCGCCGACCCCGTGCAAACCTCCGGAAACTTTATACCCTTCTCCGCCGAATTTTCCTCCGGCATGAAGAGTGGTCATCACCGTCTCAAGCGCAGAGACTTTTGTTTTTTTATGAATATCAACTGGCACACCTCGGCCGTTGTCAGCTACACGTATTTTATTTCCTGGAAGAAGAACCACTTCAATGTCATTACAGAATCCTCCCATGGCTTCATCGCGTGAGTTGTCAAAAATTTCCCACACTAAATGATGAAGCCCTTCCGGGCCTGTGGTTCCTATATACATTCCTGGACGCTTGCGGACGGGTTCTAGGCCTTCTAAAACCGATATATCTGAAGCGTCATAATGGTGCCCACTACCACTCTTTTCCTCTTTTGCCATATGTGTATTATATAACTGAGTACAATATAATCAGTTCATTCGCTCGGAATAATTAAGTAAACTTTCTATTCCTCGCTCACTGCTAATTATAGCAAAAAACCATGGCAAATGCTAGTGCTAAATGTTGATTTGAGTGTTTAAAAATAAGTATAAAAAAGAGAAAGGCGTTGCGATTGCAACGCCCTCAACATATCTCTTTACTTCTTTTTCTTTGGCGGTTTTTTCTCTTCCTCGCCCGGGTCTTCGCAACGCAGCATTGGAATCACCTCCTTTGGCTGCTTGATAATGAAAGAACAAAAATGAGCCTTTGGAAGGCTCATTTTTGCGTTATATTTTATTTAGAGATAAAGCGCAAAATCAACCTTCCAAATTGGAGGTTGCGCAACACATTACGAATTTTGCCTGTATTTGATTCACGTCCATATTATATACTCTAATTTTAAAAAGGCAAGCTACCTTACCTGCCAACCGTTTTTTTCGACTTTTTCTTTTATCTTATCCATAATTCCATTTACTTCAGCATCTGTAAGTGTCCTCTCATAAGACTGGAAAACCAAACGAAAAGCATAGGAAGTTTTCCCATCTTTAGTAAATGAATCAAACATATATGGCTCGCGCACAGACAACTCTGTGGTATTCTCTGTAAGTAATTTTTTTAATTGAGCTGAGCTTTCCCCTTCCGGCCCGCCTGCAGCGTTATGCGCAGCATTTCGGGCAGGCACCCAAACTGCGATATCCCGCGCGATAAAAGGAAACAGTGACCACATAGCAAAGTTATTTTGATATGGAAG
>CAYQPS010000016.1:0-12579 GCA_964419555.1 uncultured Candidatus Saccharibacteria bacterium | reverse complement strand
GTTGACCCAGTTTCTTCGCGTATTTTAGAGGAAGAGGAAAATATTTTTATTTTCCCCGCCAAACATTTCATTACTGAAGATGTAAAACTAAAGCGAGCACTTATTGATATAAAGAAAGAGTTGGATATCCAACTTAAAAAATTTGACAAAGAGGGGAAACTTTTAGAAGCGGAAAGAATAAAACGTCGAACAAATTATGATTTAGCCATGATAAGAGAAGTTGGCTACTGTAATGGAATTGAAAATTACTCAAGACATCTCTCCGGCAAAAGTGAAGGGGAACCACCAGAAACACTACTTTCTTACTTTCCACACAACAAAGATGGCAGTGCTGGCTTCCTGACCATCATAGACGAATCACACGTGACACTGCCTCAGCTCCAGGGAATGTACGCTGGAGATGCGTCGCGAAAGAAAACACTTGTGGAGTATGGTTTCCGCCTACCTTCAGCAAAAGATAACAGACCCCTCAAGTATGAAGAATTTAGCGAGAGAATCGGTTCGGTTATCTATACAAGTGCCACTCCCTCGAATCAAGAGAGAACTTTGAGTGAGCAAATTGTAGAACAAATAATTCGTCCGACTGGATTGGTAGATCCCGAGACTCTAGTACGTGGTGTAAGTGAAAAAGGAGAATATAAAGGTCAAATCGCAGACTTTATAACTGAGACAGAAAAAACAATCAAAGCAGGATTTAGGGTTTTAGGCACTACTCTGACAAAAAAAATGGCCGAAGACCTGTCTTTGTATTTAAAAGATAAAAAAATTAAAGCAGAATATTTGCATAGCGATATTAAAACGATGGAGCGAATAAAAATTCTTACCCAATTTAGAAAAGGCGAGTTCGATGTTTTGGTGGGAGTAAATCTTCTGCGGGAAGGACTGGATTTGCCAGAAGTTGCACTCATTGGCATCTTGGACGCGGATAAAGAAGGATTTTTGCGCTCCGAAACTTCTCTGATTCAGACCATCGGACGCGCCGCGCGTAATTCCGAAGGCAAAGTCATCCTCTATGCTGATGTTTCAACTGGTTCGATGGAGAGAGCTCTGGGTGAAACAGAACGTCGTCGCAACATTCAGCTTGCTTACAATAAAGCGCATGGCATTACTCCCAAGACAATCATGAAAAACATCAAAGACATCACAGAGGAGCTCGAAAGTGAACACGGCAAAGTGGTAAATGCTGAGCTTAAAGTTGATTTTGAGGTTTTCAAACGTGCTTATAAAAATGACCTGGCGAAAAAGAAAGCCTCTGCCTCTTTAGGAGTTGTGTCTCTCTCTGACCACGAATGGGAAGTGCTGATGTATGAAAAAATAATCAAAGTAAAAGAACGTGAAATGAACAAAGCAGTAAAAGAACTCGATTTTGAAACGGCGGCAATATTACGAGACGAAATAGTAGTATTGCGTACTAAATCAGAAGAAACAGGGAAATAAATGTTATAATATGTTTATGAATAAAATTTTTATTTCTCTTTTTATTATTACTCTGACTGTGGTCGGGCTTTATGTATTACTACATAGTCCAAAGACTACCGTTGTTCCGACAGAAACAAAAACAGAAGAGGTTCCAAAACCAGCATTGATTATCGACAAGTCTCTGATTGTAGAAAAAACTTATACCGAGCCGACTGACTATGCAATTTTTGAAGTTTCCTATCCTCAGTTTAAAAATACTTCTACTGAGTTTAATAAAAAAATAGAAGACTCAGTATTAGAAGGGGTTGCTTTACATAAAAAAGATGCCGAAGACAATTGGAAAGCCAGATACAGTACTTCGGTTCCTGTTCCCAGATTTTCTGAATTAGACGACGAAAGATTCATGTTTTCCGTTTCTTGGGAACCTGCTCAAGTTAATCAAAATTTTATCAGTTTTATTCTTGTGGTAAGCGGCTATGTCGGCGGAGCTCATGGTTATCAAAATATAATATCTTGGAATTACGACGTGAAAGCAAAAACGGAAATGGCTTTAAAAGATTTATTTTCCTCTGACCCGAACTACTTGAAAACTGTTTCGGAGTTCTCGCGTGCAAAGTTAAAAGCAAAATTTGGCAAAGACGCTAATGAAGAAATGTTAATGCAAGGTACCATGCCTACTGTAGAAAATTTTAGTGTGTTTACATTCACCCCAGACTCCATAACCCTATACTTCACTCAATATCAAGTGGCACCTTACGCTATGGGAGAATCTACAGTGGTAATTCCAAGACAATAAAAGTCCAAATTTGTGCTATAGTAAAAGAGTTATACACCCCCTATCTAGGTTGCGGGGTGTAAATTTCGTTATGTCCAAGATCGAAAAAAACATAGGTAAAATAAGGGCAAATATAACTGTAAGAGGGGCCAGAACCCATAATCTCAAGAACATAGATGTGGAAATGCCACGCAATAAAATGGTGGTTATTACCGGCGTGTCCGGGTCCGGCAAGTCCTCTCTTGCTTTCGATACTATTTTCGCCGAAGGACAACGCCGATATGTAGAGTCACTGTCTTCGTATGCCAGGCAGTTTTTAAATCAAATGCCTAAACCGGATGTAGATGAAATCACCGGGCTTTCCCCGGCGATCTCTATTGACCAAAAATCTCGCTCCAACAATCCGCGCTCAACTGTGGCGACCATCACCGAAATCTACGATTACCTACGTGTAATGTATGCGCGCATCGGGCATCCACATTGCCCGCAGTGCGGAGAAGAAATAAAAAAGCTTTCAAATGAAGAAATTCTTAACTTTATTTTAGAAAAGGTGAATTCTAGGAAGAAGAATTTCTCCGGATTACTCCAGCCTTCGGCCGGAACCTTCCCCGTTCGAAATTCTTCTTCCCAGAATTCTAAAAAGAGAAAAGTGATGGGAGTAGAGTGGGATGAAACAGAAATCAGTATTTTCTCTCCAGTGGTTCGGGGAAGAAAAGGCGAATACTACCAGCTATTATACGACTTACTCGGGAAAGGTTTTTCCGAGATTCGCTTGGATGGAGAGAAGAAGAAACTTCGTGAACAAATTACTCTTTCCAAAAACAAAGCTCACAATATCGATATTCTGGTAGACCATTTTCTAGTGCACGAGTTTAGTGATGACAAAGAAGGAAGTCGCATGAGGCTCTCTGAGGCTCTAGAGCGAGCTCTTATTGAGTCTGACGGTTTGGTAACTATCAAAATCGGCGAAGATGAGTTTATCATGTCTGCAAAGTTTGCCTGCAAGAATGATGGTTTTTCTTTTCCGGAAGTAGAACCTCGTCTTTTTTCCTTCAACTCCCCATATGGCGCATGTCCATCTTGTAATGGTTTGGGTACGAAGTATTTTGGCGGAGATGAGCCGTGTGATGAATGTCATGGAGCACGGCTTCGCACCGAAGCTTTGAATGTATTTCTTTATTCTTCTGGCGCAGGAAATACGCGCAAAAATATTTTGGATTTAGCCTCTTTTTCTATTAAAGAAGCGTCAGAATTTTTCGAAACACTAAAACTTTCAGCCAAAGAAAAAGAAATATCTCTGCCGGTGGTGCGTGAGATAGAAGCACGACTGCAGTTTATGCTGGACGTTGGTTTAGACTATTTACAGCTCTCCCGTAAGGCCAATACGCTCTCTGGCGGGGAGGCGCAGCGTATACGCTTGGCTTCACAGCTTGGCTCCCGCTTGGTGGGGGCTCTGTACGTGCTGGATGAGCCGACAATCGGTTTGCACCAGAGAGACAATGATAGACTGATTAAAACCTTGCTCAATCTTCGTGATTTAGGCAATACTATCTTGATAGTGGAGCATGACGAAGATACGATTTATGCATCAGATTATATTGTTGACCTCGGACCGAAGGCCGGAGTGCATGGAGGAGAAATAATCGTCTCCGGTTTTTTGGAAGATTTATTAACCGCCAAGAAAAATACAAACAATTCTCGTACCCTAGCTTATCTTCGTGAGGAAGTAAAAATTCCTATACCAGAAAAAAGACGTCATGCAAAAGGAGTACTACGTATTGCTGGTGGAAAAATATTTAATATAAAAAATTTAAATGTAGAAGTGCCACTCGGCGTGATGACTTCTATCACCGGGGTCTCCGGGAGCGGCAAAAGTTCTTTCATGTATGAAATTCTTTATAAAAATCTTCAAGCTCGCTATGAGAGGAAATACCGAACTGCTAAAGTATATAACTGTAGCTCATTTACCGGCACGGAATATCTCTCTCGCGCAATTCTTATAGACCAGTCTCCCATTGGCCGGACTCCGCGCTCAAATTTGGCGACATACACTGGCTCATTTACCCACATTCGTGATTTATTTTCTGCTACCGAAGAAGCTCGGCTCCGTGGATGGAAAGCAAACCGTTTTTCATTCAACGTGAAGGGTGGCCGGTGTGAAGCTTGCGAAGGCAATGGACTCATCGCGGTAGAAATGCATTTCTTGCCGACAGTTTACGTGACTTGTGATGTTTGTCTCGGTAAGCGTTTCGACAAAGAAACTCTCACTGTCAAATACAAAAAGAAAAATATTTACGAAGTGCTTCAGCTTACCGTGGAAGAAGGATTAATTTTCTTTAAAGACATTCCGGCAGTTTCAGACCGCCTGCAAACGTTGATGGACGTGGGCTTAGGTTATTTGAAGTTGGGACAGTCCGCCACCACGCTCTCTGGCGGGGAAGCGCAGAGAGTAAAAATTTCAAGTGAGCTTTATCGTCCGCATTTGGAAAAAACTATTTATCTTCTAGACGAGCCCACAGTCGGGCTTCATTACGACGACGTGCAGAAACTGTTGGAAGTGCTAAATAAGCTTGTAAATAAAGGGAATACTGTCGTCTTAATTGAGCATAACCTAGACATAGTCAAAAGCTCGGACTATCTTATAGATTTTGGCCCTGATGGAGGGGTGCATGGAGGTAATTTGATAGCAAAAGGGACTCCTGAAGAGGTGGCTAATAATACCAAAAGTCATACAGGGAAATATCTAAAGAAAGCTCTGAAGAAATAAGAGGAAATAATATGCAAAGTAAATTTTTTAAAAAATTAAAAATGCCTGACAAGCCCGGTGTTTACTTTTTTCGCAAGGGCAAAGAAATTTTATACATTGGCAAAGCTACCGCACTCAAAAGCAGGGTGCGTAGTTATTTCAGTAAAGATTTGATTGAAACCAGGGGTCCTCTTCTAGTGGATATGCTTTTTCATGCGAACAAAGTTGATTGGGAAGTTGCTGACAGCGTGTTAGAAGCTTTGATTCTAGAAGCTAAGCTTATAAAAAAATATCAACCGAAATATAATACAAAAGAAAAGGACGATAAAAGTTTCAACTATGTTGTTATTACCAAAGAAAAGTTACCAAAAGTAATTATTGTGCGGGGAAAAAATCTGGGAGACCTTAAGGGAACTGTGTACGGACCGTTTACGAACGGGCAACAACTAAAAGAAGCATTAAAAATTGTTCGTCGCATCTTTCCATTTTTAGACGAAAAAAGTAAAAATTATTTAGAATTTTACAAACAAATAAGTTTGATACCTGATTTAAATGACAGGCAGATGTATTTGCAAAACATCAAGAACATTAAATTATTTTTTTCTGGCAAAAAGCAAAAGATTTTTAGAAATCTTAAAAAAGAAATGAAAAGTTATGCAAAAGGCCGTGAGTTTGAAAAAGCGGGAGAAATCAAGAGACAACTTTTTGCCTTGCAACACATAAATGATATTGCATTGATCAAAGCTGATGGTTTCACAGGTAATAAAATTTCTGATCCTGCGCCCTTCTTTGGGCGCATTGAGGGGGACAAAGCGGGACCCTCGGATGCAAAAATTTCATTGCCTGCTTCGCCATTTAGAATCGAAAGCTACGACATAGCTCATATGAGCGGTAAAAATATGGTGGGAGCTATGACTGTGGTAGAAAATAATAATGCAGTCAAAAGCGAATACAAGAAATTTAAAATTCGTACACAAACTGGCTCAAACGACGCAGGAGCCCTTACTGAAGTCCTAAGTCGCCGATTTAACCATACAGAATGGGCTTTTCCTGGCCTAATTGTGGTGGACGGCGGGACGGCGCAACTAAATACAGCCAAAAAAGTATTAAAAAATATGAATATAAATATTCCCGTTGTCTCTGTAGTAAAAGACGACAAACACAAACCAAAGGCTATAATGGGGGATAAAGACATGATTAAAAAATATAAGTCAGGTATTTTACTTTCAAATAATGAAGCGCATAGATTTGCGATTGCTTATCATAAAAACATGAGAGGGAAGAATTTTTTAAAATGAAAAATAATATAGTTATATTGCACAATATCAGAAGTATAGAAAACGTCGGCGCAATGTTTCGCACCGCTGATGCGGCGGGGGTAAATAAAATTTATTTGACTGGCTACACACCGACACCCGTTGATAGATTTGGCAGGAAGCGTAAAGATTTAGCCAAGTCCGCGTTGGGAGCGGAAGAGTTTGTGCCTTGGGAGTCTAAAAGAAGCCTGCCCGCCCTCTTGCGTAGCTTAACACAGCAAAAATATTTAATTATTGGGATTGAGCAGGACAAAAAATCAGTTGATTATAAAAAAATTAAGCCAAAAGAGAAAAATGTTTTCATAATGGGTGCTGAAGTAACAGGAATTCCTAAAAGCATCTTAAAAAAATGCGATGTGGTCGCTGAAATTCCCATGCGAGGCAAAAAAGAATCACTCAACGTTTCTGTAGCCCTAGGTGTTGCCTTATTTAGAATCCTGAAAATCTAATTTATTTCTGACATCGAGGGCAGAATACCGTCGTTCGGTTTTGAATCAATATTTTCTTGAATTGTGTGTGGCATCTAGGGCAATATCCACCAGCTTTCCCGTATACCTTGTGTTCTCGTGCGTAATTGCCTCTACTGTCGTCTAAAAGGCGATATGTGGCTATAGAAGAGCCGCCAACCTTTATTGCTCGGCGCATTATGCGGAGTATTGCCTTGTGCAATTTCTCTACTTTCTTTTTTGAAATAGACGACGCAAGGCGGTCAGGTCTTATAAAAGATTCGTATAAACTTTCATCTGCATATATATTTCCGAGACCAGTAACTATTTTTTGATCCATTAATACGGCTTTTATTTTACCTTTCTTACTTTTGAGAGCATCAAAAAAATATTTTACTGTAAATTCTCGGGAAAGAGGCTCGCACCCATACAGAGCGAAATGATTCTCTGCGCTGAAAGATTTTTCGTCAGGATAATAAAGCACATATCCAAACATTCGCGTGTCGTTGTAATATAAAGTTCCATTTTCAAGTTCGAAAATTATATGGCTGTGTTTGTTCGGGAGTTCCTTTTCTGAAAGTTCTATGGGGTGTCCGCCAGTTACTAGTTTGTTATTACTTTTAGATTTGTAAACAAACTGACCCGACATTTTTAGGTGCGCAAGGATTATCTTCCCGCTAGTTAATCTAAGGATAAGATTTTTTGCTCTACGTTCAATAGCTACAAAACGTGTTCCCGTGATGCTCTTAATAAACTGAATTTTCTTTTTATTTGAGGCGACGCGATTATTGCCTTTCCCCGATACTAATTTCGGTTTATTGACTGTAATTTTTTTTATCCTTTGGCCTATAATGGTGCGTTCCAGCCCTCGGCGCAAATTTTCAACCTCTGGTAATTCAGGCATAACCTATCTATCTGCCTCCTAATATCTTCAACGCTTCGCGGATTTTTGTATTGGTGTTTGTGTCTGGCGAAACTTTTTTTAATGCTTCACGAGCTTCGTTTTGCGAATAGCCCAAAGATTTTAGAGCCTCAAGTGCATCTAGTTCTCCTTGAAGGGAACTGCCTGATTTCTCATCTCCCATTTTATCTCGTAGTTCGATGACAATTTTTTCCGCAGTTTTTCGGCCGATGCCGGAAATCTTTGTAAGGTAGGCAGTATCTCCTGTGCTTATGGCTTTTCGTAATGTCTCTAGAGAAGCGATGCCGAGAATAGAAAGTGCTCCCTTCGGCCCGATGCCGGAGACGTTGATAAGCATTTCAAAAAATTCCAATTCTTGATAGTTTAAAAATCCATACAAGTCTAGTGCCTCTTCTCTGACATGAGTGTGAATCCAAAGCGATATTTCTTCACCAACTTTCTTGCTTTTAGATAAAGTATCAGGCGATACGCTTATTTTATATCCAACTCCAGACGTTTCAACTAAAAGAAACTTTTCTGTCTTTAGGGTTATTTTCCCTCGTATGCTGCCAATCATCATTTAATTATAACATACCAAGAATCCACTTTTAAGTTTGACAAAAGTATATACTTAATTGGTATAATTAGAGCTAAAGCTCTTTTTAAATCGTCGAGCAACCAATCCACACCCCTTTATAGGAGAAGTACTTATGACTGTAGTTTCTGCACTGTGCGTCAAAATTCCTCATCGAGATGAATTTTTCTTGAGAGAGAACGACGGCACAGAAATACCCATCGCCGTGTGCCCTTTGGCGAAAAATGCCACTCTGTCTCAAATCTTCGAAGGGTTTGGGTTTCCGCTCGAACAAGTCGGGCTCACGCCCGAGCAGTGTCAGGCTTTCCGCGATGGTTATAACGGGTTCCTTGACGAGGACCACGCCACCATAGTACTTCGCAAAAATGGTGAAGGTAGCTATGACGTCGTGCGTTACGAGCTCGACGATCGTTGTGCTCTCGACGAGATGTCTTTCCCCCTGAAGCACGATTTTGTGTGGAAGGCGGCAGACGTGCACCAGGTGGTTATTCCTGGCCCCGTACGGCTGCGGTTTGCAACTGCAGCATGACCTATTCATTAATACGTTTCCCGGGCTTTCGCTCGGGAAACGTATTTTTGTTTAGATTATATTTGTTTGCATTTAAAAGTGTTTTCTGTTAAATTACTTCAATGCCAATAACACAGTCAGCCAAAAAAGCGATTCGCGGGTCTCTACGCAAGAAGGCTTTCAACGACCGTCGCAAGCGAGTAATGAAAGAGATAATCAAGAAAATTGAGAAATTATCTAAGACCGACAAGAAAGAAGCGGCAAAAATTTTACCTACAGCGTTTCAGACAATAGACAAAGCTGCTAAAAGTGGGGTTATCAAGAAAAACAACGCTGCTCGCAAGAAATCTCGTCTCGCTAGGCTGGTGAAATAATATTCAATGAATAGTCATCTATTAGAATTCTACGGAACCGAATGTCCGCACTGCGTGCGGATGCATCAGCTCGTGGAGAAGTTGGAAAAAGAAGAAGGTGTTAAGGTTGATGCTTTTGAAGTCTGGAATAATCCTGAAAATGAAAAGCGTCTTTTAGAATTGGATAAGGATATGTGTGGTGGGGTGCCTTTTTTCTATAATACAAAGACGTCCAAATGGATTTGTGGTGAAGAGAGTTATGATGTACTAAAAAAGTGGGCTCGAGGTGAAGAATTCAGTCAGTAGTTTATTTTTCCGGAAAACAAAAAATCCCCCATACGGGGGATTTTTTGTTTAAGAACGAATATTATGCAACGCGTTGTACGTTCACAGCATTCAATCCCTTTGGTGATTCCTCTGTTTCGAAAGAAACAGCATCACCTTCATTTAGTTCGTCAAAAGTTACGCCAACAAGAGAATTGCTGTGAAAGAATAAATCTTTCGCAAGCCCTTCTCCGGTTATAAAGCCGAAACCTTTGTCCGTCTTTCTTTTTATAGTACCAGTCATTGATTTTTTTAGTTAAGTTGTTAAATACAAATATAAGACACTCTCTAGAAATCGACTCTTTTCGCACCTACTTTGTTGATAGAGTATAGGATATTCTCGTGTGTTTGTCAACAAGGATTGCTTTAATGTCTGGTTTGATTCTCTGTGTTTGGACTTCGGCCGAAGAAAAGATGTCTTACCAAAAGCAACGATATCATTACAAGAATAAAGAGGAAGAGCCATTCATATATTGTTTCAGGCAGGAATCCAGCTCCAAGCACGTTTGCGGGAAGGGCTGACTCTGAAAAAAATCCATGATGGGTGGTGTACGCAACAGCATCACCCTGTATTTCAGCTTCGTCGGTGTATACCAGATTAGCTACTACGACTACCAACTCTTCCTTTTGTATATTTGGATTCGCTTTTAAAGTAAACAACATACTTCCGATTTCTCCTCCCTCCAGTGTGTCTATGTCTAGAATAATAGTATTATCTTCGCTAGTGAAAGAACCTTTGTTGGTAGTTTCAAAAATCATTGATGAAGGAAGAATCACTCGCAGGACTACTTTCTCCAACGCCTTGTCGGTAGTATTTTCCCATTTTATATTGTAAATACGGCTCTCTTCCGGAGCAATATTGTCTTCACCGCCATCTATAGAAAGTGTTACAAGAGAATTTGTATTTACAATGTTGTTTATGATCGTTGTGTCTGGAGTAATAGTCGGTGCAGGGGCAAGAGGAATAGGCGGAGGAGTAGAAGGAGTCGGAGTGGAAGGTTTTGGGGGAGTAGGTTTTGGTGGGGTAGGAATAGCAGGAGCAATAGTTTGTATATTGTTGGTAAGAAAATTTAAAGTTGAGCCATAAGTTCTCCCGTTTATATTCTCTACCACTGCGCGGTAATAATATCTTGTTCCTGGAGTAAGTCCGGAAATAATTTCCTTGCGTGTAGTAGAAGGGGATACAGCCACCGACACTCTGTTTGTACTGTTGCCTAAGGTTATATTTGTACTCCACTCAAACCAAGCTTGTGAAGCCAAAGTTCCCTTATTAACTATCAAAGAATTTAGCTCTGCACTTGTGGTTGTTATTTTAGTAGTCATCAAGGTTACCGTAGTTGGCGCTTGAGAAATTTGAGTTACCGGCCCCCCAGTCGTGCTTACTCGTACTGTCACCGAATCGTTTGTAGAGCCATCTTCGTTGTAGCAGTTAATAGAAAAAGTAACAGAAGAAGAGAGAGGGCCTGTGTTGAAACTTCCACCGGAAGAATTTTTTGTACCGGTCCAGCCGATTGAACCACCACTAGCAAAACACTCGTCTGCATCAGTTGCGTCCCAAGTAATTTTCGCACTCTTACCAGAAGCTAAACTTGTATCGTCTGCTTCAATTTCTACCTTTGGACGTCCACTGTTGTTGCTGGTGCTTCCACCGACATCAATACTGACCGAGTCAGCATCAGACTCATCACTATCGTCGTTGGTACAAGTTATACGAAAAGTTTTATCAGAAGTAAGATTGCCAGTATCAAAACTGCCAGAAGTTCCTATGTTGCGTCCTGACCAGCCACTGGTGCCGCCACTAGCTTCACAATCATCTGCATTTTTTGAAGTCCAATGTATTCTAGTGTTGTCGCCGTCATCAATACTTGTATCATCAGCAGAAATACTTACACTCGGCTTGTCTCCACTAGTTTCTTCCTCGCCGACAGCAATAGTAACTGACTCACTGTCAGTGTCGCCCGCAACGTTTGTACAAGTAATTTTAAAAGTTTCACTCGAAGTCATCTTTCCTGTGAGAAAACTTCCAGAAAGACTTTTGCTTCCTGCCCAACCACTGGTGCCGTCACTACCGGTACAAGACTTTGCCCCATTTGAAGTCCAGTGGACTGTGGTGCTGTCTCCTTCTCCGATACTCTCACTATTGGCATAAATCGAAGCTTTTATTGTGAAATACTGCGCATGTGTGTTATCTGCAACTCCAAATATCCCTACTAGGGCCAAGAGGACAAGCACAACTAACTTAATAGATATTTTCATTTTTTGAGCCATATTTTCTATTATAGCAGATTATAGCCTAAAAGTCAAGTTTATTTGTGCACTTTAGTGTACCACATTAGAACCTTTTTTCAGACGCCGTCAGAGGAGCTGCGAGAGCGTCTGGAGAAACTTCATGTCGTTGTTGAAGAAATGAAACAGATGGAGAAAGAAAGATCGACATCCTGTAACAGATCCCTCATCTCCCCACGTCCACGACTGCCTCATCACGATTCCCTCGCCATCTATCTATCAAAGTCACGACAGCCCAGCCCCAGAAAACGCTCAAAGCAATAAAGCCTAGCATCAAACCAGAATCACCCATTCCTTCGAATAGTCCTATCACCGGCAATAAAAAAGCGTAGTAGAGAACGTGCATTATTGTTCGTACCAATAAATCTTCTCTTGCACCACTCGTGTTACCGAAAGAGCTCATCAACATACCAATGATAAGATACCCGGAAACAAAGAAGTGGAAGACGGAAGCAGCTATCCATGGAATTAGTCGTCGCATGCGGCCATTGTACCATGCCGGCACATTTGCCCGTCTACTCCGACGCGGGGCATTTCTAGATAATGGAAGCAGTCGTTGAACGGGCCAAATTATTAATTAGCCGTACATCAACGATGAATACTTATTCGCGTCGAGATGACGAACTGGCTCGTATCGAGGATCTCAAAATAAACATTCTTGAGGTACTCGAAGATCTCTGGGAAAACAACGAAACCACCCAGGATCTATTTTACGAAATCAAGGCAGACTTCAGGCAGCTCTTGAAATTACAGAGTGAACTGAAGTAATCATTTCGACCCGATTCCGTTGAGGGCCTGCTGCATTATTGAAATTGTGGTGTGCCCTCACCAGGAATCGAACCTGGATCGCAAACTCCGCAAGCTCGCATTCTATCCATTAAACTATGAGGGCCTAATATTTCTTTTACTA
>CAYQPS010000015.1:0-13228 GCA_964419555.1 uncultured Candidatus Saccharibacteria bacterium | reverse complement strand
CATACAACCGTAGACGGGAGGAGGCCCGACAGTAACAGCAACGTCGTCGTCGTCTTGTCCCCCGGGACCATAACAAATCATAGTGTAGATGGTATTTGTAGTGAGGTTACCGGTGCCGAACTGCCCGGATGTTCCCATAGGGGAATAAAATGGAGTTGTCAGGTCACAAGAAGTGGCGTCAGTTGAGCTCCAGTGAATAATCGTGCTGGTGTTGTAATCGATTGATTCATCGTCAGCCCACACAGTGACAGTAGGCGCAGGAATCTGACTACATGAAATGTCGAAAGTTTTTGGATCGTTTTGAAAAACATAGTGACTACTCGGATTTTCTACTGGATCTGTATATCCTACGGGTGAAGTAGCAACCACTGCATATGTAGCGCCACCCACGGGAGGGTAAGCCACAACAGAAGTAGAGTCCCAACCCTGATAAATAGGTGAGCCATTTTCATTCAAGGTCACAAATGCCGTACAGCCTGGAATAACATTTATAGTTATTATGGATGGAGCATCAGGATCGGGAGGTGGAGGAGGCTCGTCGTAAGTACAACTACCGTCGTCATCAGTTGCTGAGGGGTCATAATTATTAGCGGAAGGGTCGGTGCAACCCCACACCTCTCCTCCTCCTCCCTCACAACTCTGAGGATCATACCCATAGCCAAAAGAACAGTACCAACCACCATAAGTTCCATTCCCCCCGGGGCCCACACCAGCCAAGGCTTCACTTATAAAAATATTGTTTTGAGTAGCACCGCCACTACCGCTCATATCGGGAAGGTCGTTTTCGTCACATCCAAACTCTGAAACAGTACAATAACAATCAGCACTAACGCAAGCACCTTCATATCTCATCCATCCATCATCTTCGTACCATTGGTCATATGCCCACCCCGCAAATGCAGAGGGCGGATTTTGAATATTTACAAAAGCAAAAGCTCCCCCAATAATAACTAGCACTAACATCAAAGCAAAAGCAACTTTTATAAAAATAGACTTCTGTAAGTAGCGAAAGATTTGTAGTATATTTCTTGGCATAAATTATTTTTGAGTATTGTTACTGTAGCTAAGAATTATATCGGATTTCATTTCATCGCCGTTTATAAACACCTGCACCGTTTCCGACGTTTTGGTTACTTCATTTAGTCTTTGCGCCTTGATGGTAAACCGACCGGTGGTAACAGTCGTCGGTTTTGAGTAACTATATCCAAGTTTCGTAAGTATTTTTTTATAACTGCTTGTGGCTTCTCTCAACGATACTGGAGCAGTAATTCTAGCAAAAGCATACCAATTACCAATACTAGCATTCGATTTTGTCCCCTCTGGCAAAAGCATTAATTTTGATTCAATAATTTCCGTGCCCGGCAAAATTATTAACTGTGGCGGAAATTCCGGCACTAGCTTATTGGTAGGCGCCTCTTTGAGGGAAGTCAATACAACATTCTGGTCTTTTGAGAAATTCGGAGTAATTTTTTGGAAATATAAAAAACCAAAAACTATCAAGAGCAAGATTAGCAACAGCAAAAGCATCGGTTTAGAAATCTTCCGGCGTTTTGGCTGTGGTTCACCAGAGAGTGGCGGTGTCGGAGTTAATGTTTCATCCATAATTAGAAAAATTATACCATGAGAATAAAAGGGGGAGAAAACGTCTGTGGATAAGTTCTGAAATAAAAAAGACTCCGCAGGAAGCAGAGCTTCTTTGGAGTCTGGAGTTGGCGCGTCTTTGAATGCGCCAACTCCGATGTATGTGCCAAGAATAACGGCTCTTGACTGCCCGCCCTAAGAAAGACTCAGGGTTCTATCCAAAACATCTGGATACTGTTAATGTTGCCTTGGATCTCACTTCTCTCGCCCGCAGTCAGACCAAGCCTGTCTGCGTGTTTAAGCAGAACTTTCAGAAAAAGCACCTGAAAAGTCCAGGCGCCAGTTCCCCACTGACAGTCTGCAGTGAAGACATTCCTGGCCGGATCCCAACCGCAATCGTGGGGGCCCCTGAGGCTGTGCCCCAAGTTGTGAGACACTGGGCCGAGTATCTGGTACTTCTTCATGCTGACGAAGTTCGCAGGAAGACGAATCCGCCCGGGAACATGGTCCGCACCTACTCCCTCGAAGACAATGTCCAGCTTCTTAGCCTCTATGGCCGCACCGAGGGTTCCCGTAATCCCCAAACTATCTGACGGGGTGAATACGACAACACTGTCGAGCCACTCTAGAGCAGCGACCGCAACCGGATCCCAGAAAATGGGTGCCGGAAGAGATGGGACTACGAAATTCTCGCAGTCCGTACCGCTCGCCTCAGGAATGGCGACAACCACACAACTCCTGTAAGAACCAGGAGTGAGTGTAGATGTCGGGAACGAGACTTGCATCCCTGTCCCAGCCGGCGACGTGCCGACAGTCCAGGCATACCTGGATCCGTCCGTGATTGGTCCCTCGTTAAAGGAAGCCGAGGCTGAGAGCTCTACCATGCTCCCCTGCAGAACCACGTTTGCGGAAACAGTAACCCTTGGTGGGTTTGTTGTTCCCGTTGGACTTTCGTCCCCACAGGAAACTAATAGGATGGCCGCAAGAACGGCCGCCCGTCTAGCAAGACGATTGGTACGCATAGCGACCTCCATTTAAGTTAATTTGTCGAAGAAAGACGCGAAATGCGCCATTCGTGTGTATTATACCACAAAACGCCCCGTCAAATCAAGAAAAGTGCAAAACAAGTGGATATCTTAACACTCAATTCAACCTTTAGACACAACGTTTAATTGAAAGTAGGAACATAAAATTTGCATTAAAACACGACTTGTGTTATTCTTGTTTTGTACGAGTCCTGTCACAACAGGGCTTTTGTTTTGAGAAAAATTTAATAGTTTAATAAAATTTAATATGTTAGATATAAAAACATTCAGGTCAGCGTTGGAGCAACTAGAGGAAGAAAGAAAAATTCCAAAAGAAAAAATATTAGAAGCGATTGAGCAAGCGATGGCTGCCGCCTATAAAAAAGATTACGGCAAGAAAGGACAAATCATCAGAGCTAAGTTTGATTTAGAAACAGGTAAGACAGACTTCTATAAAGTAAAAATAGTAGTTGACGAAACTATCGCCAAGTTAGACGAGGAAGACAATAATGATGAAGAGTACTCAGTAAAAGAAGAGGGCGATGAGCGCGTGCGCTTCAACGGCGAGCATCACATCATGCTCGAGGACGCAAAAAAAATGAAAAAAGGAGTAGAGCTCAACGACGAAGTGGTTTTTCCACTTGAACCGAAGGAAGATTATGGACGTATTGCCGCCCAGACTGCCAAGCAGGTCATCATCCAGAAAATCCGAGAGGCAGAACGAACTTCCATCATGGACGAATATGGTACTAAGGAAAAAGAAATAGTTTCTGGTGTGGTTCAAAAAATTGAGCGAGGCAATGTGTATGTAGACTTCAACCGCGCGACAGGAATACTACCAGCCGAAGAACAAATTCCTGGAGAATATTTTCAGAGAGGTCAAAGAGTGCGAGCATATCTCTACTCAGTGGAAGATACTCCTAGAGGCATCAACCTGCGTCTGTCTCGCACGCATCCTAAATTTATCGAGAAACTTTTCGCCATGGAAGCGCCAGAAGTCGCAAGCGGAGTGGTGGAAATAAAAGCTATCGCTCGTGAAGCGGGCGCCCGGTCTAAAATTACAGTTTTTTCAAACGATGAGCACATCGACCCAGTGGGCTCGTGTGTCGGACAGAAAGGTACGCGAGTAAATACTATTACCCAGGAGCTTTCGGGAGAAAAGATTGATATAATCCCCTGGTCCGAGGACCCAAAGCAATTTATTTCCAACTCTCTGTCTCCGGCAAAAGTTATTTCGATTGAAACAGATGAAAAGGAACACAAGGCAGTGGTAGAAGTAGCCGATGACCAACTCTCACTCGCCATCGGCAAAGGCGGACAAAATGTTCGCCTTGCTGCCAAGCTCACTGGCTGGAGAATAGATATCAAAGGTGACGGCACGAAAGAAGTTGTTTCTTCAGAAGAAGTTGTTGAAGAGAAAAAGGAAGAAGAAAAATTATAATTATAAATAAATAAAAGTAATATGAATCAATTTTTATTGTTTGCGATTATCAGTTCTCTGGTTGCGATAATTTATGGTTTAGTTCTAGCTAAATTAATTTTAAAGAAAAGCCCCGGCAATGCTCGCATGCAAGAAATTGCTAAAGCGATACAAGAGGGTGCTAGCGCGTATCTAAATAAACAATACAAAACTATTGGCATAATTGCTGTAGTACTTTTCTTGATAATCGGTTTTATTCCGGAACTTGGCTGGACGATGGCTTTAGGATTTATGGTGGGTGCTATCTTTTCCGCTCTCGCAGGTTATGTGGGTATGAATGTCTCAGTCAGAGCAAATGTGCGAACCACTGAAGCCGCTAGGACAGGAATCAACGAAGCTCTTTCTTTGGCTTTTAAAGGCGGGACAGTAACTGGTCTTCTAGTCGTAGGCTTGGCGCTTCTTGGTGTCACAGCTTTTTATGCAATTACCAAAGATGTCGGCGCACTAGTAGGACTCGGATTCGGTGCTTCACTTATTTCCGTATTCGCCAGACTCGGTGGAGGAATTTTTACTAAAGCAGCAGACGTCGGTGCAGACCTCGTCGGCAAATTGGAAGCTGGAATCCCAGAAGATGACCCAAGAAATCCAGGAGTGATTGCGGACAACGTGGGCGACAACGTCGGAGACTGCGCAGGCATGGCAGCTGACTTGTTTGAGACTTATGCTGTTACTTCAGTCGCGACAATGCTCCTTGGCTCTCTGCTTTTTATAGGATTTGAAAATGCGGTTATCTATCCGCTGGTAATCGGTGGAGTTTCTATCTTCGCTTCTATAATCGGCACCTGGTTTGTAAAACTAGGTGGAGGAGCAGATAAATCTAAAAACATTATGGGAGCTTTGTACAAAGGTTTATTGGCTTCAGGTGTTATCGCTGCGGCAATATTTTATCCCGTTACAAAAATGCTGATGGCGGAAAATGGAAAATACGAAGTAATGGATTTATTTTTCTGTGCACTTGTGGGTCTTGTAGTCACCGGAGCTTTGGTTGTCATTACTGAATACTTTACTTCTACAAAATACTCTCCAGTGAAATCTATCGCGCTCGCTTCGGTTTCTGGTCACGGTACAAATGTCATTCAAGGCTTGGCTATCTCGATGAAATCTACTGCTTGGCCACTTATCACGATAGTTTTAGGAATATTGGTTAGTTATCACTACGGAGGACTTTATGGAATTGCAGTAGCTGCAATGTCTATGCTTTCTATGACAGGAATAATCGTAGCTATAGACGCCTACGGCCCAATCACAGACAACGCTGGAGGCATCGCCGAGATGGCGGAGCTGCCGAAAGAAGTTCGTGATGTAACTGACCCACTAGACGCTGTCGGCAATACTACCAAAGCTGTAACCAAAGGTTATGCTATCGGTTCTGCTGGACTCGCTGCTCTGGTGCTGTTTGCTTCTTATACAGAAGAAATTGTAAAAGCCGGACAGAGCATTGTTTTTGATTTGAGTAATCCATACGTAATCGTCGGTCTATTCCTCGGAGGTCTTTTGCCGTATTATTTCGGCGCGCTTTGCATGGAAGCGGTAGGAAAAACTGCAGGCAAAGTGGTGGAAGAAATTCGAAGACAATTTAGAGAAATAAAAGGAATCATGGAGGGCACTGCAAAGCCGGACTATGCTAAAGCTGTCTCAATCATTACTGGCGCAGCCATCAAGCAAATGATTTTGCCTGCGCTCATCCCGGTACTTGCTCCTATTTTAGTAATTTTAATTTTCGGAAAAGAAAACGGGTTTGTAGTTTTGGGTGGACTTCTTGTCGGCTCTATTATTACCGGACTCTTCGTGGCAATTTCAATGACTTCAGGTGGTGGAGCATGGGACAATGCCAAGAAATATATTGAGGAAGGAAATCATGGAGGCAAGGGTTCTGAGGCTCACAAAGCAGCCGTCACCGGAGATACCGTTGGCGACCCATACAAAGACACTGCCGGTCCTGCCATCAACCCAATGATAAAAATACTAAATATTGTAGCTTTGCTTCTAGTAGCCTTCTTGTTATAATCTATTGTATTAGTAAGATTGTGAGTTTTGTTACGTCATAAAAACTATGAAAAAATATATTGTTTTTGCTATTGTTTTAGGGTTAATGTCTGGAGCTATCTTGGTCAGAGCGGAAGATTCTGCAAGAGAATCTCCGTCAATGCAATACCAAAAGGGAAAAGAAACGCGAACAATGTTTAAAAGTGAGATGCAAGAGGCCCGAGAAACATTTAAGTTGGAAATGAAGGAAGACCGCGAAGCGTTTCGTGAAACTTTGAGAAAAAATAGAGAGACTTTTGTGCAGGAGCTTAAAACAAGAAGAGAAGAATTCAGATTGGCCAATTCTGAAATAAAAACAAAGTTCTGGAATGGTGCAAAGAGAATGATTGGAGAGAGATTTGTGGTGGCAGTAAGAAACTTAGAAAGAATGCAGGAGAGAGTCGGAAATGTTATCGAAGGATTGGATGGGGAAGAAGACACATCTGACGCAGAAGAATTCCTTGAGTCTTCTATTGATAAATTAGAAGAAGCAAAAGGAGTTATTGAAGACATTAAAGAATTAATCCCGGAAAAAGGTGAAGAGATTACTCCGGAGACATTCGAAAAAATAAAGAGCTTGGCGCGAGAAGCGAAAGACATGCTAAAAGAGTCGCGAGAAGACTTGCGTCTTGCAATAAAGGAAATTGCAAAAATTAAAGGTGAAAATGAAGAAGATGAAGATTAAAAATAATTTTTAAAAATATGGAACCAGAACAAACGACAAACGGGAATGGAGCATTAATAGGTTCAATGATTATCGTAGTTATTTTAGTAATCGGCGGAATTTATTTCTGGAAGGTCAGTATGGAAGAGAGAGCTACAGAACTAGAAAATAATACCAGTGACTCTGGGGTAGAGAGCTCTTCTGAGATGGAAGCAGAATTAGATAGTATTGATTTGGAAAGTCTTGATTCAGAAATTTAATCTGGGTTCCCGCAACGGATGCAAACAAAAGTAACCAAACTACCTAAAAGTGAAGTAGAAATTGAAGGAGAACTTGAAAGCGAGTTCTTCGAGCCCTATTTTGCCATGGCACTCAAGAGGATAAGCGCGCAGACGGAGCTGGATGGATTCCGAAAAGGAAAAGTGCCTGAAAATATTTTACTCCAAAATATACCTGAAATCCGCATCTTGGAAGAGGCAGCGGAGATGGCTCTCGGAGAACATTATCCGAAAATAATTGAGAAAGAGGATCTCTTCGTCGTTGGCCGACCAGAAATTTCTATCACCAAGCTCGCACGGAAGAATCCACTCGGATTTAAAATCAAAACTGCGGTGTTACCGGAGATAAAACTGCCGGATTATAAAAATATTGCCAAGAAAATAATCGGAGAAGTTACGGAGACTGAAAAGAATATTACCGTGTCAGATGAAGAGGTAGAAAATACTATAATGGACATTCGAAAGTCGCGCGCACCGAAGAAACATGTAGCAGAACACGTGCACAAAGAAGGAGAAGAGCCTCACACGCATGACAAGATTGGAGAACTACCCGAATTTAACGATGAATTCGTGAAGGGTTTGGGTCCATTTGAGAATGTTGCCGATTTCAAAGATAAATTGAAAGTTAATATTAAAATAGAGAAAGAAAACTCACACAGAGAAAAAACTAGACTAAAAATTATTGAGAAAATAATAGAAGACAGTGAGATTGAGGTACCTGAAATTCTAATTGGAGTTGAGCTCGACAAGATTTTGTACAGGATGGAGTCTGACATTACCCAAATGGGGCTAAAGTTCGAAGACTACTTGAAACATTTGAATAAAACATTGGAAGATTTGAGAAAAGAATTTAGAAACGATGCAGAAAAAAAGGCGAAGCTGGCACTCATACTTAATGAAATTGCCAAAATTGAAAAAATATCAGCAGACTCTGAACAAATCGCCAAAGAAGTCGCGCATATACTAGAACATTACAAAGAGGCAGACCCTGAACGCGCTCAAATGCACGCCGAAAATGTGCTTACTAACGAAAAAGTCTTTCAGTTTTTGGAAACTCAATAGTAAACCTCGTCGCAGGCGTACTACTTATAGGCCAGTATTTTCGCTCCGTTGGTCGAAGCAACTTTGACCAGCGCATCCAGGTCGTAATATCGGCAAGCTTCTTGCATCAAACGCAATTCTGTCCACATATCTCCATCAACAAAAGGTTCATAAAAATCTGCTATATTATCCACACCTATACCTACCAACACGCCAGCTTCAAGCATTTCTGGAACATTGGCTATAGAATTGTGCACTGGAGCGGTGAATTGATCCAGCTGACGCATAGAGAGAGCCGCTGAAGGACAGACGACGACAGCGATACCAAGCTCCGCGAGTTCTTTGTAAATTTTTGCACGATATTCTTTTGGTTGAGCGGAAGTAGATATCGCATGCACAGCCACTGTCCTCCCCTGATAACCGTGGCGCCTCACAGCTCTGATTAATTTTTCTGTGTCGCGTTCGTTCGGATTATTTTCTTGGTCAATGTGTACATGAATAGGTTTATTTAATTTTTTAGCAATCTCGAAAAGATAATCTAAATGTTTTTCATCATTTGGGCGGTCTTTAGAAGGAAGTCCTCCGGCAATATCAGCTTTGGCGGTGATTTCTTCGTAAAGCGCACGTGCTTTGTCGTCCACTAGCCCCCCTAAAGGCTGAGTAATGGTGAGTAGGGTTATTTTGTCTCTATATTCTTCTTTTACAGCATTTGCCGCATCTATTGCTTTGTGTCCTACGGCATCATATGCGTCTATAAAAGTGCAAGTACTCTTGCATCCCTGGCTGATAAGAAAATCTAGAGCGCGTTTTATCCTCTCTTTGATATCGGGGACAGTGCTGACTCGTTTTATACCATCACTCATACGCCACTTTACTTCCATGTCAACTATAGCCTGGTCTAGGCCATCCCTTGTTATGAAATAAGCTTTGTCAAAGTGAGCATGACAATTTACAAATCCACCATTTTTAGAAATTGCTTCCAGCATTTGTGTTTTTAAATCCCAAGGGCTGTGCGTTTGATTAGGCATATTTTTCTTTTACTTCTTGGTAAGCTTCTCGAAAACTTTTTCCTTTCTTTACTAATTTTAAAGCTTCATCGGTAGCGTAAAGTTCAGCACTGCAAGCGTTTTGAAGATTTGCTTTTTGGGCAGATAAGTTTTTGATTACCAAAATCATCACCCCGATAGTATTAAGTGCGAGCTTCACTCCTTTTATATATGGCTCTTTGGTGATTTGAAAATCGCGGTTATAGCCGGCGGGTAGGTTTTTTACAACGTTTTCTATTTGGTGCTGATAGCCATTTGAAACAGCTATATTCCCTCTGATTAATTCCAAAATATCGTAATTTTTCTTCTGCGGCATCATACTCGAGCCTGTTTTAAAAGAATCCGGAAGAGTGAAGAAGTCAAATTCTTTGGTTGTGAAAAGCAAAAGGTCGTTTGAAATCTTTCCAATATCAAACATAATGGAAGAAACAGTTTGCAGAACCATATTTTCAAATTTCCCTCGTGAAAGTGCGCAGTACATCGGATTTTCTTGCACTCGCTTGAAACCTAGCTCTCTGGTTGTAAACTTTCTGTCCAAGCCAAGAACATTTTCCCCGTACCCAGCAGCTGAACCTAGAGGATTTTGGTCAACGACTTTCATTACTCCGTCTAAGAGGATAAGGTCATCTTTTAGACTATCATGATAAGAACCCAGCCACATGCCGACGGAGCTTGGCATGGCTCTCTGCATGTGAGTATAGCCAGGCATTTTTATTTTGCCTTGTTTTTTAATTTTTTGCGCCAAGACGCTAACTAGAATTTCAGTTTCTTTTTTTATTTCTAAAAGTTTTTCTTTAGTAAAGAGTCGCAACATCACTAGAGACTGGTCATTTCGAGAGCGACCAGTGTGAACTTTTTTACCTACGTCGCCATAGTGCTCTGTCAGATATGCCTCGATGGCGGTATGTCCATCTTCCTGTGATTTATGAATTTTAAACTTCCCTTTCTTCCAAAGAGACAAAATTTTACTTAGTCCGCGAAGTAGGGTACTGAGTTCTTTGTTATTTAATATTTTTATTTTGCGAAGCATTTTGGCGTGAGCCGTCGTGCCTGCTATGTCGTAAGGGAGTAGTTCTAAATCCAATAAGTAGTCCGCTCCAACGGTGTAGTCTTCAATTTTTTGATTAGTTTTTATTCCTTTCTTTCTGTCCCATATTTTTCGCATTGTGTAGAATGGTAACACTTTCAAAAATGTACGCAAGTCTACAAAAAAGTGGAAAACTGTAAAATTATTTAAAAACTTGAAAAATCAAAAAAAAGGTATATAATAAGGGTATGTTAATACCAACAGTCATTGAAAAATCACAGTTTGGGGAGCGAGCTTATGATATTTACTCCCGCCTTTTACGTGAGCGCATTATATTTTTGGGCGGCCCGATAGATGACCACACGGCGAACATTATCATTGCTCAACTTCTTTTCCTTGAATCTGAAGACGCAAAAAAGGACATATATTTATATATAAATTCTCCAGGTGGTTCAGTCACTTCCACTATGGCCATCGTGGACACCATGAACCATGTGCGTCCGGACATTTCTACTTTCTGCGTGGGGCTCGCTGCTTCAGGCGGAGCAATCGTTCTCTCAGCTGGTAAAAAAGGTAAGCGCTATATCCTGCCGAATGCAGAAGTGATGATTCACCAGCCCATGGGAGGAGTAGAGGGACAAGCGTCCGACATCGCCATCACCGCGAAACACATTTTAAAGACACGAGATAATTTAAATAAGCTCTTAGCCAAGAATACTGGCAAGACTCTAGTCCAAATTGAAAAAGATGTGGAGAGAGATTTCTTCATGGATGCCGAGGAGGCGAAAAAGTACGGAATCATCGACGAAATAGTCACTAAATCTAAGGCCCCAATTCCCAAGCCTGTCAACTAGACATTTTTTATAATGTTTGTTATACTCAATTTGTTGAAATTTACAAATTTATTTTTACGGTTTATAGGAATATCCCATATATTATGAAGTGTTCAAGAGAAAATCTGATAGGAAATTTAAAAATCTCTAATATTCTAGGCGCTCTAGAAATTAAAATCCAAATATAGTGGTTTGTTCTTATAGGCCGGAATGAAGGCTTATGAGCTTAATAGAAATAATGCTGGGAGTAGGAGTGCTCCTTGTGGGCATAGGGGTGGGATACTACCTGCGGTTTATTACTGCGCTTGGGAAGAGACGCTCTATCGAAATAGACATCAAACAGATGACGGTCGCCGCGAAAGAAGAGGCGCAGAAAATAACGGACGAAGCGAAGACGAAAGCGGAAGAGAAGTTGACCGAAGTGCGAGAAGAAGAAAAGAAAAAAGAGGCCGAGTTTAAAGAAACCGAAAAAAGACTCATTAAAAAAGATGAGTTTTTGGACGCGCGACAGGTTGAACTGAACAAAGAAGTTGAGTTGGTAAAAGAAAAAGTAGAAGAAGTAAAGAAAGTTCAGGAGAAAGTATTGAAAATAGAGGAAGAAAAAAGAGGAGAGCTTGAAAGGGTGGCTAGACTGACTGAGGGTGAGGCAAAAGACGAGCTTTTGAAAGATATCGAGAAAAAGTATGAGGAAGATATCTTGATAAAAATACAGAAGCTTGAAAATAGCAATGAGGAAAAGCTAGACCGAAGAGCCAAAGATATTTTGGCTACTTCTATTCAGCGTCTAGCTTCCAGTACTGCGTCCGAGCTCATGACCACTGTTGTTTCGATTCCTAACAATGAAATCAAAGGGAAAATAATCGGAAAAGAAGGCAGAAACATCCGAGCATTTGAGCGAGCGGCAGGAGTGGAACTCATTGTGGACGATACTCCAGGCTCGATTGTGATTTCATCTTTCGACCCTATCAGGAGACAAGTCGCTAGACTTGCACTTGAGAACTTGATTCTCGATGGACGTATCCAACCAGCCAAAATTGAGGAACTGGTAGAGAAAGCGAAAGAAGAAATAAATAAAATAATCAAAGAGAAGGGAGAACAGGCGGTGTACGAATGTGGGATATTCAATTTTGACCCACGTATCGTGGCAATTATCGGACGATTGTATTTCCGTACAAGTTATGGACAAAACGTACTTCAACACTCTATCGAGATGGCGCACATTGCTGGAATGATTGCTGAGGAACTTGGAGCGGACGTAGCTATAGCAAAAGCCGGAGCTTTGGTCCACGACATAGGAAAAGCGCTCGACCACGAGGTGCAAGGGACACATATTGAAATCGGCATAAGAATTCTTCAGAAATTTGGAGCGGATGAGAAAATCATCACTGCGATGAAAAGCCACCATGAGGACTATCCGTACGAAACCATCGAGGCTATCATCGTGCAAACTGCTGACGCCATCTCTGGTGGACGCCCTGGAGCTCGACGAGACTCAGTGGAGAACTACTTGAAGAGACTACAAGAACTCGAAGCGCTAGTAAACGCCTTCCCTTCTGTCGAAAAGTCATACGCTCTGCAAGCTGGACGAGAAATTCGCATATTTGTAACTCCCGAGAAGATATCTGACGCCGAAGCCAAGCTTATGGCACGCGATGTAGCCATAAAAATCGAGCAAGAACTAAAATACCCTGGAGAAATCAAGGTTACCCTCATTCGAGAGACGAGAATCATCGAATACGCTCGGTAAAAGCTGGTTAAAATAGAAAATAAAACTATTTTTTGTCAAATAAGCCTGCTATTGCGTTAAAAAACCCTTGTTATATAATGTATAGAGACTACATGAGTAGTAATTATATAGACAATAGGTCGAAATATTACAAAAATTATCTAAAAATTATATGAATAAACAAGGATTAGCTGACTGGGTACACGGAAAGCTTGGTGGTACCAAGGTGCAAGCAGAAGAAATCGTTGATGGAATGTTTACTGCTATCATCGATACGATGAAGAAGGGCGAGGAAGTATCAATCGCTGGCTTCGGAATCTTCTCTGTAAAGGCACGCGCTGCTAGAATGGCTCGCAATCCAAAGACTGGAGAGCAAGTCAAAGTAGCTGCGAAGAAAGGTCCAAAATTCCGACCTGCAAAAGGTTTGAAGGACATGGTTGCATAAATTTATCTCGCGAGATAAGGATATAGCAAAACAAAAGGCCCCCGTAAGGGGCCTTTT
>CAYQPS010000014.1:0-13738 GCA_964419555.1 uncultured Candidatus Saccharibacteria bacterium | reverse complement strand
CTTTTCCTACGGTTGGGCGGCAGACTTTGACCCCATAGTTGGTGCGAGAAATGGTGCTAACAACGCTCTCATTGCTTGGGACTGGAATGGCAGTGTTTATGGTTTAAATCCTGGTGCGGAGGAGAGTGATACCCCTTTAGGCGAAGATGCTTGGCACTTGGTGGGCTTCGTGAAAAACGGCGCAGATGTAACTTACTACTTTGACGGAGTAGCTGACGGAACTAAAACTGGAGGCTATACAGGGGGTTACGCACAAGTTAATTTTAAACTGGCTTATAACGATAGCGGTATCGGCGACGGAGGTAATGCTTATAACGGATATATGGACGAAGTACGGTTTTCTAAATCAGTTCGCTCCGCTGACTGGATTCTCACCGAATACAACAACCAAAATGATCCGAGCGCGTTTTATACGATTGGAGCGGAAGTGGGAAGTGGAGTCACTTCGACTATCGGCGGAGCGAACAACATTACTTTCAATGAATTTACAGTCAGCGCAGCGAACGGTGCCGGAAAGTTTTTGAAATTCCAAAATGGCAATGCGTATACATTTGCTGGAGCCTTCAGCGCTTCCGGACAGTCCGGAAATATCCTAGCTATTTCTTCTGACTCCGCAGGCGACCAGTGGACGACGACGTTTAGTTCTACTGCAACTGTGAACTATGTCTCAGTAAAAGATTCTGCTTGTTCTGGTGGCAATAATATTAGCACAGCCTATACAATCGTGAACTTGGGCAACAACGGCATCTGTTGGATTTTCCGCTCGCTTGGCGGTGGCGGAGGTGGAGTCGAAGCATCCGCGACTCCCGACCCTGATGTCGGTGACGGAGAAGGAGATGAAGGCGGCGGAGAAGGAGATGAAGGCGGAGGTGGTGCAGGCAGTGGCGCAGCCGGTACTGCGGTGATGTCGAGTGGTACGGTTGAAAGCGTCAACATGACTTCTGGCGGAAGCGGTTATGGCAGTCCTCCAACGGTTGCCTTCTGCGGTGGTGGAGGAAGCGGAGCGACAGGTACTGCCGTCTTAACTGCCGACGCAGTAACCAGTGTAACTATAAACAATGCTGGCTCCAACTATTCCGGCACTCCTTCGGTTCTCTTCGCCGGCACTTGCGGTGGAGGCTCTGGTGGCGGTGGCGGAGGCGACAGCGGATATCTCCCGGGCGGGAATAATCTAGCGGCCGTCGGCGCATCAGGCGCTTCATTCGCAGGACTCTTCGATTTCCTTCTGAATCTCCTTTTGTGGTAAGAGAATAGAAAAAATATGTTATGATGAATTATATGAAAAGATTCATTCGGCGCTACTTGCCATTCATTTTCATATTTTTTCTGATTGCTATCGGTGTGGCGGGGAGTTATTTTTATAAAAATAATACCTCTTATAAAAATCCGGATTTGATTGTGGACACAGCAGTTCGAATGTTGGTGGAAGAAGTGGGCCGTTTGATAGTTTTACCTACAGACGAAGTGCCGACCGTGGCGACTGTCTCTGACCCGAAAGCGCTCAAAGATAAAGTATTTTTCGCGGAAGCAAAAACAGGGGACAAAGTGCTCATTTACACCAACGCAAAAAAAGCGATTCTCTACGACCCGGTGCTCAAGAAAATTATCAACGTGGCTCCAGTAAACACCGGCACTTCCCAAAGCAAGCTCCAATTTATACCAACTGGTAGCACTTCTTCTTCAAATGAAACCCAATTCTAAATTTTTGCTCTCAGTATTTTTTGCAGTATCTTTTTTATTGATTACTACTTTAGTTCGCGCGTCGGACTTGACCAGTGCTAGTTTTATTATTCATGACCCAGTCATAGGTACCTTCGGAGGCTACGGTACTTCTACAAACTTTACATTGATTTCAACCGGCCACACGACGCTCTCCGGATATTCCACTTCGGCGTCTTTCATAGTCAAGTCCGGATTTTTATATTATGACGAAGAAGGCGGAGATGAGACAATAACTTTTGATATTGACATGACGGCGGACAATACTTGCGACACAGATGAATCAGGTGCGCCATACATCGTCGCTCTCGGCACCATCACAGCGGCCGCTCCTCGAGTATCCGGTGCGACGGACGGGGTGAATAATATTTGTATAGATTTAGATACCAATGCTTCCGGCGGAGCAGTCGTGACAGTGGTCAATGCCAACGGCGCGAACGGTCTGGCTTCCACTTCTGTGCCTGCCGACGATATCGATAGTGTTGATGGTTCAATCGGCGCCAACACAGAACGATACGGTCTTTGCATTGTTACGAGTAGCGCTTCCACAGGTACTTTGGACGATGAAGGAGGCTACAATGGCGACACTTGCGCGGCCAACTCCGAGACCAATAACATCCAGGAATTATCAACTAGCCCGGAAAACATTTTTGATACCAATGGGGCGGCAGTTGAGGGCGGCAGGGGACAGATTTCTGTCAATGCTTCAATCACCACCACGACTCCGGCGCATGCAGACTACACAGATGCTTTGACTTTTATAGTCACCGGGACGTTTTAGACACGAGGGGAGTTATCCACATCTATATTATTATTAAATAATCAGTCTATATAGTATAATTCTAGATATATGATTAAAAAAATATCTTTCTCGAAATTTATTAGTTCCATTACGATACTGGCTCTTTTGGCGGTTATAATTGTTCCTTTATTGGTAAACGCAGCATCCATAACAACAGCTAGCGATACTATGACCAGGTTACAGATTAGCACTACGGCCGATCATTCTATAGTTTTTACCTTACCAACGGGTGTCGATTTTGATTCGGGTGATGAGCTTCGTATAGATTTTCCGGCCGGTTTTGCCGAGGCGGGAGTCTGGGTAACGGGAGATTTTACAGTAAGTGATGGAAGTGCTACAGACGTAAATGCGGTTGAGGATACTGCGGCCCCGAACGGTGTTGTTGTTGGTTGTACTGATGACGCTAACAATGTGGGTATTGAGATTGACTCGGTCAATTTAGTTTTCGCCATTATCCCTTGTGGCGCTTCTTATACCGCTTCGGCGACAGCGGCCACAATTACTTTTACGATTGACGGCACAGCTTCTGACGGTACATTTACAAATCCGGGCTCGGCTGGTTCGAACGCGATTAGTATCGCAAACGATGAAGACAATGATTCCGATAACGACGATACCACTCAGATTGCCGTAGGAATAATTGACGACGATACTGTGGCTGTTACTGCTACTGTCAATGCTTCTGTTACTTTTGATTTAGATACCGCAGGAGACGACGATGATACTTGTGATACGGACGAAAGCGGGGCGCCGTATATAATAACTCTCGGCACTATAACGAATTCGGATTCCCGTGTATCTGGGAACGGAGACGGCATTGATTTTATTTGTGTGGACTTAGACTCTAATGCATCAGGTGGAGTAGTGGTAACAGTAGCAAACACTAACGGAGCGAGCGGTTTGGTATCCACTTCAGTCCCGGGTGACGACATAGATAATCTGGAAGGTGCAATTGCCGATAACTCGGAAAATTATGGGCTTTGTGTTGTAGACAGTACTGCCAGTACTGGAACACTTGACGATATAGGAGACTACGCAGCTGATTCCTGCGTGGCTGACACCGAGACCAATGATGTTGGAGATTTAACAGTCGCCGGAAACACTATTTTTAATACTGCCGGTGATCCAATTGCTGGTGGTCGCGGAACTATAGCCGTAAATGCTTCAATCACGATAGCTCAACCTGCTCATGATGATTATACTGATGCACTGACTTTTATCGCTACAGGCACTTTCTAAACTCTTAACCTTGAAGAATGAACAATCATTTAAACTGCAGAGCCTTGCTTACACTTTTCGCGATAATGGCGCTCTCGTTTTACTTTTTCCCTAGTAACGCCGATGCAGTAACTCTTACTCCTATACGTTTTGAAATAAGTGGCAATCCTGGTGACACTCTTACCGAGGAGATGATTTTGGTTAACGAAACAAATGTTGAAGAAATATTTTATTCTTCGTTTGCAAATTTCGAAGCGCAGGGTGACACAGGTTCTCCTGCATTCGTAGAGCCAACAGATGGTCTAGGCACTTGGATGTCGACAGACGTATCTTCCATCGGTCTTGAACCAAGACAGCAGAAAATTATCAAGCTTACAATTGAAATTCCTAAGGACGCTGAACCGGGGGGATATTTCGCAGTGATTTTCTGGGGTACTTCTCCGCCAGGAGGAAGTGGCAGAGTTTCTGTCGGAGCGAAGACCGGAATTCTAGTTCTTCTCTCTGTTAATGGTGATGTTCGAGAAGAAGCAGGACTTGTTGATTTTAATATTTTTGAAAAAAAGTTTTGGCACAATACTTTACCTGTTTCTTTTGAGTACAGATTTAGCAACAACGGTGGTGATCGCATCAAACCACAAGGCAAAATCATTATACGAAACAGTATTTTTTTACCGACAGAAAATATTGACGCCAATTCTTCGGAAGGAAACATTCTACCCTCCAGTACCAGAAAATTCAAAGTGGACTGGATAAAATACGAACGCGCGATGGATTATGTGACGCCAACTTCTTTTTTCAAGAAATTTTTTAGTGACGCTTCTTATCAGTGGAGGAACTTTGCAGTCGGGCTATATTCGGCGAACCTCAATGTCGCTTACGGGAGTAGCGGAGAACATGCGAAAGACACTGTTTTCTTTTTTGTATTCCCTTGGCAACTCGTTTTGGTGCTGATAGTTCTATTTATCATTGTATTCTGGGGTGGTAAAGGGCTTATCAAACGCTACAACCGATTCATTATTGAAAAAGCGAGAGGTGGTCAAAAGTCACCATCCGAGCCTTTTCATGGAAAATCTCAATAAAAAATTAAGTAAAACGATTTGTTTCTTACTTCTTCTTGTGTTTTTTGGAAACACAGCTAGTCGTCTTGCTTTTGCTCAACCATTTTCAGGGACCGAAGATGTTAGCATCAGCGCTCGAGTTGGAGAAGAAGTGGTGGTTACTCCGGGCGGAGGAAGTAGCGGATTCGTTTTTCCCAAAACAGCCGTGCGCTTCTCAGGAGAAGCGTATCCCGGAGCCACTGTTTTTACTTTAAAGGAAGGTGTTCCGATAACTTTTGTACTGGCTGATTCATTGGGTTACTTTTCTGCCACTCTTCCCGAAGATTACGATAGCACCATTGTCTATACTCTTTATGCCACAGACCTGTCAGGTGAAAAATCTCTCCTCATTAATTATCCAATTGTCATTCGCACCGGTTATCTAACCCACCTCTCTGGCATTCGTTTTGCTCCTACGATAGTTACTGATAAAGCCGAAGTTCGTTTTGGTGACCATTTTACGGTTACCGGATACAGTTTACCGTCCGCGAATCTGGAAGTTCTTGTAGAGGGTCAAGGGACGCAAGAGAAAAAGAATTTCAGTCTTACTTCCAACGCGGACGGAACTTACAAAATAATTCTTCCGATGCAAGGTTTATCTACGGGAGACTACGTGGTGTCTATCAAGTATCAGGGAGACACCAGAATCAGCAAATTGGTTAAATTTATTATCGGCGAGCTGAATGTGCCGAATACCGATATAGTAGAAAATATTCCCGGCGACTGCAATTATGATTCGATAATAAATCTGGTTGATTTTTCGGTTTTGGCTTTTTGGTACGGCAAGGAAAATCCACCCAAGTGTGTGGATACCAACAGAGACAACAAAATTGATTTGACGGACTTCTCAATATTAGCATTTTGGTGGACAGGGTAGTAGAAAAATATGAAAAAAACTTTATTTATTTTTATAATTTTTATTTTATTTACCTTGGCGTCAAGAGCTCTGGCCGCCAGTGTTTTTACCTCTTTGCCGTCAAATGTTGGAGTCGGAGATACTTTTGAAATCCTAGTCAACGCTGATACCGGCGGGGAGTTGATAAATTCTATCTCTTTGACTTTGGATTACGACGAGAGTTTGATGTCTTTCTCTGGGTACAAGGATGAAAATGCGGTTGTTAAGCTCTGGCTTATCTTTCCAAGGGAGCGTGAAGGAGCGGTATATATGACAGGTATCATTCCGGGCGGAGTCTCCGGAGTACACGACCCGAACAGAAAGGGATTGAGCCCGATACCCCTCGCTCGACTTCTTTTTACTGCTAAAGCGGAAGGGGAAGCGGAATTTTCTTTTACTAAAACAGAAATTTTAAAAAACGACGGCAAGGGGACGGCACTTGTTTTCGAAGAAAAAGGTGGGAGTTTGGTAATAAAAAATACTAATTTAAATACTAATTTAAATAATGATGATAAAATTCCCCCTGAACCCTTTACCATAACTTTCTTAGAATCTTCTTTATTTTCTCGTACTCCCAGAATGCTCATATTTGAAGCACGCGATGCAGGTTCAGGTATAAGGGAGTACAAAATAAAAATAGGAAGCGGTGAGTGGAGAGAGGCACAGAGCCCCCAGCCTATTTCAAAAAATATCTTTCCTCGCAATGTCACCATCCGAGCCCTTGATTTTTACGGCAATTTCCAAGATGCGGGCATATATGTGCCTGGGTTTGTGCCGACCAAGTTTTTGATAATTATTGGTATAGTTTTGCTATTATCTGGCATTTTGGCCTTTAAATTGCTAAAATATAAGGCATGAAATATATCTTTCGGCAGAGGGTCTTTCCGGGTATATTGCTTTTCTCGTTGCTTTTCGGTGTGAATGTTTCCGCGCAGGCTCGTCCGAGTATATTTTTAAGCGCTCCGCCCAAACAAGTATCCGTGGGAGAGAGGCTTTCGGTTGACGTTAAAATACAATCAACTGCTCAGTCAGTGAATGCTGTTTCCGGGGTGCTAGCTTTTCCGGAAAGCCTGCTTCGCGTTTCTTCTATTTCCAAAGATAGAAGCCTTATAAACCTTTGGACAGAAGACCCGAAGGCCACCCGTAACAGAGTTTCTTTTGAAGGAATTATCTTAAATCCTGGATTTCAAGGAGCGAGCGGGCAAGTGCTTCGCATTACCTTTGAAGCGAAAAAGACCGGTACCGCGCTTCTCAATTTTAGCGAAGGGTCAATACTGGCAAATGATGGTCGCGGAACCAATATTCTATCGACGCTCGGCTCCGCTAGTTTTAAGATTATAGAAGGACAAACTTTTTCTCAATATCAAACTATAGCTCTCGCGCCTGAGAGTAGGCTAGCAATTCTGCCGGTAATCACCGAATATTCTCCTGCGGTTGACCCGGCTACTAACGCATATCTAAAAGGACGAGGTGAACCAAATGCTCTAACTAAAATTGTTTTTAAAGATGTCTCATTCAAATCTATAGGTGAAAAGTTTATAGCACTTCTCCAGACCAAAAAGAAAAAGCTAGATGAAGTCTTGGTTAAGAATGATGCGGAAGGCGGATTTCAATACACTAGTTTGAGCAACTTGGTAGCCGGAGTTTACAATGCCACTCCTTTTTTGGTGGATAGTGAAGCGAATACCGAAAAGCCCGGACTTGGTGTACAGCTTTTAGTCAGTGATAGTAAAATCGTTAAGATGCTTGTTGTGCTCATTAATGTTTTGGGACTTTTAATCCCGATTGTCGGGCTCTGTGTTATAATTTACTTTATTCCGTGGTACTCGTGGAAAAGAATGCGGGTGATAAAAAAGAAACTCGGATTTGAAGAGGAAAAAATAGAAGTTTCCGGCCACCAGCTAGAACGCCAAGAAAAAGTGATGGATAAAACCGTTGATAATTTAATAACTCCAGAACAAAAGTGAAAATATCCAAATTCATTTTAATACCCCTTTTTGTTTTCATTGCCACTCCTACTCTATTTGCGGGAACAAATGATATTCTGTCTCCCGAAGAAACTTTGTGGCTCGAACAGAGAAACAACACCATCGTCATCTATCCCGAACAAAACAATCCACCCTACTCATACCAAAGCGCCTCCGGGAATTTACAAGGACTTTCAATTGATTACCTAGAGTTAATTGCCGAAAAAATTAATGCAAAGATAGAATATCTAACTCCTAGGTCGCGCAGCCAAATACGAACAGACATACAAGCAGGCAAGGGCGATGTTATCGCATTTAGTGTCTTTGATAAAGACAAGGAGGAGTATCTTATTTTTACTGAGTCTTATGTCACCATTCCTGTAGTTATCGTTGTCCGAAAAGATTACTCCAAAAAAAGTGGCTTAACCTTGAATGATTTCAATGGTAAGCGGGTCACCATGATTGATAGTTCTGTCGCTGAAGTATATGTGAAGACAAATTATCCGCGTGTTATTAGAGAACCAGTTACTGATGACGAAGTAAGTTTACAGCAGTTAGTTTTAGGGGAAGTAGACGCCGCAGTGATGGATGTCACATCACTCTCCTTTTTTTTATCAAAACAAATATTGAGTAGTGTAAAAGTTGCTGGAAACACCGGGCTAGATTACGAGGTGACATTCGCTCTTCCTAAAGATAGAACTTTACTTCAGTCCATTCTAGAAAAAGGCTTGATGCAAATCAGTGCCAACGACCGTAGTTTGCTGGCGGATAAGTGGATAGCCCTTCCGGGTGAAACTCTTAAAAATGAACCTTTTTTAGCTACTGTAACAAACAATTTAAGCACAGCCACTCTGTACATGCTTTTTGGTGTGGGTGTTTTGACAATTTTAGTGTTGATAGTAACGCGCAGATATCACCGCGAACGATATTTTAGAAAAGTGCATGATATAGATGAGTTAAAGGAAGAATTTTCTGAACTCGAAGGAGAGAACAACATTCTTACGCATGAATTGGAGCAAGTTAGAATAGAGGAAGCAAAACTCAAAGAAAAAATAGAGATGCTTCGCAAGTAATTAATGTAATTTATGTTTCGCAAAAAAATACTATACTCCTTAATTTTTCTATCTTTTTTAGTTGGCTTCTCTTTAGAAGCACAGTCCCTTTCACACGTTGTAATTTCTTTCTCACCCAGGACGGGAAGCTTCGTGCAGGGCTCGACTTTTCAAGTGCCAATTCTGCTCGATACTAAAGGAAAAAGCATCAATGGTATTGAAATCAGGATTAGTTTTGACAGAAACAAACTTGCCATTATAGACCCTTCGAGTGGAGTCTCCATCATCGGTGTCTGGCTCAATCCGCCAGTGTATGACAATACTCGTGGTACAGCGAGCTACGTGGGTGTAGTGCCTAATGGCATCACCACGGACTCTGGCCTCATTGGTATGATTACTTTTCAAGCGAAAGCGACGGGGGCGGCAGTCATCTCCATAGAATCCGGCTCGAAGATTTTGCTGAACGATGGAGCAGGCACTCCGACGACAGTAGATACAGTTCGAGCTGAGTATAATATTTTACCCAAAGCTCCCGAGGGAGTGACAGTTTACTCAGCGACGCATCCAGTGGAGGATAATTGGTACAACAACAACTCTCCGGTGCTCTCGTGGCAACGCGATCTAGGTGTCAGCGGGTTTAGTTATGAAGTTGACAATAAACCAAACACAATTCCGGACAATACTGCTGATTCAGACGAGACTACCACATCGTTTGAGTCGCTTTCCGATGGACTTTGGTATTTTCACATCAAGGCAAATAAAGCTGGGGTCTGGGGTACTACTGGACATTTCCTATTACGAATAGACACCGTACCCCCGGCAAAATTTAAACCGCAGGTTAATTTTCTGATCGCGGCAATTATTTCTTCCGAGAGAAGCCTGGTGTCATTTTTCACTACTGACAATCTTTCCGGCATAGACCATTACGAAGTCGGAATAATAGATAAAATGCAGCCCGCGACGCAGTCACCGATTTTTGTGCAGGCAGAGAGTCCGTTTCAAGTGCCTTTAAACGCTGGAGGAAAATTGGAAGTGATCGTTCGAGCGATGGATAAGGCGGGTAATGCTCGTGATGCGTCCATCGACGTTCGTCTACATTCTACAATTGTAAATTTCTTTTATGATTATCCAGTATACATTTTACTTGGCATTATTATTTTAGGTTTTATTGTGTCTATTTTGCACTTTTTAATAGGACATCATATTATTCGTTATATCCGTCGCGTAAGGCAATTGCTTAAGAAAGAAAAAATAGAAGAAGAGAAAAAGATAGAGGAGGTAGAAAAAACTCTTCCGCCGACCGACGGCACAACCCCGCAATATTAAAATGGTTTTTTAGTTAGAAAAGATATATAATCGCGCTATGTCTTTGAGTATTGGAATTGTTGGCTTGCCGAACGTGGGTAAATCCACGCTTTTTAATGCGCTGACGAAGAAATCCGTGCCGGCAGAAAACTATCCTTTTTGCACCATTGACCCGTCTGTGGGCATCGTGCCCGTGCCAGATCAACGGCTCAACGACCTTTCCTCGATGAGCCATTCAAAACAGACCATCCCGGCCGTGGTGGAGTTCGTGGATATTGCGGGTTTGGTGAAGGGTGCATCCACCGGGGAAGGGCTGGGCAATAAATTTCTATCTCATATCCGCGAGTGTGACGCCATCCTAGAAGTTGTGAGAATTTTCGAGGATTCCAGCATTATTCATGTTGCAGGCAAAGTCGACCCGCTTTTTGATATTGAAGTGATAAATATGGAGTTGGATTTGGGCGGGATAAAAAAGCCGACGCTGTATGTTCTCAACACATCGGAGGCGAGCGAGAAAAATATTCGTGAAGTTATCGGTAAGCTTCCTGGCCCGCACATAGAAATAGACCCAATATTTGGCACAGGACTAGATGATTTAATAAAAGAAAGCTACAAGCTTTTGGATTTGATAACTTTTTTCACCACCGGAGAAAAAGAGAGCCGTGCTTGGACTACTAGACGAGGGTCTACTGCGCCAGAAGCAGGCCGAGCTATACACGAAGATTTTAAAAATAAATTTATCAGAGCTGAAGTCATTCATCAAGATAAACTTCTTGAAGCGGGCTCATACGCCAAGGCTCGTGAAAAGGGTTGGATACGCACAGAAGGCAAGGAGTATATAGTACAAGACGGGGATGTGGTAGAGTTTTTAATATGATAAATTACGAAAAATATCTATTCTCGAAAAGCAATCTATCTGGCAAAGCTTTGCCAGCGAACTGCTCGGCCCGTCGGTCTGCGCAAGGCTTTTCTTAAATAATATTTTTCTTAATATGAAACAAGAAATTAAAATTTTTAATTCAAATAACTGGCAAGATTACGAACTTCTGGATACCGGAGAAGGGGAGAAGCTGGAGCGATTTGGTGAGTATACTTTCGTGCGTCCGTATGAGGATGCGGTTTGGAAAAAAACTTTGCCTGTCTCCAAATGGGACGGTGCGGATGGTAAATTTTGGAGTTCGAAGGTGGGGGCGAAAGCTGGATGGAAACTCTCCATCAAAGTTCCGCCTCAGTGGGAGATGGAATACAAGGGCGTAAAATTTTTTGCAAAGCCGACGCCCTTTAGGCATTTAGGATTTTTTCCAGAGCAAGCCGTACATTGGGATTTAATCGAAGAAAAAATCAAGAGTGCTGGAAAGCCAGTGAAGTTTTTAAACCTATTTGGCTATACCGGTGTGGCTAGTCTTTTTGCCTTGCGCGCCGGTGCGGAAGTGACGCACGTAGATGCTTCGGAGCAGACCTTAAAATGGGCGAAGGAAAATCAGAAACTAGCGGGTTTAGAAAAATTCCCCATGCGGATTATCAAAGACGACGCGCTTAAATTTATCCAGCGAGAAATAAAACGAGGCAATAAGTACGACGCTATCATCATGGATCCGCCAAAGTTCGGTCGAGGTCCAAAAGGGGAGACTTGGAAAATAGAAAAAGGATTATCAGAGCTTCTAGAAAGTGTACTAAAAATTCTCACAGACAAACCCTTATTCGTTATTTTGACTTCCTACGCAGTCGAATCTTCCTCTCTGGCTCTCGGAAACGCTCTAGCGAATGCAATGAAAGATTTTGAAGGCAGTATAGAACAAGGGGAACTCTGCATACAAGAAAAATCTAACAATCGGCTTATTTCACTGGCCAATACGGCTGTTTGGAGCAAACTGGAATAAAAAAAGCATTTTTGGTACAATGTGGGCATGGAAACACAACAAAATTTACAACAAAATAGGCCTAAATTAAGCGTAGGGTTTTTCTTCTTATGTTTGGGTGTTTTAGTATCATTAATAACTTCAGTAGTATCGTTTCTTAACCTCGTTTTTAGCACTTTAGACAAGCGTTTTCCTGATGTTCTCAACTCTAGTTATCAGTATGGCTATTCTACATATGCATACGAGAGCATCCGCATGGCTCTGGCTACGCTTATCATTTTCTTTCCTGTTTATCTGATTGTTTCTTATTTTTGGAGAAAGTTTACAGAAGGAGAAATGGGACATATTGATGAAATTATCAAAAAGTGGCTCATATATCTGATTTTATTTATTTCTTCTATCGTCATAGTCGGAGACCTCGTGACTTTAGTTAGATATTTTATTTCTGGAGAAATTACGAATAGATTTATTCTGAAGGTGCTCACGGTGCTTGTGGTCACTCTCTTAGTTGGCGCTTATTATATATTTATTTTAAAAAGACAAAGCTATCAAACAAAGCTCAATCTTGTTTTAGGTGGTATCGGAATCCTGCTTGTTATCGGAGCGATTTGTTACAGCTTCTCTATCATGGGTAGCCCTGGCAAACAGCGCATGCTTCGCTTAGATGACAGGAGGGTGAGCGATATTCAAAACATCCAGTGGCAAATCATTAGTTTTTGGCAACAGAAAGAAAAATTGCCAAAAGATTTGGTGGAGTTGGCGAATCCATTGTCTGGTTCTTCTCTACCCGTTCCTCCGGAGTTTGAGAAAGGAGAGAAGTATGAGTACAACATTCTAGATGCGAAAGGATTAAAATTCGAACTTTGTGCGACGTTTGCGTTGCCGATGCCGAAAGGCTGGCAAGAATACAACGGTGGAGGATTTAAACCAATGCCGTACATGATGGAAGGAAGAGACGCTTCAATATCCTATCCATATCCAGGTGGTGGCATGAATGAATCCTGGGACCACCAAGCCGGACGCACTTGCTTCGAACGCACAATAGACAAAGACTTTTATCCTCCATACAAGACTCTATAAAGAAGGAAAGTTTGCCATGAAAGATTACGACCATAAAAAAATTGAAGGCAAGTGGCAGAAAGAGTGGGAGAAGAAAAAAATTTACGAGGTAAAAGATAAAGTAAAAGGAAAAGAAAACTTTTACACTCTTGTTGAGTTCACATATCCCTCCGGCAATCTGCACGTAGGACATTGGTACGCTTTTGGCGTGACGGATATTTTCGCGCGCTACAAGCGCATGCAAGGGTTTAATGTACTTTATCCGATGGGCTTTGATGCCTTTGGACTTCCTGCGGAGAATGCAGCGATAAACCTTGGGGCTGACCCGAAGGTCTGGACATATACGCAGATGGATAAAATGCGCACCCAGCTGCGCTCTATGGGTGCGATGTTTGACTGGAAGAGAGAGATTGTATCTTGCGACGCCGAATATTACAAATGGACTCAGTGGATGTTCAATCAGTTTTTAAAGAACGACTTAGTTTATCGTGCTGTGACGAAGGTAAACTGGTGTCCGAAGGACCAGACTATACTTGCGAACGAACAAGTCGTCGATGGGCATTGTGATAGATGTGGAGAAGAAGTCGAACAGCGCAACCAAGAACAATGGATGCTTCGTATTACTAAATATGCTGACAGGCTGGTTAATGATTTAGAAAAACTAGAATGGCCGGAGGAAATAAAAGCTGCGCAAAGAAATTGGATAGGAAAGAGCGAAGGAGCAGAGATTGATTTTAAAATTGTATTTAAACATGGTCAAAAACC
>CAYQPS010000013.1:0-14643 GCA_964419555.1 uncultured Candidatus Saccharibacteria bacterium | reverse complement strand
AAAAGAAACACTTTGGTGGACCCGGATGAAATTTTTCTTGATTCAAAAAACTTACAAAATTTCGACCAGCAACAATTTGAGGGTAGGCTAGAGAAGCCGATTTCCAAAAAAACTATTTCGTTTACTGGATTTTTCTTTTTTGCTGTGGCTATTATCTTTGTCGCGAGGCTCGGATATCTGCAGGTGGAAAAAGGACAAGCATATTTTCAAAGAGCGGAGAATAATTCCTTAGAGAAAGAAATAATTTTTGCCGACAGGGGAATCATTTACGATAGAAACAAGACAGAGCTCTCCTGGAACAAAGCCCCCGAAGAAGGCGAAGAATTCGGTGTTCGAGCCTACTTATCACCCGGATTCTCGCATGTTTTGGGCTATGTGGGCTATCCAGCCAAGGACAGTAAAGGTTTTTACTGGCAGACAGAATTTATCGGCAAAGACGGGCTGGAGAAGGAATATGACGACAGGCTTAGGGGTGAAAATGGTTTAAGAATTATTGAAACTGGTGTAGGGGGAGAGACGCATTCGGAAAACATTGTAAACGCCCCATCGGAGGGAACAAACCTCACGACCACCATAGATTCTAAAATTCAAGAACAATTATTTAGTTTTATTAAAAATCTTTCACAAAGCAACGCTTTTACCGGCGGAGCCGGAGTGTTGATGGACGCTCAAAATGGCGAAGTCATAGCATCTACTAGTTATCCAGAATATAATTCTGAGATTCTTTCCTTGGGTAACGAAGTAGAAACAATCAATGGATACTTGAGTGATAAAAGAAAAGTTTTCTTGGATAGAACCATTTCCGGTCTCTACACACCCGGCTCTATTGTAAAGCCTTTCTTTGCTATAGGTGCACTAGCGGAAGGAGTAATAGATGAATACAAGAAAATACTTTCAACCGGTTCAATATCAATCCCGAATCCGTATGACCCGGAACAAGAAACTGTTTTTAAAGACTGGAAGGCGCACGGGTGGACGGATATGAAGCAAGCGTTGGCAGTCTCAAGCGACGTATATTTTTATGAAATCGGCGGAGGATTTGAAGATCAAAGAGGCCTGGGTATTTTGAGGATTGAAAAATATGCGAAACTTTTCGGTATCGGAGAAGAAACTGGGGTGGATTTGCCGGACGAGACATCTGGAAATATTCCGAGTCCGGAATGGAAAGAAAGAAACTTTAAAGGCGACCCTTGGCGCGTGGGAGATACGTATCACACCGCCATCGGACAATATGGCTTCCAAGTGACGCCGATGGAGATGGTACGGGCAGTAGGAGCTATTGCAAACTATGGCAAAATTTTAACTCCGCATTTTATTTTAAACGATACTAAAAAAGAAAATTCAATTACTGTAATAGATTTAAATAAAGAATATTATGACGTAGTGCATGAGGGTATGCGCCAAGCCGTGACTTATGGTACCGCTGTGGCACTAAATGTGCCTTATGTAAACGTCGCCGCTAAAACTGGTACTGCTCAACTCGGTGCTCTTAAAGATAGAATAAATTCTTGGACTATTGGTTTCTTTCCATACGAGAATCCTAAATACGCTTTCGCTGTGATGATGGAGTCCGGTCCTTCTAGTGGCACAGTCAGCGCATCTTCCGTAATGCGCCAGCTCCTAGACTGGATGTCTATTAATACTCCGGAGTACTTTGTTAACGGCGGAGCGCCGTTGAGCCGTTGAAATACCCAACAAAAAAGCCCCCGAGAGGGGACTTTTTTGTTTAATAGAATTTCTATTTAGCGAGTGACTGAAATTTCTTCCTCAGGAGCATCAACAACATCATCTCCATCAAAATCTGGATCAACCTCTATCTCCGTATCAGGAGCAGACACCGTGACTCTTCCATTTGCGTCCTCATCTGCTTCATAAAGCACGTCAGTAGCATCCACATCATCACAATCATCCACTGAAGCTCCGTGTGTCTCGTCTGAACTTGGATCAGTAGGAAGTGATGGTAGGTAAGTAGGCACTAATTGCTCACACAAATCTTCATCCACTTCACCATTTGGAATATCTGGCAACTCACCTTTATTATCAGCCGTATACTGGCCTATTGCATTCAAAATTGCATTCACGTTGGCAGTTCTCTGAGAGTCTCGTGCTTGTTTAAATTGACGAGCAGGGTTTATGGCTATGATAACGATAGCTGCCAAGATAGCGATAATACCGATAACGACCAAAATTTCTATAAGTGTAAAACCTCCTTTCTTGTTGAATTTCTTCATGTTATTTATAAATTATTGATAATTCTTCGACGTTTTTAATAGTCCTGTTTATAACATGTACCCTGTAAAAAGGCAACTATGGGCAGATTGATAAGTCATCGCTTGCATTTAGCAATTCCGCAAAACAAATTATGGGAATATTTGACTCATTTACATCCACTCGTACTCCGTAGAAAGTATTTGCGCTATTAAATTCACTCCAACCGTAAATTTCTTTTTCACTGCCCGCATTTACAATATCGTATTCACAAGTTTCATCTCCAATATATATTTCTACGTCTGATGCAGTAGTAGAAGTATCTACAGCAAGAACTAATCTGGCTCTGTCAATGCATGCCTCCGCCAGAGCATTGCTTCTTTCCTTTGACTCCGAATCTAAAATATTAAATCGCCCCGAGAATCCGGAAAAATTTAAAGACACCGCCACAATAAGAAGCACGAAGGAAATTATTATTACAGAAAATAGCGCGATGAATCCTTTGTGATTTTTTTTCATATTATATTCGTAAATATTTAGTATAAGTAGTAGTGATTCCATCTATAGTCAGCTCTACCGAGATTCCTGGCGGAGTTTTTTCGTCAAAATCAATATCCTCGACTGTAACGTTCTCCGTTGTTAAATCTTCACCGTCTAATTTTATTTTTCCTGCATCTAACTCAACTTCAAAATCAGTACCGTCTTTAGTGACTTCCAGCACTCCAGACACAACATCAATATTAGAAGCACCAGTTAGTATCCAGTCCAACTTTTTTAACACAAAATTTATTTCCTCTTGAGCAACAATTTTTTTTTTCTATCTTGCCTGAATTGTCGGTCAGCTGATACGCAGTCACTATCAACCCGCCCATTAGAATGGAAAAGAGAGCAGAATAAATTATCATTTCGATTAAGATGAAGCCTTTGTTTTTTATCATGACCCTGTGATTACTGAAATATAGCCTTTATCGTTGGAACCTTGAGAACCAACAAATATATAATTACCCTCGCAATCCGTTGCAGTTCCTTGTAGTCCACCTCCACCTGGTGGTAGGAGAAGCGGGTCTGCATGTTCAGTAATGTTAGAAGGGTTTGATATATTCCAAGTCTGAAATTCTTCATCGGTTATAAGAAAAGCTAAGTTGTGTCTTACGATTATCCCGCTGATAGTGGTATTGAATGGAGCGGGGGGATGACCATCATCACCATTTTGAATATTTTTAGAACCCAAAGCTGGTAAGTTGGTTGCTGGATTAGTATTATTTAGTATATAAAATTCATTTCCATTCAAAAGAGTCCTACCGAAATAAAGTTTACTACCAACAAGGAATAAACTCTTACCGTTTCCGTTGTTTGCTCCACCTCCTGGTGCATCAAAACCTCCCACTTCGCTTATAGAAGTTGGCGTACTGATATCAAAAATTTTTAGCTCTTCGTTGTTTGGAGATGCTACATACGCATAATCTCCCCTTACAAATATAGAATTAATTCCATTGTCTATTTTAGCACTATCTAAAATAACCGGATTAGTTGGACTGCCTCCACCCCTGCCTCCTCCCACGTCAATAACAAAAAACTCATCATTTCCCGCAGTTGCTTTCGTCAGCCCCAGATATACTATGCCATCTTTATAAAAAATACTTTTACCAGCAGCCAACCTGTTGCCAGTTGCAACACTATTTATTTTAAAGTTCTTAACAATTGCTGGACTTGCTGAATTGCTTATATCTATAACTTGTAGCTGGGCACAGTTGTTATTTACCAAACAAGCAGCCGGCGCACTAGTATAACCACTAGCAACGTAAGCATAGTCACCACCATCCACAGCTACGCCGTTTAGACCTTCTCCTACAGGAGAGTTGTCAAACAGGGGAGGGCTTAACAGTACGGGGGTATTTTCCGGGTCTGATACATCAAGTATAAAAAAGGTTCCTGGATTATTTCCATTATCATTATTCACCGTTACATACATCTTGTGGTTAAATGTTTGAATAGAAGAGATAGGGAAACCACTAGAAGTATCATCTAAAATATCATCGCCAAATTCGTATTCTGTCTTTTGTGGATTAAGCCACTCATTTTCATCAAACACAGAACTACAAGTATCTCCACCATCCACTGCATCTGGATTAGATATTAGTGTTTGGAATTGTATTTTAAGCATGCGCCCACCTTCAGCTGGCCATTCTATGATACTAGTTACTAGTTTCGTAAATAAACTTTCATCAATATCATCTGTATCTGGGTCATCTAATCCAGAAGTAACTTGTAGTTCTTTTTCGTAAATATCATCATCAGTGAGTGGTATGGAATTTAACAAATTGAAATCTTCTCTCGCTGTATTTTTTGCTTCTTCTATCGCCGTCTGTGCTTTTGCAGTAGCCTCTTCATTTGTCTGATTATCTATAGATATCGACTGTCCACTATTGGTCAGTAGTATCACTCCGGTAATATTTATGACTAAAATAGCGAAAGCTATTAGAAGCTCGATTGTTGCCATTCCTTTATTTTGTTTTTTGTACTGTATTTTCATATTACCAATCTATCAAGCCATTCGCTAAAATTCTAATTTCTTTAGGCGGCACAGTATCCTCGACTGTTATATCACCGGTATTTTCGGGCTCTCCGGAAAGTTGCTCGAACACAACTTCAATTTCATCATCTGCGTCCAGTAAATTCGCAGTCGCCGATATTGTAACATTTTCATTTCTAGGAAATGCTTCATTCGTGGATTCACTTTCGCTATAGGGAAATTCTCTAAACAAAACATATTCATCGTCTTCTACGTGCACCCCGTGCGCGCTAGCATAAATATTATTCATCGCTCTCCCTCTCGCTGTTTGAAGAATGGATATTAAAGTTGCATGCTCAGACGCTCGGAGGGAACGACCGATGGATCCAATATCCATAAACGATCCAGCCACAAAAAGTATACCCACAATTCCCATTACTACAAGGATTTCAATTAGAGTAAATCCTCTATTTGTGTATGCTAGTTGTAATTTCATATATAGGAGTGATGACAGAGATAGCCACGAAGCCGACCAGAATTCCCATTACCATCATTAGTATTGGTTCTATAGTACTTGAAAGATTTTTGGTGATATCATCAAACTCGTGCTCGTAATACTCTGAGAGGTACATTAGCGTATTAGATAAATTTCCACTTCGCTCTCCCACTAGCAACATGTGTCCGAGCATTGGAGGGAAAAGATTGGGAGATTTGCTGATGAGCTCTGACATGTTTTTTCCTTTCATCACATTATAAGACGTATCCATGAGAGCTTTTTTGTATTGCGTATTGTCAGTGGTTTCAGCGGTCACGACAAGTGCCTGGTTTAGCGACAGTCCGCTTTTAAGGAGTAAGCCGAGAGTGCGATTGATATTTGTGATATTATAATTTTTAACTATATTTCCAATAAGTGGAACCCGAAGAATCAGACCATCATAGAAAAATCTTACTTTAGGTAAGTATTTGACCAATAGTATACAAGTGACAACTACAAGAAATAAACCGATGATGATAGAAATTCCGTGCTCTTTTAAAATATTCGTCAGAGATATCAGCATCCTGGTAGATAACGGAAGTTCTGCACGTAAACTCTGAAACACTGGTGTTATTTTTGGGAAAATATAAACTATCAAAAAACCAGTGATACCGAAAGTAGCGACTGTGACAATAAAAGGGTAGAGCAGAGAGCTCATTATTTTTCTCTTTAGTATTTCTTTCTTCTTAAGCTCGTCTGCTAAATAATTTAAATTTTGAGTCAGAGTTCCGCTAGACTCGCCAGCTTTTATTATATTGATAGTAAAGTTACCAAACACACCCTTGAAGCGCCCCAAGGCTCCAGCCAGAGATTGCCCATTAGAAACGTCAGAAATTATTTTGTCGAAGACTCTTATTTCGGATTTTAGTTTTGTCTGTTCTCTGATGACATGGATACTCTCGAGCATCGGCACTCCGGCCTTAATCAAGAAAGAAAGCCTCTTGGCAAAAAAGGTTTGTTTTTTTATCGAGAATTTAGTATAAGAAAAAAAGCTTATCTCCTTAAACTTAAGGCCCTTTATTTTTGGAAAAGATACCCTCGGAAATGCAATCTTCTTTTTTGTAGAAGACACTTTTCTTTTACTAGTAATGTCCTTTTTCAGAAGGTCGAAATTTTTTTTGTAACTATTCATGGGTAACACGCAAAACTTCTTCTATGGTAGTAAATCCGAGAAGCGCCTTATTGAACCCATCCACAAACATCGTGGTCATGCCGTTTTTGATTGCAATCTGTTTGATATCGGAAGCTGAAACTTTGCGTAGAATGGCAGCGCGTATTTCTTCGTCGGCAACGAGCACTTCATTGATGACGATTCTGCCTTTATAGCCTGTATCGTTGCATGCTCGGCAACCCTTGCCGTGAAAAAATTTACTGTCTCTCTCTACGACATCTTCAGGTAAAGTTTCAGAGAGTCTTTTATATTCTTCCTCAGTGAGAGTTTTCTCCTCCTTGCATTTGTCGCAAATTTTTCTCACCAACCTCTGGCCGATGGCGATAGATACAGTGGAAGCCACTAGAAACGGCTCTACTTTCATGTCGAGCAATCGGGGCAGGGTAGTGGATACGTCATTGGTGTGAAGAGTGGAGAGTAGCAAGTGACCAGTGAGCGCGGTATTCACGGCGATACCGGCAGTCTCTGTATCGCGAATTTCACCCACCATGATTATATTTGGATCTTGTCGAAGTATCGAACGAAGGCCGTTGGCAAAAGTAAGTCCGGTACGAGCGTTGACTTGTATCTGTTCTACGTCTTGCACTGCATACTCGATAGGGTCTTCGATGGTGATAATAGATATTTCTTTTGAGTTCAGCATCTTGATGAGTGTGTAAAGTGTAGTCGTCTTGCCGGAACCTGTAGGACCAGTGACTAGTATCATGCCAGAAGGCTTCTTGATAGCATGTAATATTTTTTGCTGGTCTACTTTTGTGAAGCCGAGACTCTCTAGAGTAAAATTTTCTGCATTGTCAGAGAGGAGACGAAGCACTGCATTCTCTCCGTGATAAGTGGGAGCAATAGAAACACGCACGTCCACACTTCCTAAATCGGATATGATGCTTCGAAAACGACCGTCTTGGGCAGTTTGATGTTCATCAGTACGCAGACCCGAGAGGACTTTGATTCTTGAAATTATTTCCCCGTGAATATCTTTCGGTAAGGGGTGAGCGTCTTCCAATACTCCGTCAATACGGAACCTGACTCTGACCGATTTTTCTTGCGGGTCAATGTGAATATCCGATGCCTGTGCATTTGAAGCGTATTTAATCAGATGATCTATTATATTTATAATCGAAAGATTGGCTCCTTGAGCCAATTCTTTTTCAATAGTTTTATTGAACTCATGCATAATTTAGTTTCAAAATCATACCACAAAATAGATGTCTTAAGCAAGTGTACGAACCCCCTTAAGTTCGTCTATATAAATAGATTAGCTCATTTTTATAAAGGACATTGCTTGTGTCCGATAGAATATACAGATGTCCTTTATAAAAATCAAGGAAAATTTTTCTCACTTTTTTTGTCTTTTAAAATTAATTAAGAGACATAAACTTGACAAATATTTCACACATGATATACTCCGATTAATACAAATTATTAAAGGTCCTTACTAATTGTTTTTTATTAGAAGTTAATTATATTTTTTATGAAGAAAATACTTTCGAGTTTGGTTGTAGGGTTCATGTTTCTAACGGTTTTAGGAGGTTTTACTAATGTTGCTTCGGCATGGAATGGCACTTGGTCGTTTGAAGAGAGCTGTACTCTCGATGGCAAAATAGACGTAGAAGCGACGTATACACCTCTAGACGAGCATGGTGGTACTGTCGGTTATGACTCTGCTCATACTGACTTAGAAGTTGGTGATGAAGTTCTAGTAAGTTTGGTTGAAGACCACGGTCAAGCTTCTAGTTACACTGTAACTAATACAGAAGACTGTACTCCTCCAACAGATGAATGTCCTAACATTGAAGGCAATCAAGAAGTAGTTCCAAACGGAATGCATCAAGATGAAGAAGGTGACTGTGTGGACAATGACAAAGTAGATATCTGTCATGCAACTGCTAACAACGAAGATCCTTATAATGCTCAAGCTCCAAACAAGAGCGCAGATGTCAGCGGACATGATGGACACAACGGTCCAATCTGGTTTGATGGCATAAATGAAACTTGGGGAGATATTATTCCTCCATTCACTTTCCCTGGAGGCTCATACGCAGGTCAAAACTGGAACGAAACTGGTATGGCTATATTCTTTAATAACTGTGATATCCCAGAAGACCTGAACAATGCTCCACTAGCAGATGCTGGCCCTGATCAAGTAATTACGCTTCCAACTAACAGCGTTACTTTAGACGGTTCGAACAGCTCTGACTCTGACGGAACAATTGCATCTTTTGTGTGGACATTCGTTTCCGGACCTTCAAATGTAGATCCAAGCGATACTGAAACTTCAAGCGCAAGCGGACTAGTCGCAGGCACTTACGTATTCCAACTAGAAATTACTGACAACGATGGCGCTACAGACACTGATACAGTTTCTATTACTGTTAACCCTCAAGTTATAAATCCACAATGTTCTGATGATGTTGATAATGCTGACGCAGAGGATACTCTTGCAGACGAGCTTGACCCAGGTTGTCACACAGACAGTAACCCTGATAATACTGGTTCATACAATCCTAACGATGATGATGAAACCGATTTGCCAGAATGTTCTGACGGAAAAGACAACGCTGACACTGAAGATACTCTCGCAGATGCATCTGACCCAGGTTGTCACACAGATGGTAACCCAGAAAATACCGGCTCTTACGTTCCAACCGATAACAACGAAACCGATGAGGGTGGAAATGGTGGAGGAGGTGACAACGAATGTGAAGACAATGTTGACAACAGCGATCCTGAAGATACTCTTGCAGACGAGCTAGACCCAGGTTGTCACACAGACAGTAACCCTGATAATACTGGTTCATACAATCCTAACGATGATGACGAGACAGACGAAGGCGGTACTGGAGGCGGAGAATTTGAATGTTCTGATGAAGTGGATAATGACGGTGATGATTTGATAGATGAACTAGACCCAGGCTGTCACGATGATGGTGATGAAAATAATGAAGATTCTTACGACCCTACTGATGATAGCGAAGAAGACCAAGATAATAGCAATAGCAACAGAAGCTCTGGAAGCTCAAGACGAAGATCAGTTCCACAAGGAGAAATTCTCGGCGCGCAAACTTGCGGAATCTATGTTGAGAAATATCTACGAGTAGGCTACAGCAATGACGTAGACACAGTTGTTAAGGTTCAAAATTTCCTAAATAACTACATGAATGCTGGACTAATAGTAAACGGCATCTACGGGATAGAAACTGCAGATGCAGTCAGCGCCTTCCAGCTACAACATTCAGATACTGTGCTAGCTCCATGGGGTATCTCAGCTCCTACCGGTATATTCTACTTGACTACTCAAACAGAAGTGAACAACATCATGTGTCCAGATTTGAATTTACCTATACCTTCCAACCTAATAAATTGGAGCGCAAGTTCTCTAGTTTAATCTAACGCTCTACAACAATAAAGATAGCCGAAAACTCTGACGAAAGTCAGGGCTTTTGGGCGTTATTATTTTTGAGTGTTACTTATAAAGGACATTATATCACTGTGTCCGATAGAATTATTGTGTCCGATAAGAAACAATAGGCCCTCTGTCCTGTCTGTTACTTTTTATTTTTTTCTAACATTCTGTTTCACTTTTCCACACCATCAATAATATTATGTTGACCTTGTTTATTAATCTTCTTAATTTATAATAATTGTAAGATTCTGGCATATGCTAGAATATTACAATATGGAAGAAAAAAGAAAGAAATATGGGGAAAAGTTAAAAGATTTTTTAAACTCTGATACAACAGAAGCAAAAGTAGCTACTGTCGCTCTTTGTGTGCTTGCTCTTGCTTCCGTGCCCGTGCTGGTGTTCGGAGCTTCAGTCTTGGGTAATACAGTTCAAGTATTTAAAATGTTCAAACGATCCGGTAAATATTCTGAAGGTCAAATCCGAAGCGCGGTGAACAATATCAAGCGCCAGAAACTTATAGAATATGTTGCTGATAAAAATGGTAAGACAATAGTAAAAATTACTAAGAAGGGAGAAACGAGGTTGAGAGCCTTTGCCCTCGACTTGATTGAAATTAAAAAACCACAGATGTGGGACGGGAAGTGGAGACTGGTGATGTTCGACATTCCGATAAGATTCAAAAAGGGAAGGGAGGCCCTGCGATATCACTTGAAAGATTTAAATTTTTTCCAGTTTCAAAAATCCGCATGGATTTATCCATATCCTTGCGAGGATGAAATAATATTTATTGCGGATTTTTTTGGGGTGGGGAAGTATGTAGAGATTTTGACAGTTGAGAGTATTTTGAGAGATGAGGTGCTAAAGAGATACTTCCGCCTTTAATCTTTCGTTTGGTTTATTTAAGCTTGGCAAGATTCGGGCATATGCCGAAAAGTTACAATTCTACTGTGCTTGCGCTTGACGGATGTATATGAACTTATATAATTAATTTGAATAACGACCCGGGAGGGTACAGCTATGTCCTTCGACCAGAGGGATCATGACTACTTCGAGAAGTACGAAAAAGCAAAAGAAAAAGCAAGATGGGAGGATTCACGCGACCGCTCCTCGTGGGAGTGGATATGTGAAATTCTTCTCCTATTCGCCGAGGTGGTGATCAGGCGAGAGCAACTCTGCTTTAACCTGAAGATCAGGAAAATGTGAGGGGTCTGGACAGAAATTTGTTCGGGCCCTTTTACATTGCCTGATTTTATAAAATTAAACCACACTTCTTTCGAAACATCTCGCATTTTGATACGTCTCCATATACGCAAGCCCTTGTGTGTCGATGAGGGCTTATTATTATTAAATTATAAACTTAACAAAATTATTAGCTTAACTTAAAAACTATGAAAAAAATTATATTAGGAAGTTTTATCGCAGGATTCATGGCAGTATCTTTCGTAGCTCCAGCATTCGCTGCTACTACTTACTCGCTCTTCGGTGACGCAACGATAGTGACTGGAGGGAATCCTGGGAATGCAGCGCAACTGAGATCAGTTGATGGTGGGGGTTTTGGTGGGGTAAGCTTTGCTGGTCACGGAGTTACTACTCTGTCAGACCTAACAAATCTCGCTACAGACTATAAGTTTACAGAGAATAGCTGTGGAGGAGGATCACCAAGGTTCCAGGTTAGACTAACGGATGGGACAAATACTGGAAACATTTTCGTTTATCTTGGACTGCCGCCTAGCTACACTCTGTGCCCACCGAATGTTTGGACTCTCAGTGGAAATTTGGTATCCCCAGTAAGCTTAGTGGACACGGCACAGTTACCGGGAGGAGCACCGTATGATCCTTACGCATCAGCATTAGTTAAGTACGGCACTTATACCGTCACAGGAATAAGTGTAGTGGCTGACGGAGAATGGGCATTTCCAGTTGGAAATCAAACAGTCTTGGTTGATAACATTCAAATAAATACTGACGTTGTCACTTTCGAACCAAACACTCCTGCGACTAAGGACGAATGTAAAAATGGGGGATGGCAGAGTCTAGAAGATGCTGATGGTAATCCATTCAAAAATCAGGGAGATTGTGTAAGTTACGCCAATCATCACTAAAGACTGCGCGTCTTTAGTAAAGAGGATTAAGAACAACTAAATAGTAGCTAACAAACCTCTCTTTACAAGAGGTTTTTAGCTTTTGCTTGGTCAACGTACTCTACTAAATTTTTAACTCTAAATATCTATATATTGCAACACAAATCGTGGTTTTTTTTGTGATGTAATTTTTAAACTTGTTATCCACAAGACAAATTGACAACTTCTTTAATTGTGGTAATTTCGAATATATAGTGTAATGTTGGTCCTTATTGTGCGTCTATATTAGTTAGTTATTAACAAGGTCAATTTTTATAAGCTTAATTATTAAGGAAAAATATGAAGAAAATACTTTCGTCTTTGGTTTTGTTTTCCATGGTTTTATCAAGTGGAGGGTTTTTGCCGTTTGCAGCTATGGCCCAAGATTTGGGAGTAGCTTGGAGCGGTCAATGGTCGTTTGAAGAAATTTGTACTCAAGAAGGAATCGATGTGATAGCAACTTATACTCCTTCTGATGATCACGGTGGCACTGTAAGTTATGACAACGACCACACAGGATTAATTGTTGGTGCTACTGTTCTAGTAAGTTTGAATGAAGATGACGGGCAGAATTCAAGCTACATTGTAACGGGTGACTGCGAAGATGATCAATGTGAAGCGGGAGAATTTACTTTAGAATTAATAAGCGACGGAAATGAAGAAGAGGAGTCTGTCGCCACTTTTGAACACGATGCATGGACTGCTGACGAAGAAATCAACAGCGGTGCAATTTGGGTTTGGAGTAGCGCGTTAGTTGAGAATCCAGGATTGGAAGAAACTAAAACTTTTTCCAAAGATTTTGAACTTCCTGCCGGAGCTGTAATTGGCAGCGCGGTACTTATGGTAGCTGCGGACAATAATTACGTAGTTGACTTAAACGGAAATGAAATCGCAAGCGACAATGACGGCTCAAACTTCGTTAATGCAAATACCGTAAACATTGCTACTGAAGACCTAAACATTGGTGTTGAAAATACTATTACTTTCACTGTTACCAACCTAGCAGCTGAAACAGAAGACCCTGAAGCCAACCCTGCAGGTCTTATATACAAACTAACAATAGAATACACTGTCGAATGTCCGGAAGAACCTGAAGATGCTACTGTCAATGCCGTAAAGATAGTTTGCGACAGTGAAGCTGACCTTCCAAACTGGGGAGCAGGAGACTCTACTTTGGTGGAAGTTACTTCCAATACTGCTACTAGATTCTTAAATGCGCACGAAAATTGCGAACTAGCAGACTGGGATTTTGCATGGTCACTTGATGGAGTTGGTAACCCTGGAGACAACAACACAGATACTTCTATTGAGGATTGGAACAACTTTTCTCCTACCGATACTATTCCTGGAGGAGAAACAATTTGGTTCCGCGAACAATTTAAAGACGGATACATTCCGTTCACTGGAGAAAACACCACGGAAAATGTTTCCGCAGAATTTTACTGCGGCAGCGATATCCTTAACTATGACAACTGGGAATTTATTGAAACAGAAGCAGGAGGGACTTATTACTGTGTTGGATTCAATGTCTTAGAAGAAGTGGACTTCTGCGAAGCTGAACCAAACGGTAGTTGGGCAGATGAAGTAGAATCTTCTTCTCAAGGCAATCGAAAAGACGGCAGTGACGTACTCGCTGCGCGTTCAAATACTGCTGACGCACTCGGCGCTTCCGACTGGCTCGCAGGCGATACTGACGGATTCTTCGCGCTTGGATTTGGCGGTACTATTACCCTTGAATTTGATTCTTTTGTTCCGGACGTAGCAGGTACCGATATCTCTATTCACGAAGCAACAAACGGTACTTACCCACTTGAAACGGTCAACGTAGAAGTGAGCCAAGACGGAGTTACTTTCTTCCTAGCCGGCACTGCGGACAATTCAACGGCCCTAAAAATAACTGACATTGATTTTTCTGGAACAGGACTTGCTTGGATTAAATTTGTCCGCATAACAGACACTTCAAATCCTGCGCTCCACACAAATGACGCTGACGGATTTGACCTAGATGCAGTCTTTGTAACGGAGCAAGTCTGCGATGAACCTGAAAATGATGCTACTATCGTCGCTACAAAAATTGTTTGCCCATCAGAGGACCTGCTTCCAAACTGGGGAGACAATGACCCTGAATTCAACTTAACCTCAAATACCGCTCAAAGATTTTTGAACGCAAACCCTTCTTGTCATCTCGAAGATTGGACGTTTGAATGGGCGACTAGCGAAACACCAAACCCTGGAGACAATCTAGGCGACACTTCCTGGGAAGATTTTGATTCCGAAGAACCGACCGAGGTTCCTGCAGGAGCAAAAATCTGGGTTCGTGAACAGCTTAAAGACGGATACATTCCTTTCTCTGGTGACACAGATGGTCAAGATGGATGGAATGATGTTTCAGCAGAACTTTACTGTAATACTGATGTATTAAATTATGACAACTATGACTGGATAGACCCAGTGGTTGCGGGAGAAACTTACTACTGCATAGGGTTCAACGTTCTTGAAGATACTGAAGATGACTTTTGTACTACTCAAGAAGAAGCAGATGAGAACTTGCTCGACAACCCAAGCTTTGAAAATCCAGTAGTTACAAACGGCGCTCTTTGGGACATTTTCCCATCTGGCACTTCTGGACTTGATTGGGTAGTAAGTTGGTTTGGTGGTTCAGCAAGTTTCAATGAAGTACCTCGTCCGGATGTC
>CAYQPS010000012.1:0-15047 GCA_964419555.1 uncultured Candidatus Saccharibacteria bacterium | reverse complement strand
GGATTTATTGGCTCAAGACTAACCCCGTCGCGCTGCGTCAATGGCGGCGACGTCGATTTTTTTCATTGTCATCATTGCATCGAAAGCTCGTTTTGCTTCTTCGCCGCCAATAGCCAGTGCCTCGATCAGCGTACGCGGCGTAATCTGCCATGATACTCCCCAGCGATCCTTGCACCACCCGCACTCACTCTCTTGACCGCTATTTCCAACGATCGCGTTCCAATAGCGATCTGTTTCTTCCTGATTATCCGTTGCGATCTGAAAGGAAAATGCTTCACTCTGTTTAAATATGGGGCCACCATTCAGACCGATACAGGGAATTCCGCAGACAGTAAACAATACCGTCAGCACATCGCCTTTCTTGCCACCTGGAAAATCACTGGGCGCATGAAAAACAGCAGTTACTTTACTATCGGGAAAAGTAGCGGCATAAAAGTTCGCTGCGTTTTCCGCATCCTTATCAAACCAGAGACAAATTGTATTTTTCGGTATCATGTTTGTGTACGGTATCATTATACAGCATTTTAGGAAAATTTACAAAATAAGTGCAGATCATTTGATTTCATTCCTTAATTATTATAATCTCTAGAAAGATCACCCACCCCACCTCACACTACTGAGGGTACGAAAGATGTACAATGCCAACACGATTCACAAGTTCCTTTTCATCAAGGAGATTCCAGAAAAGAAACGGGAGGCTATCGTCAGGCGAATGAATGAGGTTATTGATCCAGATGGGAATTTTATAGGATCCCATCTATTCAAGATCCTCGAAGACCCAAAGCTCATTCGTCAATTCGGAGAGGAACTGAATGCGCGACGTCTGCAGCCCGTAGTGAAGCAGCCAGCCGATTACTAGCATCTAGGGAGACAGAGAAGTATTTCTGTCTCCTTTGCTATTTTTAGTACGTAACGGCTCAACGCCGTTGAGCCGTTGGCTAGGAATCTTTCTCTATTATCTTCACCAACGCAAGTTCGAGAGGAAGCTCGGAGATGAAAGCTCGGTCGATGTTTTGATAGGCCTCAAGGAGGATTGCGAGCGCAGGAGAGCGGAGAATACCTTCTTTATCTTGTTTTACCAATTCTTTAAGTAGCACTAAGTCTTTCTCACTCAAATCTCCTGCCATTTCAGTTTCTAATTTTGGCGCGTAGCGCAAAATTACCGCAATCCGGAATTTTTCTACAATGAGTTTGAGAAATAACTTCATATCTAAATTCTCTTCCGCAGCTTTTTGTACTGTATGAATTCCCTCTTCTAGATTTTTTGATGCAATAGCTGAAATAAAATCGTTCACCAGAGTTGTTTTGGGTGCTCCGGTTATTTTTTCTACTTCTTCTATCTCTATCTTTTTGTTCTTGGAAAAATTTAGGACTTTTTGAAGCTCACCGAGCGCATCACGGAACGAACCATCCGCTAAAATAGTCAGAAGTTCCGCGGAACCTTTGTCGAGCGAGTAGCCTTCTTTATTTGCAACATCTTCCAGCATTTTCTTACATACTGCGTCTGATGCTTTTCTGAAAGTAAAGACCTGACAGCGAGAAATAATTGTATCCGGAACTTTTCCAAATTCCGTAGTAGCTAGAATAAAAATTACGTGTTTTGGTGGTTCTTCTAGAGTCTTGAGTAATGCTCCCCAAGCATCTTTGGAAAGCATGTGCACTTCGTCGATAATATAAACTTTGTATTTTGAATCGAAAGGCAGAACTCGCGCGCCATCACGAAGCTCTTTGATGTCTTCAATGCCGCGGTTCGATGCTGCATCTATTTCGTACATATCATTTACTGAGACACCAATTGCTTCCGCAAAAATGCGAGCCACGGAAGTCTTACCTGTGCCACGAGAGCCCACGAAAAGATACGCGTGCGAGACGTCACTTGTTTTCACTGAGCTCTCTAGAACTTTGACAATATGGTCTTGCCCCAAGACTTCTTTAAAAGTTTTCGGTCGATATTTGCGATATAGCGCGAGCGAATGCATGCGTGTATTCTAGCTTATTTTCAAAAAAAACTCTAGAGAAAATCATTAACGTCTGCTTCTACATCCGAAGCATTATTGGCTTCCATTAGCTTCATGCGTAGCTCTTTTGCGCCTTCAAAACCGTTCACATACGCCTTGTAATGCTTCTTCATAATCGCAAAGTTCTTGTGTTCACCCAACATTTGTTCAAAAAGCTTGGTGTGCTCTATCATGACTCTAAGTTTCTCTGGCGTAGAAGGAGAAAGTCCTTGAGAAAAGCCTTGGGAGGAGTGTCGACGACGGACAGAGACAATTTTCTGTAGAAAATTTTCGTGCTTTTTAAGAGGAGCTTTCTCCTTCGGAGCGAACAACCATGGATTCCCGAATATTGCTCGTCCCAACATCACGCCATCACATCCGGTCTCTTTTGCTTTTTGTTTTGCGTCTTCTAAGTCAAGAGCATCCCCGTTGCCGAAAATTAAAGTTTCTTTCTTCATTTCATCTCTTATCTCAACTACCCTCAACATCGCATCCCAATGCGCAGGAACATCAGACATCTCTTTTCGAGTTCGCAAATGTACAGTCAGTGCCGCTAAATCCTCTTGAAGCAATTCCGGAATCCAAGTTTCAATTTCATTTTTATTGTATCCAATCCGAGTTTTCACAGACACAGGCAGTCCACCTCCGCCCTCTATCGCGGCACGGATGATCTCTCGCGCAAGCTTGGGGTCTTTCATCATAGCTGCTCCTGCACATTGCTTTTCTACCGATTTATCCGGACAACCCATATTTATGTCTATGCCGTCAAAGCCAAGCTCTGCGCAAAGTGTCGAGGCTTTTTTAATATTCTCCGGCTTGCCACTAAATATCTGCGCTACGATTGGATGCTCATTCTCTCCATATTTCAAATCAATTAAGAGTTTCTCCCGGGCAATAGGGTGTGCCAAACCATCCGCCGATACAAATTCTGTATAAAATACATCCGGTTTACCATACTTTACGATGATTTGCCGAAACACGCAGTCCGTCACATCCGCCATCGGAGCAAGTATAAAGACAGGTTTTTTTAATTTTCCCCAAAATCCTAGATTACTCATGAGAATAAAAAGACATCACCCAGTCTCGTAAATCTTCAAACGACTGTGCTCCGAGCCTGCGGTCCACAAGTTTCTCATTTTCAAATAAAAGAGTCGAAGGATTCTGATTATTAATTTCTGTCAAAATAAGCCTGGAAGCGTCTAAATATATTTGTGGCAGCTCGATATCGTTTTCAGTTCGTACTTTTTCTACATCAGATGGAATACTAGCTGGGTCAACAGCCGTCAATACTCCTACCTTTTCTCCATTTTTATCAAAATAATCTTGGGCTTGCTCTAGTGCAGAGAGTGCAATAGCACTATGCGCCCCAGAAGGAGCCCAAACCAGTACGACATTTAATTTTTTATTTAGAAGTGGAGTCTCTGGAAAAATATCCTGCCAAGTTCTCTCCAAAGATAACTGTGTGGATTCTTTGAGAAGCGGGTGGGTCCGAGCACTTAAAACATCGCTCACCATCATGAAACCCCGATAATCCTCTCCATCATAACGGAAAGACAATCGTCCGTCTTCGGTCCAGCTCGGAAACAAACTAGAACCAGAAAAATTGGTAATAGTGCGGACAGTTTTTTCTTCCAAATCAACTACTTGTATTTCATAACCCTTTTCTTTTTTCTTTGGAGCATGAAACGCAATATAACGTCCGTCAAAAGAAAAATCAGCTTTTGCTCCATGTATTCCAGTATTGAAAATATAATTACAATCAGTCAGGTTGCGCACCACGATGTTTCCTCTTACAAAAGTGGTAATCATTTGACCGTCTTTAGATATGAGCGGGCGTTCTCCTTTGCCAATACCAGGACACTCAAGCACCTTGCTCTCTGGTAATCTTGCTATGTTGTTTTCTAAATAATAATAGTTGCTTTCGATAGTTAAAATTAAATCCTTACCATCTCGTACTGCCCAACTGAAGTAATCTCCAAGTTTTGCTGGAGCTATTCCCCTAGTTATGTTTCCATATGAATTTTCTCGAATACTTACTGAGTTGACTTCTTTCTGAAAAGCAAGGTAAATCATCTGTTTCCCGTCGGGAGACCAGTAAGCATCAATTCCCGGTTCACTCCATAATATTTTTTGAGTGGTTAGGTCAACAAGAGTCACGGTTTGAGTGACTTTGTTCGAATCATTTGGGTCTTCCGTCTCAGAAGCATAAGCCAGAGTTTTACCATCAGGAGAAATGCGAGAATAAGCGAAAACACCTTCAGAAGGCGCAAGCGGATAAATACGCTCAAAACTTGGAGCTTGCTCTCTCGTCGCAATAAAAAACAGAGCCAAGAGCGGTATTATTATAAATAGAAGATTTTTTAGCTTCACTTGAATTTGTACACTACCTTATTGCCAAATCGAAGGTCAAGATACATAAGAGAAGAATATTTCTTTATCAAATTAGGTTCTTCTTTCAAAGCTGATTGTAAATTCGAAGCAAGTTTTGCAAAATCTGAATCTTTGTTGAAAATTATTTTTGGAGCGTTCGGTGGAGGAAGGCTAGACGATAAATAAAATTCCGCGTCACCATCTTCTTTTATTAAAAAAGAGGCTGGCTTGAGACCTATGTCTATTAGATTGTCCTTAAAAGATAAAACCTTATTGAAAATATCTGGCACAAAGTACATTCCCAAAGGAGAATCGTCTTTTCTCTCGATTTTTCCAAAAAATTTAAAATACACTTCACCGGAAAAATAAGGTGCGACATCAAAAACATAACCGCTCTCATCCATGAAGTGGCACTTGCCTTCTTCTAATTGAGAAATCTCAGTGCCAAGCTCATCTCCACACCAAGTATACAAACCTTCTCTTTCAGAGAGAGATATGGCAAGTGTTTTAAAGTCAGGAGAAGTAAACGAAATATCTGTGAGCCTTGGAAATTTTGCGATTAGCTCATTTTGAATTTCCCCTTTGGGATAAATCAAAAAATTTGTTTTCGGAAAAAGCCATAAATCATATCCAGCCATCTTCTCTCTCACCAAACCCTCTATTTTTTCAGTTTCTATGATTTTATTACCGGAAACTTGTATATTTGAAATGTTTACTTCTCCCCATCTAGAAAGGAAGCCGATGCCAAACAAAGTTACTAAAAATAAAAAAAGATAGAGTAAGGTTTTATTCCTTAAAACACGATATTGTTTTTTTTTCAGCTCTGAAAGACGTGGAGAATTTAGAATATTTCTTTTTTTCATGACTAGTCTACTTGATGAATTCTTTTCCTCCCATGTATTTTCTAAGAACTTCAGGAATTGCCACGCTTCCATCTGCTTGCTGAAAATTTTCTACCAAAGAAACCAAAATCCTAGGAGTAGCGATGCCAGTTGCGTTTAATGAGTGCGCATAATTCATTTTACCGGCATCATCTTTGTAGCGTATACCGAGACGTCGAGTTTGAAAATCATGAAAATATGAAGCTGAGCCAATCTCTCGATATTTGCCTTCTTTAGGCACCCATAATTCAATATCGTATTTTTTTACCTGTCCTAGCCCTAAATCTCCCCCGCAATTAATCACTGTATGATATGGAATACCAAGAGATTCGATAAATTCTTCAGTATTTTTATTGATTTCTTCGTGAAATTTTACTGAAGTTTCATGATTGGCCTCACAAAGAATAACCTGTTCGATTTTATAAAATTCATTAACTCGTATTAATCCCTTTACGTCTTTGCCGTGACTTCCGGCCTCTCTTCTGAAACAAGGAGAAAACCCTAAATATTTAACCGGAAAAACTTTTTTGTCTAGAACTTCACCAGCATGCATACCCATCAAAGGTACTTCCGATGTACCGGCGAGATAAAGTCCATCTTGGGTCTTAAATAAATCTTCTTCTCCTTGTGGTAAAAAACCAGTTCCTAAAAATGAATCTTTATGCACAACAACCGGAGGTATGATTGGTATAAATCCTCTGTTGCTAAAAAATTCCATAGCATAGCTCCAGATAGCAAAAGATAATTTGGCTCCTTCCCCTGTTAAAAAATATCCTCTAAAGCCATGAACCTTTGTTCCCCTATCAAAATCTGCCATCTTGAGGGTGCTCATTATTTCTATGTGGTCCTTTGGCTCGAAAGAAAATTCTGGTTTTGTTCCCCAAACTTTTACTTCTTGATTTTCTTGGTCGGTATTACCATCTGGCACTGACATGTCTGGAACATTTGGTACTTGCAGCATTAGCCTCTGCCATTCTTCCATCGTTGTCTTTAATTTTTCTTCTTTGGCTTTGATTTCTTCCTTAACCGCACGCATCTCTTCAATAAGTTGACCTTTGAGCGCAGAATCTTGGTCTCGGCCGATGTCATTTGAAACTTTATTCACTTCTCCGCGAAGTTCTTCGACTTCTCGGAGTTGTTTTATGCGCTCGTCATCAAGTGCGAGGAGCTTGTCGATATCCACTTCCACGTTCTTTTTCTTGGCACCGGCCTGAACTATATCTTTGTTTTCCCGGATAAACTTTATATCTAACATGTTTGTTATTATAGCAACATATTATATAATCACAAAATGGAAATAAAAAAATTGCCTAAAGCTAAATTTCCCAAAGCGCTTTTAGAAATACCTCAACCTCCGGAAGATTTATGGATAATGGGCGACTTACCCGCGGAAAATTTGATTCATCTTTGTGTGGTAGGCTCACGTAAATTTACTTCTTATGGACGAGAAGCTTGTGAGAAAATTATTGCCGGACTGAAGGACTATCCGATAGTGATAGTTTCCGGATTTGCTATGGGTATAGATACCATTGCTCATAAAAAAGCAATGCAGGTGGGATTGAAGACCTTAGTGTTCCCCGGCTCGGGGCTTTCTGACTCCGCGATGTACCCGAAAACAAACATAAAGTTGATACGTGAAGTTATTGGTGGCGGTGGATGCTTAGTTTCAGAATTTGAACCAGACTTCAAAGCAACGCAATGGAGCTTCCCAATGCGCAACCGTCTGATGGCCGGCATTTCCAAAGCAGTACTTATAATAGAGGCCGAAGAAAGATCCGGTACAATGATCACGGCTCGCTTGGCAACAGAATACAACAGAGACGTGTTGACAGTGCCCGGCTCTATTTTTTCTCCCAACTCCAAAGGCACGAACAAACTCATTCGTCTGGGAGCTACCCCCGTTACTTGTGTAGAAGACGTACTCTTGGCGCTTGGTTTTGAACAAGTAAAGGATGAAGAAAAACAAGCAAGACTTTTTGCAGATTTATCGCCAGAAGAAAAAAGAGTGGTGGATTTACTTCGTGAACCCGTGCCTCGAGATGAACTTATTCGCGCCATGAAAATGAGTATTCCTGCCGCCAACGCCCTGCTTTCTATTATGGAAATAAAAGAATTAATTACAGAAGAAATGGGAGAAATTCGTGCTAGTTTCTAAAATAAAAAACAAAACGAGCGCCAACCTTTTGGATTGTGCGCTCGCGACCTGATAGAAGGTCACCAATATCCGTATCTTAGCCTTCTCGCTCTCTCTTCCTTTGCTGATTCTACTTCCCACCTCTCAAACTCCTCCACAAAGATTCCGCCGACCTTCTGGATGAAATCTTTATGACGAAGTTTAGAGAGAGCTTTTTCTTTTATCTGACGTACACGCTCTCTCGTTATTCCCAACACTTCCGCAATCTCCTCAAAAGTATGGGGGCGCACGCCATCCAATCCGAAATACAATTGAATTATCCCCGCTTCCCTTTTTTTAAGGAAAGAAAGAGCTTTCTCTATATGTTCGGATGTGAAACTGTCTTCAACATCTTCTTCTGGAGATTCTGGAGCTGGCAACAACAATGCTTCTCTGCGTACGGAACCGAACAATCGAGACGGTTCGATTATTGCGTACTGGAGAAGTTTTCTGGGCTCCTCACCATTCGCGTATCGCTCGAGCTCCTGAGGAAAAAGTTCTTCCTCCGTACAATCGCAAAAGCTTGCAAGAAGCTTCCGGTTTTTGGAGCCGGGATAAATCCGCATGGTTTCATAACCATTATAGATTCCGTGACCCAAGCCCAGATGCTTGGCAAACTCCTTCTGGTTCATCCCTAACTCTTCTCGTGTTCTAACGAGGATTCCATTTTTGAGTCGGGTTTCACCCCGGATCTCGAAGGTACGTTTTTTCACGAGCTCTCCTGGATGAAAAGTTGTTTGGAAGTGTGTACTAACTGCTTAATATTATACTTTTCTTTTATCTGTTTGTCAAACAAAGTTTGCAAAAAAATTCTATTTCGTGTAATACTCTATGAGCAATGAAATTGTTGATTGTTGAATCACCATCAAAAGCAAAAACTATTGAGAAATATCTCGAAGGAGAATTTACTGTGCGCGCATCCGTCGGACACGTACGAGATTTGCCAAAATCAAATAAAAAAGCAATTGATATCGATGGTGGATTTATTCCTCACTATGAGATTTCAAAAGGTAAAGAGAAAGTTGTATCTGAACTACGAAGTTTGGCTCACAAAGCAACTTCTGTTCTCTTGGCAACAGACCCCGACCGCGAAGGTGAAGCGATAGCTTGGCACATAGAAAATATTTTAAACGAAGATAAAAAGGTGAAAGCACCCATTGAACGAGTGGCTTTCCATGAAATCACTAAAGAGGCTGTGCAAGAAGCGTTGGCACACCCTCGAGCTATCGACACCAATTTGCGTAAAGCTCAAGAAGCCCGCCGAGTGCTAGATAGACTAGTGGGCTATGATTTGAGTGGACTGATTTGGAAAAAAGTTCGTTACGGGCTTTCTGCTGGGCGAGTCCAATCCCCTGCACTCCGCATAATAATGGAACGGGAGCGTGAAATTCGTGCTTTTGTTCCAGAAAAATACTGGAAAATATTGGGACTTTTTGAAACACCTCGAAGTGAAAAAATTACTTTAGAATGCTCTGAAGAACCACGTGACGAGAAACTAGTAGAAAAAATACTCGAAGTTGGAAAAGCTGGTACCTGGATTGTTTCCGGAGTTAAAGAATCTGAACAGAAACGAGTCCCCCGCGCACCGTTCACTACTTCCACTCTTCAACAGACAGCGAGCTCACGCTTAGGCTATTCGCCTTCTCGCACAATGCAAATCGCTCAAAAGCTCTACGAAGCCGGACACATTACATATATGAGAACAGACAGCACAAATCTCTCTGCCACCGCTCAAGCTCAAATAATTTCACTGGTAAAAAGTAAATACGGCAATGAATATGCGGAAGCTAGAATTTACAAGACAAAGTCAAAAAATGCTCAGGAAGCACATGAAGCAATCCGCCCTACCCACATTGAAAAAATGACTCTGGGAAATGACGACCAAGACAGACTGTACAGACTAATATGGGAGCGCGCTGTATCTTCTCAAATGACTGACGCAAAGTTATTGAAAACCAAGATTACCGCAATCATCAAGAACCACGAAGACTTACCACCATTTTCTGCTAATGGTTCCCGGTTACTTTTTCCGGGCTGGTTGAAAGTAGACTCTGACGCTAGAGGCGACGATGTGGAACTACCAAAATGCAATGAGGGTGAAGAGTTAAAATTGATTGATCTTTCTAGCGAAGAGAAATTTACCGAACCACCGGGAAGATATTCTGAGGCAGGCTTAGTGAAAGAACTAGAACAACGAGGAATCGGCCGACCTTCTACTTATGCTTCTATCATGAGAACTATCGAGGAGCGCGGATATGTGAGAAAGGAAGGAAAAACTCTTTTCCCGACGGATACAGGTGAAGTTGTGTCAGATTTTCTTGAAAAATATTTTGCCAATTATATTTCCGATACTTTTACGGCCGAAATGGAAGACGAGCTAGATGAAATTTCTAGAGGCGAGCGTGATTATGAGAAAACATTGCGAGATTTTTACGGACCATTTTCAAAAGATGTAAAATCGAAAGAAAAATTAGAAAAAGCAACAAATCTGGGCGACGCGCCAGAGAATATCAAATGTCCGAAGTGTGGTTCAAAAATGATCATCAAGCTCTCACGAGCAGGCAAATTTTATTCTTGTTCAAAGTATCCGGATTGCAGCGGAGCATTGATGCTCGATGGAACAGAACTTCAGGGGCCAAAAGAAACCGGTGAAATGTGTCCGGAGTGCGGAGAGAAAAAAGGAAAGTCCGGTGGCGGGAAACTTGTAATAAGAGAAAGACGCGACGGCACAGGAACATTTATCTCCTGTTCTCGATATCCAAAATGTAAATTCGTAAAATCGGACGAAGCCGATGAGGCAAAAAAGAGAACGGGAGTTATGTGTCCAGAGTGTAAGACCGGAGACATTAGTGAACGTCGCGGACGCTTCGGTATTTTTTATTCTTGCTCCAACTATCCAAAATGTAAATTCGCTATAAAAGCCAAACCAACCGGCGCAATCTGTAGCGAATGCGGAAGTCTGATGATGGAAGGCACCAAGACGATACCCGAAAGGTGTAGCAACAAGGCATGTAAAATGCACAACCCACATAAACTGATGAAATAATTTGTAAGCATGGAACCTGCGTTGCATGCGATATTAGTCTTGGTGGGGCGGAGGCTTATTCTTTCAGTAGAAAGAAAGCCGAGCCGGGGTCGCGGAAATTTTCGAGCGACGGCAAGAAAATTATCTGTGACCTAAAACGATTCCCGAGAAGAATTACGTAATTAATTACGTACTTTTTTATTGCAGTTTTTTGCAAAAGACTAGAATAGATAACAAGAGGTAAAAATGAGAAGACCGCCGGTGAAGGAAGTCCCTCACCCAGCGGTCATGATTACTACACTTCAATCTCCTCAGTACGGAGGAGTGGTATTTCGTTTTCGATGTTAGGGAAAAATTCCCTCATCCCCTCAACAAATATCTCGAGACTCTCCCGAACCCTCCTTGCTTCGATAAGCCCAGGAAGTCTACCAACTGAATGTCTCGTGATAGTGCAGACGACCACGCTGTTGATTAGGCAGTTTATATACACATGTCCTGCTTCCAAACCCCAAGGCCTCTGTCCTCGTCCAGCTTTGCAAATTGACCAGATTATCTCCGTCGATGGTGACGGAAGACCCATCCGCTCTGCATTTTTTAAAAGTGGAGCGACCCACTCGCCCATCTTATATGAATATCCTAGGCGACGCTCCAGAGGAGCAAAATAAGCTTGAACTACGATTTGAATCCCCTTTTTGAGTTCATCCATTTCAGTCGAATTGTGAATCAATTGGTCAACAACTTCTCGAGGTGTTTGCATCTTTCTCTCCTCCCCGTCTCCAGGGATAACCCTCTCGGGCTTGGTGATGAGCCTCTCGACTCGATGAACGTTCAATATTTATTATGCATATTATACAATAAATTTCAAGAGCAAAAGACAAATTTGTTTCCATCGCTCGTTTATTGCTATAATCCTAATTATGTCGAATACTAAGGAATTAACAGACCTCATAGAGGGCGGACTCACAAAAAAAGAAGAGGATCTTCTGACTAGGGCCTTTGATTTTGCTAAAGTGGCGCACGAAGGACAGAAACGAATGAGTGGAGAACCTTACTTTATCCACGTTTTTGAAACAGCAAAAATTCTGGCCAAACAAGGCATGGACGCGAAGACCATAGCTGCTGGACTTTTGCATGATGTCTTAGAAGACACACCAGTAACAGATGAAGCAATGAGAAAACAATTCGGTGACGACATTTTGTTTTTGGTGAGAGGGGTGACAAAATTGGGAACTCTAAAATATCGTGGACATGAAAGACATATCGAGAGTCTACGTAAATTCTTCGTGGCTATGGCAAACGACTTGCGTGTGGTCATTATTAAATTTGCCGATAGACTGCACAACTTACGCACCTTGCAATTCGTAAAGGAAGATAAAAGAGAAAGAATCGCGGTAGAATCAATCGAAGTTTATGCTCCCCTCGCGAATCGTCTTGGAATGGGAAAACTCAAGGGTGAGATTGAGGATGCAGCTTTCCCTTATGCTTACCCGGAAGAATACGCAAAAATTGAAGGAATAATACAGGAAAGAAAAGATTCATATCAAAAATGTTTGACTGAGGTTCGCGACATACTTGAAAAAGAATTAAAGAAAAATAAAATAAAATACGTAGAAATCAATTATCGAATGAAACACAAGTATAGTCTCTACAAGAAACTTGTAAAATACGATATGGATATAGGGAAAGTCTATGACATGGTAGCGCTTCGGATAGTGGTAGATACCGTAGAAGAGTGTTATCGAGTTCTGGGTCTTATTCATTCTATTTGGAATCCATTGCCTGGTAGAATCAAAGACTACATTGCTCTGCCAAAGCCGAATGGTTACCGCTCCATTCATACGACCGTTTTTACCGGTAAAGACGGAATCGCAGAAATTCAAATCAGAACGAGAGAGATGCATGCCGAAGCAGCTTATGGTATCGCGGCGCACTTTGCTTATAAAGAAAAGGGTGGAAAGAAAGCTCTAGACGATAAATCAAAGTTCAAATGGATTGAAGAGTTGAAGGATTTGAAACATTTGCCGGACGAACCGAAAACGTTTATTGAGCATTTAAAAATGGACTTTTTCAACGATCGTATTTTCATTTTTACTCCGAAGGGTGACGTGATAGACCTGCCAGAAGATTCTAGCCCAGTGGATTTCGCTTACTCGATACATTCTGACCTGGGGGACCACTTGTTTGGTGCAAAGATAAATGGCAAACTCTCCCCTATTTTTACAAAATTAAAAAACGGAGATATTGTAGAAATAATGGAAAAAAAAGATTCTCATCCTTCTAGTAAATGGTTGGAGTTTACTAAAACAAACGTTGCAAAACGAAATATAAAATCATATTTAGAGAAAAATAGCCTGCTTTCTAGATTTAAATTTTTTGGCAACAACTAGAGACTGAATTTCGAAATATCGTATAGTGCTGCGTCGTCTTCTTTTACTTCGTCTTTACTTCTGTCGTCGACAGGCGTCTCCGTTTGATTTAACTCTAAATTCTCATCGCTCTTGGCGATGTGCTTTTCTAACATTTCTTCTGGTTTTTTCTCGACTCCTTGTTTATTTATCAAATTCAAAATCTCACGCAAATCTTCGTTTGAAAAAAAATCTATCTTTACTTGTCCACCTAATTCCTTTCTCTCAATATGAACGCGAGTCCCGAGTTTTTCTTGAAATTCCTCTTCAAGTTCGATTATTTCCGGGTCCGACATAAATTCTTTTTTACGAACACGGTCATAAGCAATTTTTCTAGCCAGTTTTTCCGCCTCTCGTACTGTAATTTTCTTATATACAATTTCTTTAAACAATACCAGTTGTTCCTCGGGGTGGTCAGCAAGCATTAGTATGGGCCGGGTGTGTCCTTCGGTGATTCTACCTTGGGAAAGTCCCGCTAAAATCTCTTCAGGAAGAGATAATATACGCAAAGAATTTGAAACATACTCCCTACTTCTACCCATTCGCTTTGCAATTTCGTTGTGAGTAAATTTAAATTCGTTTGCTAAACGAAAAAACGCCCTCGCTCTGTCAACCGCGTTTAAATCTTCACGTTGTAGGTTTTCTATAATGGCAAGCTCGAGTTTCATTATGGAAGTATCTCCCACGCGGATGATTACCGGCACTTGCGAGACTCCAGCAAGCTTGGCCGCGCGAAGTCTGCGCTCTCCGGCGATGAGTTCGTATTCAGTCACCAAGCCACCTTCTTCTTTCTCGACTTCTACTCGCGACACCGTCAGTGGCTGAAGCACGCCGTATTGTTTTATAGAAAGAGATAAATCTTGTAAACGCGCTTCGTCAAAATCCCGTCTTGGTTGATACGGATTTGGTTTAATTTTGTCGGTGTCAATCCAGAAAATTGAATTAGAATAAACGTTGGACATCGCTCAATTGTAATTGATTTTTATCGCAAACTCAAGTAGTATTTAAGGACTTACCAATTAATGATTGCCGGAGTGGCGGAATTGGTAGACGCGCACGACTCAAAATCGTGTCTCGCAAGGGGTGAGAGTTCGATTCTCTCCTCCGGCACAAAGTAAAAATATGAACGGAAAAATAAAAGAGAAAACCAAAGAAAGAAACAGGATAGAAAATTTTGAAATCGTGGGAGGAAGAAAGCTCTCCGGTACTGTCAGGACGAACGCTTCGAAAAATGGCTCTGTGGGGCTTTTGTGCGCTTCCTTACTTAACCGAGGAAAAACCACTCTTCACGGCATCTCACGCATTGAGGAAGTTTTTAGAATGATAGAAGTATTACAAAGTATCGGGGTAAAAATAAAATGGGTTGCACTGCATAGCGTGGAAGTGACTATTCCAAAGAAATTCGAAATGAGTGCTCTAAACAAAGGGTCTGCAATAAAAACTCGAAGCGTAATCATGATTGCGGGTCCTCTAATTCACAGTTTAAAATCTTTTTCCTTACCTCATGCTCAAGGTTGCAAGCTTGGCAAAAGGACAGTTAGCGCTCACATCTACGGCTTAGAGGAACTCGGCGTGAAAGTAAAAGTCACTAACCAAAATTATCAAATAAGTTACAAAAAACTACGACCTAGAGATATAATAATGTACGAGTCGGGTGATACAGCTTGTGAAAACCTACTCACTGCAGCAGCGCTGATTCCCGGCAAAACAACTATTAAATTTGCCAGTTCAAATTACCAAGTACAAGAAATTTGTTTTTTCTTGGAACGGCTGGGAGTAAAAATTGATGGTATCGGCACGACCACCATCACTGTCCATGGAATCAAAGGACGAGTAAATAAAAATATACAATACTATAATAGTGAAGACCCGATAGAATCAATGATGTGGATTACGGCTGCCATCGTAACAAATTCAAAACTCGAAATAACAAGATGCCCGATAGAATTCTTGGAGCTTGAACTTTATAAATTGGAAAAAATGGGATTGAAATATAAAATCTTAACAAGATACAAGGCCAAAAATGGATACACCGGTCTGGCTGATATTGTGATAATGCCTTCAAAATTAAAAGCTCTAGAAGATAAAATAGAGGCTAGACCTTTTCCCGGCATAAACATGGACAATCTTCCCTTTTTCGGACTAATAGCAGCTCAAGCTTCTGGGCAAACTTTGATTCACGACTGGGTTTATGAA
>CAYQPS010000011.1:0-15199 GCA_964419555.1 uncultured Candidatus Saccharibacteria bacterium | reverse complement strand
TGATTTGTTCATGTAGCATGTTTTTAGGAAGAAATATTGTTTTTAGAAAGCCTTGCGCAGGAGCTTAGAAAATAAAGAAGGTAACCCGACTGTTATTTTCTTGAGCGACGAGCAGTTCGCTGACAAAGCTTTGCCAGACAAATTGCTTTATAAAAATAATATTTCTGTATAAACTATATCAAATTTGTGGTAAAATAGCACTATGGCAAAGCTTATATTCTTTGATACGGAGACTACTGGAAACACGGAAAATGATTTTTTGTGTCAGATTGCCTACAAGATTCATGACCCCTCGACTCCGCTCGGGGCAAGCACTTTCACTGGCTTATACAAACCTTCGACAAAAATTCCTCCGGAAGCGTCTGCGGTGCACCACATCACAAATAAAATGGTTGAGGGTAAAGAGGCTTTCAAAAACAGCAAAGAATTTAAAAAAATTAAAGAATTTTTCGAAGACGAAGATACTATAGTAGTGGCTCACAACGCCGTCTTTGATTTGATGATGCTAAAAAAAGAAGGCATCGTGCCAAAGCGGTTCATCTGCACTCTCCGAGTCGCCAGAGATTTGGATAAAGAAGAAAAAATAGATAGATACAATTTGCAATACCTGCGCTACTTGCTGGAAATAGAAATAGAGGCCACGGCACATGATGCCATGGGCGACGTGCTGGTATTGGAGCAACTTTTTGAACGGCTGAAAAAGAAAGTGGAGGAAGGTGAACGGCTCAACGGCGTTGAGCCGTTGGAAAAGATGGTAGAAATCTCCTCCCATCCTTCAATTTTCACCAAACTTAACTTTGGGAAGCATAAAGGCAAGAGAATAGACGAAGTGCTTCAGATAGACCGAGGGTGGCTGGAATGGCTTCTTAAAGAAAAAGTTAACAGCGGTCAGCCAGATGAGGATTGGATTTATACATTGAAGCATTATTTACAAAAATAAATAAGGAATAATATGGAAAACATTGGAATAATAATTGCAGCGGTGGTATTCGGAATAATAATTGTTGCTTTTGTGACTTACCTTTTGGTTGGCAGAAAGAAAAATGCACCAGAGCAAGACGCTGTGGGCCTGCAGATGATCCTTGCCCAACTCAACGAGCTTTCCCGCACCGTGGACAGTAAGATTGGCGAATCGCACAAGCAAGTGCAAGATAGCCTGCAATTTCATTCTACTGAATCAAATAAAATTATCCGAGACGTTACAGAAAAACTTACTCGCCTAGACGAGACAAATAAACAGGTTATATCTTTTGCTGACCAGCTGCAAAGTCTGGAAAATATTTTAAAAAATCCTAAGCAGCGAGGAATCCTCGGTGAATATTATTTGGAAACAGTTTTGAAAAATGTTTTACCTCCCGGAAGCTACCAAATGCAATACGCATTTCCGGACGGGACTATCGTGGATGCTGTGGTATTCGTGAAAGACAAAATAATCCCAATAGACTCAAAATTTTCACTAGAAAACTATAATAGAATGGTTGAGGAGCGAGACCCAACAGAAAAGAAAAGATTGGAAACGGTTTTTGTAAATGATTTGAAAAATAGAATCACCGAAACGGCAAAATATATTCAACCGATGCAGAACACCACCGACTTCGCATTTATGTTTATCCCACATGAAGCAATTTATTACGACCTACTTACCAACAAAGTCGGCGGAGGCGACGAACCAGAGAATTTAATCCAGCGCGCTGCCGGAAAATATAAAGTCATCATCACTTCGCCCACTTCTTTCCTTGCGTATTTACAAACCGTCCTTCAGGGACTCAAGGCTCTTCAAATAGAAGAGTCCGCCAAAGAAATAATGAAGAAAGTAGAAGACTTGGGCAAACATCTTAAATCATATGATGAATATCATATGAAACTCGGCAATGCGCTCGGCACAGTGGTAAACCATTACAACGCTTCGAACAGCGAACTGCGAAAGATAGACAAAGATGTTCTTCGTATTTCTGGCACTTCGCCTGATTTAACTCTTCTTGAACTAGAAAAACCTAAGCTTGAAGAATAGCTATCCCCACAAAAATACTTGACTAGAAATAGTGGTAAGTGCTATAAAATATGCCTTCGGGAACATTCTCGAAGATTCACGCCATACCCAGAGGAAAGTACCATGAACAAGCGTGGCTCTCGCGGTAGCAATGCAACGGTGACGGAACGTAAAGGCGGCAACAGCACAGGACGAGAAGCTCCCGGCGACGTGCAGCAGCAGAGCAGCAACCAGCAACCATCCACGGCACAAACCCAAGGCGACGGCGACGACCAGGGATAGCTCGCCGCTCGCGAGCTACATGAGACTATGGTGTAGTTTGTCATAGCACTTGGACTAATCCGAGGGCAACATCGAAGAAGGGATTCACGCATCCGTGAATCCCTTTTTTGTTTTTATACGACTAAAAATTATTTTCATAAGTTTGACAAAAAGTAAAGAAGTGAGAATATGAGGGTGGGATTCCTACTATACTTTCGAGGTGGCCAATGGCAAACAAACGTATGCGCCAAGCCAGAGGCTTCGCGCGAAGTAGAAGAAGAGTGTTCTTTCATCAAAGGAGAGGGCAAATCAAAGACGACACAACGACAGAGAAAAAGATTGTGGAGAGTGAGAAATTAGAAAAACACACTGTCTTCGACTATGTAGTCGCAACCACGCTCCTCGTTCTTATCGGCTGGATCGTAATTCGAGGAAGTTCACCAGTGCCCCATGTCGAAGATATGAGGCGTGGTCTCGAAGCAATCAGCAGAGTAGTCGACGCGAGGCACAACGTAGCGCTCGTAAAAAACCCCGACGCATCGATTCGCATCGATACTACCCTGCCCACGGGGGTCGTGGTGAGCATGAGAGCTACAAAGAAGGAGAAGGAGGGCACGGCGAGCCATCCCAAATCAACGACAAAGTGTCGTTTGATATGGACCACAAAAGGAGAAGAGATAGTGTGCGGAAAATAGCAATTCCACCACAATCCACTACTAAAACTCTTGAGAAATTATTGAAGGGAGTTGTTGCGGTTCGCCGTGACAATTCCCTTCTCTTATTTTTGTGCAATTTGGGAGTATTGAAAAATAAAGCAAAACATGGTAAAAACATTTCAGAAGCCACCAGAAGTTCGCCAAAATTCTGGCAATAAACCACATAACAGGAGCATATCAGATGGATGAGGTCGTGCACTACATCGAACAGGAGGAGCCAGAGGAGACAATGACCTTTGGGCAATCGTTTTGGTTGCTTGCAGGTGTCTGCGTGGCAGCCATAGTAACACAAGAATACGTGGCACCAGGAGCCGTCGAGTTGTGGGAAAACCTCTTCATCTTCATCAACCCAACCACCGTCCGATAACTCGGACACAACATAGCAACGGAGGCGTTGTGAATAGAACAGGAAGGGCGGTAGTGGTGCTGATGGCTGCCTGGTTCATCACACTTGCAGTGGTACCAGTTTTACAAGTCTTATGGGGAGGATAATCCTCCCGTAAATCAGCCGCCCCGCCGGTACCACCGGCGGGCGAAGAGTTGTTCTTTGTTTAAAAAAGAAATATGTATCGCGAAACAATTCGCATTAATGCACCTGACGTTATACGTCCATGGTGCGTTTTTAGTTATGAGGCAGAATTAAAAAAACTAGTATAAAAGGAAAGTCGCTCGGCCGGGAAGGTCAAGCGACTTTCCCCTTTCCAAGCGACATCTACTAATAATTCTTTGGCGGTGGAATTATCGGATCCCTAACCCGAATGATTCCATCCTGGATAATCTCGGCAACGAGTCCGCCACGATCCGAAAATGCGACAGCGAAGTCTCTTGGGTTGCCCGAGAGTCTGCTGGGCCTAGAGCACGGGTCGCAATACTTCACACCCCGAAAGATGGCAGACCCTATAACAAACTCTCGGCCGATAAGCCACATAAGCTCAACGTTATAGGTTATGATGTTGCGGCGGCTATCGGCAAACGTAAAGCCACTTCCCTCAAAGAAAATTCCGTTGATCAACGTCACCTGCCTTTTCCCAAACTCTCCCTTGTTCCAGCTCCCCGAGGCTGCTGCGTATCGATCTCCCTTGAGACCAAATCCCCCAATCGCCTCAACTTCTCGAACTGCCTGCATCGGCCCACCTTTCTTTGGACAGATGTAGATATCCTGAACATATCCATTCATTAGTTAGCCCCCAAGGTTCGTGTTCTATATACATATAACTATATGATGTGGAGTTTGTCAATTTGCGGCCCTACAGAGAATCGAACTCTGATTCCATCCTTGAGAAGGATGTGTCCTAACCGTTAGACGATAGGGCCAATTGGATTGCAATATAACATTTTTAACTCAACGGCTCAACGACGTTGAGCCGTTGCCATTCTCAAACGAAAAACGCCCTCGAGATTTCGAGAGGTCGCGGGCGATATAAACACGCCGAGATGAAAACAAAAAACAAAAAGAACTGAATCAGGGAACACACACCGCCCGCCCAGACAACATCTGTCTGACGGACGGCATGTGAAGTGGTTCCGGATCGCTTTAATCTATTAAATAGCCAAGGCTGTTTTTCCGCGGAGCTCCATCTAGAGTTCTGCGAGGTGCCCATCGACGATCTCGTCCAAGTGGAAGTGGACCTTTGCGACGTTCGTCTGTAGCTCGAGGAATCCTTGGAACTTGACGCCTGTCTTCGGGACCCAATCGACGATCTTTCTTCGCCTTTCGGCGGTTTTCAGTAGACATCAATCCTCCTCCTCTCTGTAAGTGCTATCGGTTTTGCGCCGAGGCTTTTGACGGCGATCTGACTGGCCTATACGGCGATTGCCCTCTCTTTCCAGCATACCGCGCGATTGGCGCTGTTCGTCTAGATTGCGACGGCGGTCTCGCTTCGCCCTTCTTTTGTCTTCCATTGTTTATCTCCTGACTAGAGTTCTTTTTTTATATTGCCACGAATTTTACTCTTTAGCAAGCCACTCTTTTTCCTGTCGCACCAAGAGTTTATTTTTATTTTTTTTATTTTCTAGGATAGCTTCTACCGCGCGCTCCATGCGCACACCCTGAGAGCCTTTGATGAGTATCAAATCCCCTGCCTGCACGAGTGTTTGAAGGTACTCGCCTGCTAAATATGAATTTGAGAATTCCAGAATTTTTTCTCCATTCATGCCCGCTTCTTCTGCACCCTCTTTGATATGTTGCGCTCGGGGCCCTACTACTAAAAGCATATCTGCTTTTTCTTTGGCAATTTTTCCGATATTTTTATGCGCATCTATGGTGTGTTTACCGAGTTCTAGCATGTCACCTAAAACTGCAATTTTTCGCCCCTTGCATTTTACTTCTCCTAAAGTCTTGAGCGCGGACTCACATGCAAACGGAGAAGAGTTGTACGTATCGTCTATTATAAAAGACTGATTTATCCCCGAGAGAAGACGCATTCGTCCCGGAGGCATATCATAATTTTTCAACGCGTTTACGGCGTCGAGCATGTTCCACTTCATTCCGGAAGAAAGCGCGAGGGCTCCAAGAGCAGCATACATGTGATTATTGCCAAACACTCCTTCCACAACCACGGGCAGACTACTACCTCCTTGGTCTACTCTAAAAATCAATCCGTCTGGCACGTCTCCTTCAGTATAAAAAATACTATCTCCAGAGCCCACAAGATCTGCCTCCTTATTGAAACCAAAAGTTATTGTTACGTTTTTAGTTTTTTCTTTTAACTCGAGAACACTTTCGTCGTCAGCATTCAATATTAAAATTCCATCTTTCTTTAAAGTTTTTATGAGCTGGCTTTTTTCTTCAATCAACTGCTTTTTTCCGTTGAAAAATTCAATATGGGCAGGAGTTTCCCCTATGGCTGTCATAATAACTGCATCACTGCGAAGCCAAGAAGCAGTTTTATACATATCACCTGGTTTACCCACACCGACTTCGAGGATTAACCACTTGGGATATTTATGAGGCCAAATAAAAAGCCATAAACCTTTTAAGAAATTTTGTGCCCAGGTTAGAGGATTGTTCCACCCATTTGGAAGACCTAAGATAGTGAGCGGTAAGCCTATTTCGCTGTTGTAACTTTTCTCACTTTTACGCACATAGGAAATTTTAGAAACCACTGCGTAAATCGCGTCTTTTGTAGAAGTTTTACCTATGGAGCCAGTAATCGCGATAATCTTCGGCTTGTATTTCCAAAGCACAAGCTGTGACTCCGCTCGTAGAGTATATGATATTAATTTTTTAGTTACTGTTCTCATGGTTTATCTGTCGGGTGGAACTTCGTAATAACTTATCAAAAACTTGGTAACGTCTAGAAACGGATTTGCCCAGGTTTCGGATGCATAGCGCACGCCCTTTGGATTCACTGCATAAAGGAAAACTATAAATTCTGGGTCATAAGCAGGAAAATATCCGACGAAGGAATGAATGTGTCTGTCTTCATAATATCCTCCAGAAATATTGTTGGCAACTTGAGCAGTACCCGTTTTTATGGCCACAGAATAATTTTCTATTTTGGCGAGTCCCCCTTGGAGAGCGTCATCCATTACCACCACGAGCATACGGGTTATTTCTTCACTGGTGGCCTCTGTTATTTTCGCACGAGTTGTCGGATAAGTCATTTCTTTTTCTGTGCCGTTGTCATATTTTATTTTTTCTACCACATGAGGCACAACCAAGTTGCCACCGTTCGCAAGCGATGCTAGGGACCGAGTAATAGAGACGGGCGAGAGTGCAATTCCTTGCCCGAAAGAAGCGTTGGTATATTCTATTTCACGAGCATTTCTAAGGTTGTTGGTGAGTCCGCTCACCAGCCCCGCTGTTTCGTTTGGCAGGTCAATCCCAGTCTTTTCTTTGATGCCAAACGAAAGCATGTAGTCATGCATTTTGGCCTTACCCAGTTTATGAAAAGCGAAAACCATACCGGTGTTGAGCGACTGGCTCAATACTTCCTGCATGGATGTTCCAGGACCTCGGCCTTTTTTATCGAAGTTGAATATTTCTTTTTTCTCTACGATGACAGAGCCAGTATCGTTGTAGGTCGTGTAAGCATTTAACACTCCGGCATCGATAGCAGAAGCCATAACCAGAGGCTTCACCACCGAGCCCCACTCATAAACATTTTCTACAAGGGGGTTCCCGAGATTGGAGGTTTGAGCACTGGATAAATCATTTGGATTAAAATCGGGCTTGAGTCCAAGCGCGTAAATAGCTCCATTCTTCGGATTCATAATTATTCCGCCAATAGAATCAACTTGATATCTGCCCTTCACTTCTTGTAATTTTTTTTCTAGAAACCCCTGTACCGCAGGCTCGATGGTGGTGACCACATCACCCTTCATTTCTTCTTTTTTAAATAAAGTTTTATTGATATTGGAAAAAACTTCGGCAAAAAAATTGACATACGGATTGTCTTTATCTCGAGAGAGCACATCGTCGTACTTTCTTTCAATACCGTAGCGCCCGGAGAGAACATCACCATTGTATCCGACGAAGCCCAAGGTCTGCGAAGACATGTTTCCGCCCGGATAAAAACGCCACTTTTCTTTGTGGATAGACGTTCCGGGTATTCCGAGAGTGGCGATGGCATCGGCTTCTTCTTTTGTTAAATGAGAAGCGACTTCTTCGTAGGGGTCTTGTTTCTTTTCTGCCTTTTTTAGAAATTCATCTTTGGAAATCGGTACAACATTTGAAAGTTTCTGATAAGAAGACTCTACGCTCCCGAGCTTGCTCGGAGCAATGGCGAGCTTGAAGCCAGTAGTCTGAGTAGCGGCAGAAACAAATTCTCCATCTTTACGTGTAAAATAAATACTTCCTCGTTCGAAGATGTCACTCGAGGGAGTAAAGTATTGCCTGTCAGCGCGAGAAGAGTATGATTCGCTGTGCACTATTTGTATTAAAAAAAGTTTTGCTACAAGTACAAGAGAAAAAATTAGAATACAAATGTACAAAAACCTATTCCTACCAGTAAAACTATAATTCATTTTTTGCTATTCCTATGTTCCCAAGAGATTTGCGAGTAGTGAATTTAGTTTCTACTTCTTTGAAACCCATAGAATGTGCCAGATCAAGATCGATAGTATCTGAAATATTGAGATAAGTAAGCTCTAGCTCTCCGACTTCGCTCAGGAGTGTGCGCGCATTTGTTTCTAGAGCTTTACGTTCTACTATATTTAGAACCATGTTGCCCAAAAGAAAAACGTAGCAGAGCGCCAATATTCCGAAAGAAAATAATATTATCTTCAGCACTAGCTTTGAGAAGTCACTATGATTTATGACATCCACGCTTCCTATATAACTTTTTATTTTAAAACTCGCTTGTCTCATATTTTTTCTAAAATTCTTAACTTTGCGCTTCGTGACCTTGGGTTATTTTTTATTTCTTCCTTGGTTGCTATAATCGGTTTTTTGGTTATTAAAATTGCTGTCCCTTCTTTTTCTCTTTCCTTATAAAATCTTTTGACTATCCTATCTTCCAAGCTGTGAAATGATATTACTGCCATCCTGCCTCCTTTATTTAAAACTCCGAAGCCTTTCTCCAGTCCTTCTTTGAGCGCTCCGAGTTCATCGTTTACTGCTATCCGTATCGCCTGAAAGGTCCTGGTCGCAAAATGTAACCTCCCTTTTCTGTAAACTGCCGGTACTGAGCGCTCTATTATCTTTACCAAGTCAAAGGTCGTTTTTATTTCTCTGTCCTCTCTCGCTTCGACGATTCCCCTAGCTATCCTCTTGGCAAATTTTTCCTCACCGTAGCCGTAAATAATTTGCTCCAAACTCTCTTCCTGCCAATCGTTTACAATGTCCCTAGCGGTGAGCTCACCATCTTCTGGAGAAGGATTTTCTTTCGTACTTTTTAGGTTCATGAGCAAGGGCTCGTCCTTTACGAAAGAAAATCCTCGTCCGGAACTCTCTAGTTGGTCACTTGATAATCCTAAATCCAGAATTATCCCGTCTACTTTCTCTTCTTCTTTTTCTAAAACTTTTTTCAGAACTTTATCCATGTTCCTGAAATTCTCGTTGTGTATTGTGATGTTGCAGTCCACATCTACATTTGGAAGAACATTCGAATCTTGGTCTAAGGCGATGATTCGTGTGCCAGGAAATCTTTTACAAACTTCTCTGCTGTGTCCTCCGCCGCCGTATGTGCCGTCGAGCACTACAAGGTTCTCATTCCCCGCCTTCTCTAGGCCAAGTAAACCGTCTATTGTTTCATTTAAAAGAACTGTCTTATGAATGCTTGTCATTGCCTAACTTCTCCGCTAACTGCTCCGCCTCTTTCGACACTTTTTCTTTCTGCTCCGACCATGCTTTCTCGTTCCAAACTTCGACTCTATCTTTGACTCCGATTATTGCCGCCTTGTCTCGCAGTCGTATTCCTTGTTGCAAAAATTCCGGTATCAGTATTCTTCCTACCCCATCCACTTCCACTTCCGCCGCTCGGCCAAACATGTATCTATTGAAACTTCTCTGGTCTGCTTTGAGGAATGATAAGTCGGAATCCGAATCTGAAAGTTTTTTGGAAACCTTCACCCATTCGGCAGTGGTGAAGATGAACAGACATTGCCCAAGTCCAGGAGTGATAATAATTTTCTTGCCCATTTCTTTTCTGAATTTTGCTGGCAGAGAAACTCTATTCTTTTCGTCTAAGGTATGTATGTATTCTCCGATGAGCATAAATTTCTGTTTTTTATTGAAAAATTACTTATCCACTGATTTCCCACTTTTTCCCACTTGATTACCATTATATTCCACCGCTTAAATACTACCAAGCCCCAACTGTGGATAACTAATAACTTGGGAATATTTGACAATAAAAAAATACGTTGTAGACTAAATGAGGAGACATCAGAACCAGGAGGATTCATGCGAGTAATACTTGTCAGAAACAAACCGATTGGTGGGCGCAAGGCGCCGGAGGTAAAAAGACTGGAGAATTTTTGTGAGAGACACAATATCGGAATCACCATCTGGGATGATGGTTCGGAAGAAGCTTCCGCACTCAAGATTCTCTCCGAAAGACACTTCGGGCACCGAAAAAATTCCGGTATCCTACCTCTGTTTGTGCTGTTTGATGACTACATCGTGGAAAAAGTGGTTTGGGCATGTTACAATCCCAGGCTCAAAGCACTGCGCGAAGTATTTGCCAGACTAGTCCCGACGTCGGAGGAGCACCCGGTAGGATGAACACGTAGTTCTTCGTAATGTAGTATTCCATCCACTCTAACCCTCAGGGGGTAAGCTTGAAAGAATTTTTACTCAAACATCCGAAGAGAACAGTCTATGGTCTGTTTGTACTCACACTCGCGGTGGTAGCGGTATGCTACGAATTGTCCGAAGAGGGCAAGCAGGACAAGATGTTACGTCGCCAGCGTCTGGCGCAGTGAAGAAAAAATATCGGGGGCGTGTGTATACCGCCCCCAGCGGCCTCGCTATTGCGAGGCTTTTTGTTTGTAATTATGGTGTTTTAAGATATAATTTTCATATGGTAAGAGAACTAAAATTTCCTCCAATGCCTGAGCCACCGGAGAACGATGATTCTAAAAAAGATGACACTGGTACCACAGAAGGCAATTCGAAAGTAATAGATATAAGTGAAAAGCTTAATAAAGAAGTGGTTATCACTTCTGTCCACGGACTTGATTCTGAAGTTCAAGGTACTTTGAGCCAATCTCAACTACTCTCAATGATTGAACCCGGTTCAATGAGATTAATTAAAACAATAGAAAGACTTGAAGCCTTAGTTGCTGAAATGACAACTCGTCGTAAAATTGAATCAATGGAAAAAAATAAAGACCAAATTTCCGCATATTCAGATGCTGAAATAATAAACGAGTTAAGAAACAATATGGAGAAAGATTGGAAGAAAAAACCAATGTTTTTCTGGGTGCTGATCCAAATAGCTAGGAGAAAAAACTTAAAGATCTAATTTGACAGAGTTTCACTATCTTGCAATAATCAAAAAAACTAGAACCTTGGAGGTGAGTATATGAGTGCCGACAGAGCACGCGAAGTAAAAAAAAGAAAAGCAGAGTTGCACCAGGTGGGTTCTTTGACTGGTCCATCCCAAGAGTGGTGGGGCAGCCGAGTTCGAAAAATTCGGGAAGAAAGACTCAACGTAGTCGAGAGCCTGATGGGAGGCGGGCACAGCCAGGAGTCCATTGCTCATCAACTCGGAATTTCCGTCGACGAAGCGTTGGGACGCATGAACAGAGTGCGTGAGATATTGAGTGAACCTCCTCCTCCAAAAGTTCGTATTGGACTGGCTAAGGCCATGACGATTCTGGACAAGGAAATACACCGACTCGAAACTCTGTAACATGTAGAGCGCAAGATGGTTGTACAAGTCGTAGTGGAGCAGTCGCTTCCCTGCGGCTTCTTCATTTCTCTTCGTGCTTTATACAAGTCTTTTGCAAAAGACTAGAATATGGAAAAGGGATTGTGTATAATAGAAGTATGACAAACAATTATTTAAAACTAGAAAGAATTATTAAAGGCTTCGCTAATCACCGAAGACTACAAATGCTTGACCTCCTGAGTAAAGAGCCAGAGCTTTCGGTAGATCAAATAGCCCAAAAATTACACATAGGATATGAAAATACATCAGACCATATACGTAAACTCGCAATAGCTGGTCTAGTTATGAAACAAGGTCGCGGCACCAGCGTCTACCACAAACTCACCCGCCGTGGCGAATCTATTCTAGTATTTTGCAAAAAACTAGAATAACAACTGGGGCAAGTAAAAGCTAGTACAACTTCAAATTGGAAGTTAATTTTTCTACAATAGTTTTTGATCCGTAAACTAAAACACCAAGGTGTTCAATATCTTTCAAGTTTTTAGATGCAGTAATTTCCGTAATTTTCTTATCGTTTGTGGTTTCAATCATCTCCCGTATAAATTCATCCACTTCAAGACTAGCTTCCTTGGCTTCAGTGGTTAATTTCTGAATTTCTTTACTAGAGCTGGCACTTTTTATAATGATGGCATTTTTGATATTGAGTTTTATCTGCTGATTATCTTTTGAAATAACTACATCTTTGGTAAATAGTTCTTTCTTCCCTACTCTGGCCCCAAAGGCGGCATTAAGATGGGCAACTGTATTTAGTTCTTGCCACTTTTCTAAACCAGCGCCAGTATTTAACACAGCCACAGCTATCATTGTTTCTTTTTTATTCTTCTCAACAGACTCATTCTCCTTCGGCTTCATGAGTGGGAAGAGTTGAACTTCGCGGATAGGTTTATCGATTAGGAAGGAGAAATAACGTTCGCCAAAGCCGAAACCGAAACATGGAGGCATGCCGTATTCGAGCATCTCTACAAAGTCATGGTCGGCCATCATTGCTTCTTCATCCCCTCCCGTGACGAGAGACTGCTGATTTGTAAAACGCTCCATTTGGTCTATCGGGTCGTTGAGCTCCGCGTGCGCTCTACCCATTTCACTTCCCGCCATGATGACTTGGAACATTTCAGTTTTCCTAGAATCTTTTGGATTGGTTTTGGAAAGTGGAGCCACAAGCTTGGGATGATTTACTAAAAAGACCGGGCCAGTGATTTGTTTGCGACAATATTTCCAGAGCGAATCAGTCAGGCGCTCTAAATTCTTGCCTTCGTACGAAACACCGAGCTCTTCGAGCTTCTTCGTCATTATTTCTGGTGTGGCGGTAAAAATATCAATCCCTGTACGTTTTTTGATTTCTTCCGCGTAATCTATTTCACCCCACTCCGACTCAACATCGAAAGTGTATTCTCTGGTGGTAAATTTTGTTTGACCAAATACTTCCTTGGCAGTAGTGATGTAAAGGTCTCGCACAAATTTTTTGCCTTCATCTAAGTTCATGAATGCAGTGTAGAATTCCATGTTGGTAAATTCTTGGGTGTGTTCCGGACTCGAGCCTTCATTTCTATACACTCGGCCGATTTCAAAAACTTTTGGGAAACCTGCAGAGAGAAGCCTCTTCATCCAAAGCTCACCCACGGAGATTCTCATATATACATCTATATCGAAATCATTGTGATGAGTTTTAAAAGGTCTAGCCTCTGCACCCCCTGTAGTAATCTCAATAGTGGGAGTTTCCACTTCTAAGAATCCGCCCGCTTTCATAAATTCTCTTGTGGCATCCCAAAATTTTTCTTTTTTCTCAAAAATTTCCTTAAGCTCTGGATTCATCAAGATATCGAGATAGCGCTTTCGGAAACGTTCATCCACATCTACAAGTCCATGCCACTTCTCTGGTAATGGTCGCAGACTCTTAGAAAGCATCCGCCAGTCTTTTGTCTCCAATGTTTTCTCTCCTCTCTTTGTGGTAAAGAAAATTCCTTGTATTTCCACAAAGTCGCCGATGTCTACCACTTCATTCCAAAAATTTAGTTTTTCTTCTCCTATTACATCCCTCTTGAGCAAGCCCTGAAACTGTGCTGTGCCGTCGTAGAGAGTGATGAAAATTATTGCTCCTTGTCCACGGATAGACATAATGCGTCCAGAAATCCATTTTTCTTCTTTAGATTTTTCGAATTCCGAAAAACCCTGGAGTGCATCTGCCAGAGAAAGTTCTCTCTTTGAGTCTGCCGGATACGGCTCCATCCCCTTCTCTTTTAGAATTTCGAGTTTTTTTATTCTGAGTCCCCTAATTTCATCGATTGATGACATGCCCTACATTATGACACATTTTTTATTTTATAGTGTACCAAACCATGTGGAGTATTAAGAGAAATTTTATCTCCTTTCTTTTTTCCAAAAATAGCAACGCCGAGTGGAGACCTGTTAGAAATTTTTCCTAAACCCATGTCCACTTCTTCAGAACCCACAATGTGGTATTCTTTTTCTTCTTTAGTTTCTTCTTTCTCTACCACAACTTTCGAGCCGATTTCTATCACATCCCCACCCCCGCCAGATACTACTTGTGAGGATTGCAAAATAGCTTCTATTTTTGCGATGCGCTCTTCTAGCTTGCCCTGGTCTTCGCGAGTCTGGTGATATTCCGCGTTTTCAGAAAGGTCACCGAGAGACTTGGCATATTCCAGTCTTTCTAAGATTTCTTTTCTCTTTGGACCTTCTAGGTCTTTGAGTTCTATTTGTAGCGCCTTTCTTTTTTCTTCGGTTATGTAATCAGCTGCTTGTTTCACAAAAACAATATTATCTTTTTTTAGAAAAAAGTCAATACCTTGCTATAAATTTTTTTTATGATATTCTGTGGTGTATGGCAAAAACAGTAATCGAAATAAAGAAAAACCCGAACGAAAACAACGCGAGTGTTTTGCGTCGCTTTTCCCGTAAGATTCAGGAGGCCGGCATAATCCAAAAAGTGAAAGGCTCTCGCTATAACGAAAGAAAAGAATCCAAGCTTAAAGTCAAAAAAAGTACTCTCAGACGCCTAGTTCGAAGAAAGGAAATAGAGAAACTCCGAAAATTGGGTAAAATAAAATAGCACCCATGCATTTTGCGAGCAAAATAAAAAGCTTAAAGAATGATATTCTGGGTAAGTCATATTCCCTCTCCATTGCATTTGTCACACCTGCAAAATCTAGAGAAATAAATAAAAAATATAGAAAAAAAGACAAAGCAACCAATGTGCTTTCTTTTTCTTTGCGTAAAGGAGAAGGCGAGCTCGTGCTCTGCAGAGCTCTAATAAAAAAAGAAGCGAAGAATTTAGGCAAAACTTTTGAAGAATGGCTCGAATTTTTAGTTATCCACGGAATGCTTCATTTGAAAGGATACGCACATAGTAGTAGAATGGATAGAGCGCAGGATTTTTATCTTGGCAAGTATGATAAGAAATATTTCAATAGGGATAGACGTGGGCTCCGCGACGACAAGAGTCGTGGTGGGAGAGTTCGTAAAGGGAGAAAAAAATCCTAAGATTGTCGGCATAGGTGAAGCGCCCACTAGGGGTGTCAGGCACGGCTACGTGACCAACACCGAACTCGCGACCGAAAGTGTGCGCGAGGCTGTGAGGTCGGCTGAGAAAACTTCTGGAATAAAAATAAAGCAAGCATTCATCGCTGTAGGTGGCACAACCCTACGCGGAAATCTTTGTTCTGGAGTAGCGGTCATTACGAAAGCTGATGGCGAAGTAACTTCTCTAGATATAAATAAAGCGCTGGAGGATTGTGAAGAGGGTTTGGGCCTAAATAATAAAAAAGTGATCCATGTGTTCCCTATTTCTTTTCGACTCGACGGCAAAGAAGTATTGGGCCGAGTGGAGGGTCTGCGTGGAGCCAAGCTCGAGGTAAAAGCTCTCTTAGTCACCT
>CAYQPS010000010.1:0-15732 GCA_964419555.1 uncultured Candidatus Saccharibacteria bacterium | reverse complement strand
CTTTTCCTACGGTTGGGCGGCAGACTTTGACCCCATAGTTGGTGCGAGAAATGGTACTAACAACGCTTTAATTGCCTGGGATTGGAACGGTGGTAACTACGGTTTAAATCCTACTGCGGAAGAGAGTGACACCCCTTTGGGCGAAGATGCTTGGCACTATGTTGGTTTCGTGAAAAACGGCGCAGATGTAACTTACTACTTTGATGGACAGGCTGACGGCACGAAGACAGGAGGTTATACCGGAGGTTACGCGCAAGTTAATTTTAAACTTGCTTACAACGATAGCGGAATCGGTGGAGGAGGTAATGGGTACAACGGATATATGGATGAGGTGCGCTTCTCGAAAACAGTTCGCTCGGCCGACTGGACTCTAACCGAATACAACAATCAAAGCGACCCTGCGAGTTTTTATACGATTGGGGCGGAAGTGAGCCCGAACTGGTTATATTATCGCTCCGTAACTATCGACCATAATCTAGTTCCCAACACCGACCAGACCGACTTTCCTGTTTTGATATCAGGAATTTATGATGGCACCGGAGACGAAGCAGACCTAAGGACGACGGGGAACGGAGGCAAGGTAGAAGATGACAACGGTTATGATGTCGCCTTCTTCTCTGATTCGGATCTTACTATTCCGTTGAGACACGAAACAGAAAAGTATGACGCCACTACTGGAGAGGTGACCTATTGGGTAAAAATTCCTACGCTTTCACATACCATAGACACAGTTATTTACATGGCTTACGGGAATGAGGATATTTCTACGGATCAGTCGGACCCAGAAGGTGTTTGGAGTAATGGATACGAGGGTGTTTGGCACTTAGGAGAAGGTACTGGAACGGATATATTCGATTCTTCTCCAAATGACAATTACGGATATCTTTCAACAATCTCTTCAGAATACGCAGATTGGGTCAATGCGAAATTCGGCATAGGACTTTCTTTTGACGGCAATGATGCCAATGATGAGAGAGTTAGAACCTGCTGTTCGGACGATCTTACATCAGATAGCCCTTTCTCTGTATCACTTTGGATAAAAACCGATGGTTTCAATGATAACGATCAGAGTTATCTGATTACTAGAGAAACTTTTCCTGTTGACGGCTTCGCTCTTATCGAAACAGGAAATTTTGCTCCAAATGTTCAATTTAGAGTTAATCCTGCGGCTGACGGGGATTGTGCTACAACAGGTACTGCCTGTTTCTCAAGGAACCTGGTGAACGACGATGAGTGGCACCAGATTACTGGAGTTTATGGGGCGACAGATATAATGTTATATCTTGACGGTGAACTGCAGGACTCCCGAGCCAAGGGTGTATTTACAGCTGAAACGGGAGGCCAAGAATTTACAATATGCAGATACCGAGGAAATAGCGGTGGCGGATTGTGCGATGAACCTCGCATCAGCTCCACTGAACGTTCTGCGGACTGGATTGAAACTGAATACAACAACCAAGATGACCCCGCTACTTTTTATACGATAGGAGCGGAACAGGACATAGACACCACCGCTCCCACCATCACCAACGTCTCTTCTGACAAAGCCAACGGAAGCTACAAAGCAGGAGAAGTGATTGATATTGATGTGACGTTTTCAGAGAATGTCACATCTACCGGAAATGTAACTGTTACTTTGGAAACTGGAGCGACTGATCGTACCTGTACATTTTCTGTTTCAAACGCTTCCACAGGAACTTGTAACTACACGGTGCAAGCCGGAGACACTTCTTCTGATTTGGACGCTTCTGTTTCAGGTACGATTGCCGACCAAGCAGCTAATCCGATGGTCAGCTTTATTCCGGCTACTTCTTTAGCCACCAACAAAGCGCTGGTGATTGATACTTCTGCACCAAGTGCTCCCGGCACTCCAGACATGACTGCAGGTACAGACAGTGGAACATCAAGTACAGACAACATTACTTCAGACACTACTCCAAACTTTGACATTACTTGTGAAAGTGGAACTACTGTAACTCTTGCTGAAGGAGGAACTTCACTCGGAACAGGAACCTGTTCCTCTAGTACTGTCACAATTACTTCAAGTGCTCTCGGAAGTGGAACACACACTATCAAAGCATTTCAAACTGATGTTGCTTTAAACGTCTCCGCTGATTCATCTACTTTGGGTATTACAATTGATGCGACCGCTCCCACCATCACCAACGTCTCTTCAGACAAAGCTGATGGTACTTACGGCGCAGGAGAAGTGATTGATATTGATGTGACGTTTTCGGAAGCGGTTACCTCAACCGGCAGTGTGACAGTAACACTTGAGACTGGAGCGACTGACCAAACTTGCACTTTTACTGTGTCCGGCGCCACCACAGGAACTTGTAACTACACGGTGCAAGCCGGAGACACTTCTCTGGACTTAACTGTTGCCTCTATCGCGGGCACCATCGCAGACGTTGCCAGCAATGCCATGATCAACTTTGTGCCAGCGACAAATCTAGCGGCTAACAAAGCAATCGTCATTGACACTACTCCGGTTTCTAGCGGCGGAGGTAGCGGAAGCACAAGAATAAGAGTTGCATCGCCAGTAGTTGTGAATCCCCCAGCTCCTAACCCCGCTCCTAATCCTATCCCTGTGGTCTACAATCCGACGCCAATTGCTCCTGCGCCTGCTAAACCAAAACCTCAAAAAATAGAAAGTGGAACTCTTGTGGAAGTGATACCAGTGGACATTATTCCTGAACCAATTGCGCCACCTAATCCTCAGATTCAAATCATCGAAGAAGTAGAGATCGTGCCGAGTTTTTGGTCGTCTTTTAAAACCGCGATAGTTGAGATTATCTATTCAATATTTACCGCGATAGCAAACTTTTTTGCCAGTTTGTTTGGTTAGTTACGTAATACATTACGTAACTACAGTATCTTCAAAAAATCTTCTTCATTTAATATTTTAACACCAAGTTTTTGTGCACTAGCTAATTTAGACCCAGCCTCAGCGCCAGCCACCACATAAGAAGTATTTTTGGAAACTGAACCAGCTACTTTTCCGCCCTCTTTCAATATCCTCTCTTTGGCTATTTCTCGAGACATCCCCGCCAATGTGCCAGTCAGAACAAAAGTAAGCCCGATAAGTTTGCCGGCTTTTCTTTTTTCAGCCTTGTTTATTACCACTCCATTTTTCTCTAGTTTTTTTATAAAATTTAGGTTATTCTTGTCGTGAAAAAAATCGTGAAGACTTTTTGATACTGCCGGACCGATATTTTCTATACTATCTATCTCCGCTAGGTCTTTCCTAGCGGAAAGCATGAGTTTTTCCAGCGTACCGAAATTGAGCGCTAAATCACGCGCTGTCTCCTCCCCCACATGCAGAATGCCGAGTGCCCAGAGGAACTTTGAAAGCGATATTTTTCTTTTATTTTTTATTTCGTTGATAATATTCTCGGCGGACTTTTCTCCGAAGCGTTCCAAGAGCGCAATGTCTTCTTTAGTAAGTGTAAAAATGTCAGCCGCATCTGTGATGAGTCCTTCATCTTTAAATCTTCTTAGAATCTTCGGACCCAATTCGTAAATCTCAAAAACCGAAACAAAATGCTCCAGATATCTTTCATTTTTCGCCGGACATTTTGGATTCGCACAGTAATACGCAACAGATGAAGCGGAGCTTAATATTTTTTTTTCTACATCTGCGCCACAGGTAGGGCAATTTTTAGGAATCTTAACTTTCTTTTCTTTGCCCGTACGCATCTTTATCAAAACTTCCACAACTTTTGGAATCACATCCCCCGCTTTTTCTATTACAACCGTATCCCCTACACGTAAGTCCAGACGTTCTATTTGGTCCATATTATGTAGGGTCGCTTTGGACACAGTCGAGCCGGCAACGAGAGTCGGCTCAAAGTGAGCTAGCGGGGTAAGCACACCGGTACGCCCGACGTTTATCAAAACATCTTTTATTACAGTCGTTGCTCTTACGGCAGGATATTTAAAAGCTGACATATACCTAGGCGCTTTGCCGACTACGCCGAGAGTTTCTTGTAACTTAATATCGTCAACAGAAATTACGATACCATCCGTGCCATACGGAAAATCCGGCCTAATTTTTTCAAACTTTTTTATAAATATAAGTGCTTCTTCTAGATTTTTACAAGTTGCCTCATTGCTATCCACCCTAAAACCAAGCTCTTTTAAATATTTGTGTTTGTCAGAATGAAGAGGGATAGCTTCACCTCCATTTTCGGCTATATCGTAGGCAAAAAATTCCAGCTGTCTTTCTTTCACAAGTTGTGGGTCGAGTTGGCGTAAGCCTCCTGCCGTAGCATTCCTGGTATTGGCAAATAAAATTTTGCCTGCCTTTTCATTAAGTACGTTCAGTTTCACTAAAGTTTTTTTAGACATCACTGCTTCTCCTCGGACTTCCAAATATTTAGGAAATGGTTTGTGTAGAGTGAGCGGAATAGAGTCAATCATTTTTAAATTTTGAGTGACGTCTTCACCCACGAAGCCATCCCCTCTTGTGGCTCCCCGCACAAATTTTCCATCTTCGTAAATGAGCGAAACTGCCAGTCCGTCGAATTTCGCTTCGCAGAAATAATTGAATTTTGTATTTCCCGGCAAAAGTTTTTTAACTCTTTTTTCCCAGTCAAAAAGCTCTTCTTCATTGAACACATCGTTCAAAGAAAGCATCCTATTTTTATGCTTCACTTTCACGAATTTATTCAGAGGCTTGCCTGCTACCCTATTTTCTGGAGCATTAGAATCTGTAAATTCAGGATACTTTGCTAAAAGTACCTTGAGTTCGCGCGTCAAAGAATCGTAGACATCATCAGTAACATTCGGCGCATTTTCCACGTGGTATGCAGTCCGCAACCGCGCGATTTCGCCCCGCAATTTTTTTATTCTTTTTTGAACTTCGAGTTTATCCATCACTTATGGCTGTAAAACCACAATCTGAGTATTGCCAACATCGGCATCCCCAGCCGCGGTTGCAGTTTTAGAACCAGTACTTCCCGAAGAAGCTTGAAATACGTAGTTTATTTCGATTGATTCGTTGCTACCGGCAATATCCACCACTTCGGTCATACCGGCGGGTGTAGTCCAGCTCGGGGCAGATGAGAACGCATGTGCTGTAATAATCATTGTATCAGCTACGGTTGTATTTACACTCGGTGTAGTATGGTCTAACCCGATAGGTGTATTTTGGCCGTCTTCAACATGAACCGGCGTTGTTGTATTAACATTCGAGAAGGCTAAAATTCCCCCAGCTGAACCATTAGACGCATCAAATGACCAGGTATAGTCCGCTGGCTCACTGGCTCCCGCAATTTTATAATAAGTTACCAGTGAATTAGCTGTAGCATTCGCATTGTCTAACCGACGAATTAAGGTCCAACCCGCTGGCGGTGTCACTACCGCGGTTGGGGGACGAATTGCGACAGAGGCAATCATTACATCGTTTGCAACTATGCCGCTTGGCTTATTTATGACAAGCGTTAGAACTCCAGTAGGAGAGCCAGCTTGTTCTCCTGACCTAAATGCAATTGCTGGAGGAGGTGAAGAAGAGTCGTCGGGAGACAAACATTCACCGGGAATAACCTCAATGGTGACGTCTGAAGGTGTGGTGTAACCCACGGCCAAATTGTCTCCCCCTCCGCCTTCTTTTTGCAAAGCTTCAATGTAGTATTCTTGACCGGCAGTAAGGGTAATAGGGTTGGATTCCTGACTTGAAAACTTTGTCCATTGTCTGGAGTCTGTCCAGTCGTTTACTGATGCAATTAGAACTTTATTCGAAGGATTGCTATTAGAGGACAGCCACAGTTCGGAATTGTCGTCGCTGGCTATATAAAAAGTATAACTTCCACTTTCGGCCGCGTAGAAATAGCCGTGCATTCTGGTGCCGTAATCGTCTCCCCAGCCAGCAGGGGCTTCAAAACTTGTTGGCTCTGAAGTGCCAGAAGGATTGTTTGGATAATTAACATTTGAAGTTAGATTCGAGACAGATGTACCAGAAATACCGGTCCAGTAGTCCCGAGTAATGAATCCATCACCAGAACAAGTACCAGGTGGAGGAGCTACTGAAGTGAAGATAGCGGTTACTGTTTTGTCTGAAGTCATAATCAAATTACAATCACCTGTCCCCGAACAATCTCCCGACCAGCCAGTAAATGTATCGCTACCTGAAGGTGTGGCAGTTAAAGTTAAGTTCGTGCCATCAGTGTAAATGTTGGAACAAGCCGAACCGCAATTTATTCCACTTCCTGTAACTGTACCAGTACCGGAACCAGCCAAGTTTACATCAAGACCATAATCTGGAGGAGGAGGTGGGGGGGGCGGAGGGGGCGGAGGGGGCGAACCACCGCCAGGAGTGAGGTACCGAACGATAACAATACCTGAACCGCCAGGGCTTCCTACTTCATCATTCCAACTTCTAGATGCGCCACCGCCACCGCCTGTATTTGTAGCTCCTGCAGTTTGGTTGGTATTTCCTCCATCATCTCCTCCATGCCCACCACCGCCATTGCCTCCAGCTCCGCCAACAGATCCAGTTTGTCCGCCTCCGCCTCCGCCGCCAGCATAAGTAACAAAAGATCCCGAAATAGATGAAGTGGTTCCGGCACCACCAGCTCCACCATCTGAAGTAGCATTGTTTCCAGCCGCTCCTGCACCTCCGCCACCACCACCGCTAGGATTTCCTTCGCCGCCGTTTCCTCCATCGTTTCCTTGTCCATTAATTCCAGCTACCCCAGATGTACTTTGAACTCCTGCACCTCCTCCCCCGGAGCCACCAACACTTCCAGAACCATCGTAAGTAGATCCTCCGCCTCCCCCGATGGCAGTGATCGAAGAGAAAATGGAATTGCTACCATTTCTACCCTTCCCCGCAGGAGAGAAACCAGCCGCAATATCTGCAATGTAACCACCGCCGGCACCCCCACCACCAATTGTAATATCATAATTTTGTGGAGAAACAGTAAAATCAGAATCGTAAATCAAGCCCCCGCCTCCACCTCCGCCGCCATGTCTGCCGCCTCCACCTCCGCCGCCGGCAACTACAAGAACTTCAACGGAAGTTATGTCGTCTCCGGGATTAAATTGTTGTCCACTTGTGGAGAATGTATGAATTGTATAACCTCCAATATGGTCAATATCATCACCGCCAGTGCCCTCATCCCCTGACGGTGGTGGGGGAGGTGGAGGGGGAGAACCGCCGCCACCACCGGGTCCATAATAAGCTTGTAATTCACGCTCTACCAGACTGGTACTAGTGGAATCACATGTAGCACCAGTGAGGTTGTATCCTTTGGAAGTTATGGTGGTTTCGGGAACATCAGTTTTAAAAACGGTTATACTAGCGCATCCTTGGGCTGAACCTCCACTACCTAAACCGGTGATTATGAAGTCATAGGACCAGGCAGAAGAATCTCCAGAAAAAGTTGGCGTGACAGTATCCCCCCCACAAGTTATGGAGCCTCCGGGATCAGATGCAGCAAACCTGTTAACATCCGAACGGTCGTAATATAAAGTACATTCCAGTCCAACATCGGCGGCAAAAAAAGCATTGTTTGTATTTCGGGCCGAAGTACTAAAACTTATTTCTTTCAGAGCAATACTGGAAACACCGATAGTAATAGCCAAAATGATACTGGAAAGAATAATTGTAAAAAGCATTACGAAGGCTTTATTATTTTTTATCTTTAGTTTTTTCATATTATTCTATCCAATTGTAAAAACTTTCTGAAAAGGACACTCTCTCTAGGACAGATGCTTGTGTCCAAAATACAGTAGAAGAAACTTTTGTTTCATTGGCGCTCGGCTCCGTTAATACAATACTTCTAGAAAAGCCAGAGCTGGATCCAGAAAAACCATACTTCCCTGTTGTGGAATTGTAAGACAAAGCTCCATTTGCACAAGTAGAAGAACTACAAGCAGTGGGGTTGATATCAAGCATCGGTTGAGTGGGATTATTATAATTTAAATTGTCGGCATCAAAAAAACAACCGTTTGCTCCTTGGCAATCCGAGCTATCTACAAGATTATTATTGAAACTATCCCAGCCAGTCTGTGCTCCTCCCGCATCATAGAGCACATAAGTATCTCGCATGTTTCGCATATACTCGACTCCTTCTTGAGCTAAGTAAGTAGCTATCATTTTTCTTTGAACAGCGTTGGTGTTCGAGATACTTCCACCAAGACTGACGAGAAGAGCCAGAACCGACAAAGTAAAAACTGAGATGGCAATCATGGTCTCTATAAGGGTGAGTCCCTTCGACAGGCTCAGGGTCTTGTGACCGTTATTTTTTTTATTTTTTTGTTTCAAAAAATTCATTTTGTTTTATAAAATATCCACTAGTCTTTGCGACACTGATGTTTGTAGAGAGAAAGGTGTGACGATATTTTTAAAAGTTATAGTCCCGACCAGTCTTATGGTGACAAATGGTTGTTGGCTATCTCCTGGTTCCGGTTCAGCGCCCAATACCGAAAAACCGGAGGCGGGGCTTAAAACAATTTCACTAGAATTGAGTTGCATCCAGCTTCCCCCTCCACCACCAGTCTCGGACTTGCTTATATTATAAGTAACTCCCCCATCAGTTGATTCAACTTTATAAACCCACTGATCAGAATCTGAAGAGTCGTTCCCAAAAGCTGATTCAAGGGCGAGCACCGAGCCAGAAGCGCAACTCTCTGGTACAGAAATACTGGTTGCCGAAAAACTGCCCATGCAACGATAGGCAGAGCCTGTTCTAATATTTCTGGACATATCTTCCATAATAAAACTTAAGTTATCCATAATTGTGCGCAGGTCCTGAGATTTTTGATGAATTATATTTGCATTTAAAAGTGCGCGGACACCTACAGTCATGATAACCATAAATAAAGTCATAGATATCATTGCTTCTATGAGAGTGTACCCGCCTTTTGTTTTTTGGAAAAAATATTTTTTTATCATATTAATTTATTTGAATCCTACCAGAATTATATACTCTTATTTTACCAGTAATTCCTTGAGGGGAAACAATATTCACAGCAATACTAGATGGGGTGCAACCCAAAGATGGACCGGAAGAGCCGAAAATGGGACTGTAACTCGGACGTCTGAAAACAATATTTAGGTTGGTAACAGTTGCCGGACATCCTGAACCTGAAATCTCTATCCCGGATATAGTATTTCCTTTAGTGATATTTATTATACTCTTGACCTCTCCTCCAATACTGTAAGGTGGAGTACAGTTCGATGATGGATTGTCGCAAAAGTCGGAACTGTTTAAGTCAGTAAAAGAAATAAATCTATCTGAAGCACCAGTGTTGAAGTAAAGACCATAAGAAGGCTTCCAGCCAGTGGATGCAGTAGAGTCCCACTTCCCCGCCAATGCCAATTTCTGTGTTTCAACTACTTTAAGTGCAACATCGTTTGCAAAATTTTTAATATCTACTTTCGCTTGAAATTGTTTGTAATTAAAAAGAGCAGCCCCACTGACTATCAAAAAAAGACTTAGAACAACGAAAAGTTCTATGTAGCTCATACCTCGAGTGAGCTTGTAGGCCTTTAGCTTGTAGCTAACTAGATTCTTTATTTTTTTGAAAAATGAAATCATTATTATTTAAAAAATAGTTGAAAAAAGATGTAACTGGAAAATAAATGCTACAAAGGAACCAAAAACCAAAAAGGGAGCAAAAGGAATTTCGCTCCTCATTGTTTGTTTTTTAAAAGCAATCATGATGAGTCCGACTATGGCTCCGCTCCAAAAAGCAATCACCAGACCAGAAAGTGTTAAGGAAAGTCCAAGAAGCCAGCCCAGTCCCAGCGCAAGCTTGGCATCCCCCAAACCCATCCAAGCACCTTTAGAGAAAAACCAAAGAGCAGCAAAAGGTGCAGCTACGAATACCCCTGATAAAAAATCCGCCCCGGATGGCAAATGCGGAAAAAACTCATAACTCTTAAAGAAAAACATGCCACCGAGGGCGAACATTCCAAAAATAAAAGCTAGACCGTCTGGAATTATTTTATGCCTTAAGTCGTAAATCGCAATAACCAAAAGAAGAGAAAACATCAAAGCATAATACGCATAAAGAGCAAGAAAAGATACAGTGTCAAAAAAGAAAAAGCCCTGAAACTTTAGAAGCAAACTCGCAAAAACAATACCAGTCGCCAGTTCAACCAACGGATACTGAATTGAAATTTTTGTTTTACAACTACGACATCTGCCTTTCAATGTAAAAAAGGAAAAAAGAGGAATGAGTTCATACCAGCATAATTTACTCTGACAAGAAAGACACATACTCCGCCCACCGAAAGATTTTTGGGTATTGTATCTTAGAATAACTACATTCAGAAAGCTTCCGATAATCAGACCTAACCCAAAGAAGATAAACAGTAAAAGATTTACCATTTATACATTATATCAAGATAAGGAGTGAAAAACCAAATTAATCGCAACGATATCCGCCGGCAGCGTTAGCGTTAGGAAAAGCTGCTCCCGCAGTGAAGTTGGCAAGAGTCGTTGGTGGGGTGCCGGTAAATACATCTTTTGTGCCTTTATTGTCATTACAAAACGCTCCAGTGGAGGTTGAGGCAGCAAAAAACCAGCGGCCCGTAGTATTTGGGTCAATACCATTCCAACCATAGTAAATCATGGTGCCACCCGGCAGTGTAGAAGCTAAAGCATACAAACTACTCAAGGAACCAGTTGTTGCATTAAATAATGTACCGCTACCTACTGTACCAGCAGGAGCTGCGCCAGTTATGCCGTTGCTGACATTATAAGGAGTAGGAACCACGTAAGCTGTGCCAGTCGTACCACTAAATAGAAAACCTTGGCTGGTCATTTGACCAAGCTGGGATATTATTTTTGCATCATTACTCTTTGCTTTACTGCCACTTAGCATAGCTAAAATAATAGCGGCTAATATACCTATCATGGCTATTACAACCAAAAGTTCGATTAACGTAAACCCTTTAGAATTTTTTGACATATAAAAAAATTAAAATTAATAACGACCTGATTATTATAACATATTCATAAAATCAAAAACCACCCTGTGGATAAGTCCACAGGGCGGTTTTTGGGTTGTAAACTAAATTCTAACTAAATTATCCATTACCACAAACTGTATCTGTACTGGCTGCTCCAGATTCAATGTCAGTCGCTGGAGTTGTTACGCTAGAGCCAGAGAACCCTGTACTATCAACACAATAGAAACCACCGGTAGCAAGTATAACAGATGCACCCCACGAGGTAAGCGCAGCGTTAGAGCCACAAACTGCTGTGTTGCCAGCGGCAGCGGAAGCTGCATCAAGCAAAGTATCCAAACCACCCGGAGTAGTACCAGCGACAGTACAAAGGTCAGGGTAGTATGTGCCAGCTGTACCAACTCCGAGTTCTGCTTGAGCTCGTAGAGAAGACATACTTGCTTGTGCAGAAGCATCCTTCCCCTTATTTCTTGCAGTGTTTAGAGATGCCAACACCACTGAAGCCAAGATGCCGATGATAGCCACCACGACCAAAAGTTCAATCAATGTAAAACCTTTCTTTAGATTCATTTTCATAATTATTTAAACTAATAATAAAAACCTAATAATTCGACTCATTTTCTATTGGCTTATTATAACACAGAGACATAAGTATATGCGCAAGCTAGTTATCCACACCCACCCGCAAGTGACAAATCCACTATTTTAGCTAATTCCTCCTGCAATGTTATAAATCGGCATCAAAACGGAGACCAGAAGGACTCCCACACCCAAACCTAAAGCCACTATCATCGCTGGCTCTATGAGCCCGACCAGAGTATCAACCGCATTGTCTACCTCTCGCTTGTAGAAATCTGCTAGAGTCTTTAAAATAGGACCCAAAGAACCTGTTTCCTCCCCTATTTTTACCATCTGAGTTAGAATATTTGGCATTTCTTCTGGATGCTTTTCGAATGCTGCTGAAAGAGAAAGCCCGGATTTCACTCCACTTGCTACTTCCTTCAATATTTCCTTATACACACGGTTGCCCACGACATCGGACGTTATATCTATCGCTCTGATTATCGGTATACCGGAAGAAAGCATGGTATCCATGTTGTCTGAAATTCTAGAGAGATATAATTTTTTATAAAGAGTCCCTATAAATGGAGTGGCTAGACGGGTCTTGTCTAGATAAATTTTCCCCTTAGGAGTGATCGAGGTGCGCCATAGCCAAACTCCCAAAAGAATTACAAAAATCACGAGAATATAGCCATAATTAACAAACAAGTCTGAAAAAGCAAAAACTACTTTTGTGTAAAATGGCACTTCCTGTCCAGAATCCAGAATAATTGCGGAAAGTTTCGGAATCACAATTACGAACATAAGAATCATGACCGCCAAGAAAGTAAAGATAACAAATATCGGATAGATAAGTGCATTTCTGGTCTTGATGGTGAGCGCATACTGACGGTCCAAATAGTCCGCCAGATGGCCAAAAGTTTGGTTAAGCTTTCCGGTTTCTTCTCCCGCCCTGACCATGTTTACACAAAAATCTGAAAAAACATCCGGGTGTTTGGCGAAACTCCCTGAGATAGATACACCTGCTTGCAAATCATCACTCACTTGATTGAGCTTGTTGGCCAAAAGTTTGTTCTCCGCATTGCTCGCAAGCATGGTAAAAGCTTTTAGAGCCGAGACTTGTGCTTCAAAGAGAGTCGAAATCTGACGAAAAAGAATCACTATCTCTTTTGTCTTAACTTTCTCGAAAAAAGTGAAGTGTAGTAGCGATTTAGTTTCTTCCGCATTTTTAATGGAAATAATAATAAGCCCTCGGTGTTGAAGACCACTTATGGCAGCATCACGAGAGGGTGCTTCGATTTCACCTTCTTTGCTATCCCCTTTTTCATCTACTACTTTATATTTGAATAACATGAAAATTAAAAAGGCTTAAATCATGCGCTCGAGTCCTTTTGGGTTGAGTGAATACTGATACGCATTTTCTATAGATATCTCTCCTGCACGCACAAGCTCTAAGAGCGAGTGGTTTAAATCCACCATTCCGGATTCTGTGCCAGTCTCGATGACCACATCTATTTCGTGCGTGCGTTTTTCGCGAATTAAATGCGCGACGGCATTGTTATTGAGTAGAAGCTCGTAAGCTGGAATAAGACCGCCAGTGATTCTGGGAATAAGTCGTTGAGAAAATATACCAAGCAGACTAGAAGCAAGCTGAATACGAATCTGGCTCTGTTGTTCACCCGGAAAAGAATCGATGATTCTATCAATCGTCTGCGCAGCGTTGTTTGTATGTAAAGTGGAAAGCACTAAATGTCCGGTTTCTGCAGCCGTGACGGCAGTCGAAATGGTTTCTGGAGTACGCATCTCGCCTATCATGATTACATTCACATCTTCGCGAAAAACTGACTGAAGAGCGGTATGAAAATCTTTAGTATCTATCCCCACTTCGCGCTGATTAATCATTGATTTATTTGGAGTATACACGAATTCGATAGGGTCCTCAATGGTTACGATGTGGCGAGTTTGTTCATTGTTGATTAAATTCACCATAGCAGAAAGAGTGGTTGATTTTCCTTGTCCAACTGGTCCAACTACTAAGAAAAATCCCTGTTTTTTGCGAGCCAAGTCAGCAATGATTGAAGGTAGATGTAGTTCCATCAGAGTTTTAACTTTTGGCACCAATCGCAGGGCAACACTCACTAAACCTTTTTGGAAAAAAGCATTGCCTCGCAGTCGCGCTTCTCCTCGAAAGTCGTAAGAGAAATCCAATTCACGTGTTTTCATGAGTTCGTCAACTTTCGACTTCTCTAGTATCTCGTTCAAAATACCAAAAATATCTTCTTGGGTAAAAACTGGGTGCTTCACTAGAAAGGCAAGCTCACCGGAAACTCGAATTGCTGGTACTCTACCTGCGCCAAAATGCAAATCAGAGCCATTCTCACGGATAACGGTTAAAACAAGGTCTTCAATTTCTTTTTTATAATTCGTCATTGTGAAATGATTAGACTCCTGGGGTAGTTATTTTCTTTGATAAAATTGTAGCTACTTGGTCTATTACTTCCGCTGGAGTAGAATTGGCTTTCGCGATATAGCCAGCCACTCCAAGGGCATTGCCTCGGTCGATGTCTTCTTGTTGGTTTTTATTGGACAAAATTATTTTTACGGAGTTCGGAGACAAATTTTCAGAATTTATCTTTTGGAGCATTTCAAAACCATCCATCTCCGGCATGATTATATCTAAAAGAATAACATCGGGTTTGAGGTCACCTTTAAGCTTCTCTAGAGCCTGTAACCCCGATACAGCGCTATGAACTTCGAAATTGTTCTGGCTGAATTTCAGCGCATACATATCTAAAAGAAAATTATCGTCATCAACTATTAAAATTTTCTTTTTTGTTCCTGCCATATATTTACTCTCTTACGATAATTATATTATAAAACACCATCTAGCACAATCCTACTCATTTTCATTGCTGAAATTATAGACATCTTGCCAAGGAATGACACCGTTTATGGCTTTTAACATGGCGTCCTCTTTCATCATAAGCATACCCTTTTTACGAGCTGATTCGTAAATTTCAGAATAAATCGGACTTTTTAATATAACATTCCGCATTTCTTGGTCCACTCGAAACATTTCAAAAACGGCAATACGTCCCCTGGTGCCAGAGGGACATTCTCCAGAAGGAACGGTGTCGTACATTTCGTTTTTGATTTCTATTTCGTGCTTAAACTCCTCCGGCAGGTCTTTTATCTGCCCTTCAATCTGAAGTTTGATGCTTGCGTCCATCGGAACAAGCTTTTTAGAAGTTGGGCAAGTCATTCTAGCAAGGCGCTGGGCAATCGAGAGTATCAGAGTCGGCGCAATCAAGTACGGGTCTACTCCCATGTCTACAAGACGTGGAATAGCGCCGATGGAGTTATTGGTGTGAAGGGTCGAGAAAACAAGGTGTCCAGTTAGGGCCGCCTGGATAGCCAGCTGAGCTGTTTCTTTATCGCGAATTTCTCCAACCATTATGACATCCGGGTCCTGACGAAGGATAGAGCGAAGTCCGGAAGCAAAAGTATATCCGATTTCGGGCATCATTTGAGATTGATTGATGTTGGGCATGTGATACTCTACTGGGTCTTCTAACGAAACAATGTTGCTCTTCTCCTTATCAAGTTCGTTCATCATCGAGTAGAGAGTAGTAGATTTTCCGGAACCGGTCGGACCGGTAATTAAAATAAGTCCGTAAGGATTCTTGATCGCTTTTTTAATCATATCTAGGTTTCTGACGGAGAGACCAAGCTGGTCTAGGGGTTTCACTCCTAATTCGGAATCCAAAATACGCATCGCGACTTTCTCGCCGTAGTAAGCGGGCATAGTGGAAACACGAAAATCTATTTTGCGCCCTTCAATACTTGCACTGAAGGAGCCGTCCTGTGGTTTTCTTTTTTCATCTAAGCGTAACTTGGCAAGAATTTTTATGCGCGCCACAACTCCGCTATGAACGTTGTTTGGAAGTGTGATGGTAGTATAAAGAGAACCATCCACGCGATATCGCACCTTCACCTTGTCCCCTGTGTGTTCTATGTGTATGTCGGAAGCATTGCCTTCTATCGCGTTCCGGAGTATCACCGCCACAATTTTAATAATCGGAGCGTCTTCTACTATTTTTGCTTCTTCTCCGGGTTTTACTTTTTTTATTTCTTTAACCAAATTCTCCTCGCTTGAAGCTTTATCCAAAGAAGCCTCCTCATCTATTTCGCCTAGAGCTTGTTCCACCTGGTTGGATATCCCTTTATAAGTATCCATGACAGCCTTGTAA
>CAYQPS010000009.1:0-17225 GCA_964419555.1 uncultured Candidatus Saccharibacteria bacterium | reverse complement strand
CCAAACTGAGGTTGGGAGTTCGATTCTCCCATCCCGCACAATAAGGTACTAGATGCATACTTTTGTTTAATTCGTTGTTGTTTCTCAATACTTTTTGGAGGTTCTAACCTAGCGTATATTGTTTTTGATAGAATAGAAGCCTCTTTTAAGGCAAAAATCTGATTTTCTGTTTGAATATTTAATATCTTGTCTTTTAGTAGGTGGTTATAACCTAAAGTAGTAAAAATTTTCTTTTTCTTTTCCCAATCCTTTTCATTTATAGCAACCTCGAATTCTTTTCTTGCATGCTCAGTAAACGATAAGGCACTCTCAACCTTATTAATCCATACATCAATTCTTTCATCTATAGTATCCAAAACACGCTTTAGATTTATCTTTTCCTGTTCTAGAGTTGATTTTTTAATAGAATAGTCGTCAGAGGTAATTTCCTTTGCTAATCTTAATTCTAATAGCCTATCTAGCCTCATTACAACTTCGTCATATTGTTTCTGTTTTGAATACAGAATATTATTACGATCTTTTTTCTCATCCTCATGCATTTGCTTTAGAGTATCAATAGCCCACTCATGGAAAAGCCTTGGAATTTCAATCTTCTTAAGGAAATCCAAAACTTGTTCGTCTAAGATTTCTTCTCTAACACTTTTCTGTGTGCAATTTTTATCTATTCTTCTAGTACAATGATAATAAATGTAATGATGAACCTTTCCATTCTGTGGACGCTTCCATTTTTCTTCTGCGGTAATAACAGCACCGCATTCTGCACATCTTATAAGCCCCGTATAAGCAAAAAAATGAGTCTTAGGCTTTGCCTTACCGGCTCTACCTAATAAAAATTGAATTCTATCGTATTCCTCTTTAGTTATCATAGGTTTATGGTTCCCCTTAAACCAATCTCCACTATGTGCAGGATATTCAAAATCTCCATAGTAAAAAGTATTTCCCAGCATCTTATAGATTCCATTCTTAGATAACTTTTTATTTTGGTCTTTTTTATTATTTCCAATATTCAATCCTATATCCTGTGCTATTTTGACTAATTGAAAGGGATTAGTTTGACCCGCTAACATTAAATCAAATAGCTTTCTTACAAGAGGGAAGCGTTCCTCATCCACTAATATCTCTTCTTTACCTTTTTCACGATATCTACTATTCTTATAACCAATAGGAGCGTTGCCAGGTCTATATCCAGCTTCAACCCTTGCTCTTAATCCTCGTTTAACATGTTTAGATAAATCTCTAGAGTATTGAGTTGCAACACCGAATTCAACTGAAGCTAAAAGAGCATTGTCATCGGGATACCAATCTCTATCAGATGATTTAATGTTCTTAATAACTCCGCTTTGTAATAAGTATTTAACAGTGCCTTCATCTATTGAATTTCTAGTCAAACGATCCATCTTCCAACAAAGTATGCCATCTGCTTTATTCTTGTAAATCTGTTCAATCATTTTTTGGAATTGAGGTCGCAAGTAGGGAATCTTGGCGGATTTTGCTTCTTGGAAAATTCCAACTATCTTAAGTCCTTGCATTTCTGCAACCTTTTTCATTTCAGAAATTTGAGAATCAATGGATGCTACATTTAGTTCTTTGTCTGACTTTTTCTGAGATCTCCTAGCGTAAAGAAAATATCTTATTTCTTCTTTTGTATTTTTCATTTATTAGTTTTAAGAGCTAGTTCATAGAAAAGGTTGTTGCCATGAACTAAAACATTGATTTGTATACTATTGAATCCCCATATTTCTATATTCTCATCAGAAGTATTCAATCCCGTGGACTTAGTTATTTTCTTTCCAGGAAAATTCTTTTTTAGATATTTTTCAACTTTGATGTATAGCTTTTCCATACCAGCTATAACTCCTTGTTAACCATATTAGGATTATACAACGAATTACAAAGACTGTAAATGGTAAGAGGTATTTTATGTAGTAAAATCAAGGCTTATGCCACTCTTATAATGTTAGCTATGTTAATAATGTTAATTAGAAGCCTATATCTTCTGCTGTTAAGGGAGGTTCCTCCTCGGATCCAGTTAAATCTTTATCGACCACATCGCCTCCAAGATGCCTTGCAACGTCCAAGATGCCATCTCTTTTAGACTGGTCATCTTCACTGTTTAGGGCATCTTCGGGCAGACTCCATTCCCATCCTCCTTGAAAGTTTAATTTTTTTGGTTTGATGCCCAGCTTTTCCCTCGCTGACCGCAGAGGTTTTTCATTTATACCAGCCTGACGAGCTTCTTTTTTTGCGTCCTCTGCTTTTATTGGTCCACTGGATAATAAATCAATTAGAAAATCGACAGCTTCGTCGGTGGCAGTACGCTCCTCATTTGATTCAGGAAGAGCTAATGCTTCATCTACTGTAATGGTCACAGCTTCAGGTTCCCATGCGACTATTGGTGCTCCATCTTTTTCTATAATCTTATAAGCAAGCCCTGTGTTATCTTTTGCCAGATTGTTTTTTAGAGGCATCAATAACCGCCTGTCGGGATTATTTTTGTCCTTCGTAACGATATAAGCGGATCGTACCGTAGCCGTGAACGCCAGCGAACCCATTACTCTGTATCCCGCACTCCCTCCACTGTTTTTATTAAGATGACTTACTAAAACAATTGCAATTTTGTGCCGTGAAGCAAGTTCTGCCAGTGGTGCAAATAATCCTCGTATATCAGAATTATTATTTCCATCAGTACCATCAAGATATGCGGAAACTGGGTCAATAATTACTAGACGACAATTCGGTAGGCTAGATAATAAATCCTCAATTGCTTTAAGGTCACGCTTAAATGAAAAAGTACGTTGCGTTGTTTCGCCTTCAATATCCACCTCTTGAATAAATTCCACTATGTGAATACGGGAACAGTCAGCCTCTAATGCTTCAAGACGAGGTTTAATCGTATCTGCTGGGTCATCTTCTGCTGAGAGCAAGATAACATCTCCAATTGGGGGTTTGGAATTATCAACGGGGAAAGGAAAACCTTTGGAAACATGAGCTGTCAGAGTAGCAGTTAGCAGGCTTTTGCCGAGTCCAGGGTCTCCTGCAATCATCGTGAGTTTTCCGAGTGGTATTCGTCCTTGCCAGAGCCAACTAATGGGAACGGATTGTATATCAGAAAAACATCGAGTTAGAGCTTTTCCTTTTGTATTTTTTTCTTTTATTTTTTGCTGTGTTTGACTAGTTACAGCGTGTCGTTTTTTAATACTTTCCCAAACACTTCTTAGCTCTCTTTCTAGAATAGGTGGTATGTTTTTATCATTCCAAATGTTTAATTGCTCCCAGCCAATACTTTCCCATAACTTTGGATCCATTGAAGATAAAATCTTACCTGCCATAGATGTCGCAGTATCATTTCGTTGACCTTCAGAAACTCCATCTTTACCAGAAAGCCATTTTTTCTCTGAGCCTGTTTCAGGAATCATTTTTTTTAAAATCCAGTCGGGCATTTCTGCAAGACCATTTTCAATTGGTACTTTCCATTTATATACTCCACCACTTTCATTGATAGATGGAGCAAGAAGTATATACCCACCATCTCCCCGAAAATCTACCCCTTCGCCATATATTGCTGTTCCATTCCCAATATTATGATTAGGATATTTAAAGAAAAAATGCTCTCCTCCATTACCAGATCTTGCACAAGCAGTCGGTGGTATTTGAAATTCTTTCGAGCTTCTTCCGTGCTTTTTATCTAAATCAAGAGCTACAACTCCAGAAATTTTTCCTGTCACTAGGGCTGGATTAGCATCAGGAAATTGTTTCCACCATGCGTTTATCTCGTCAATAGTCGCAAGTCTGTTTTGATACTCCTTCCAGTCAATGAGAGGTCTTTTATTTGCTCCGACAGGAATAATGCTTAAACCCATAGCCTGATAAATAACTGCAGAAACTAATTTTTTTTCAGTTTCTTCGCTCCTATAATAAATATGATCTTTATTCATGATTTTTTTCGTTAGAATTATAATTTCCTGAAATATCGCCATAAACTGAACGAAAGAGTTCCAAGAGTTGCTCAGCTTTTTCAAGAGCCTCATCATCAGAGATTTCAACCTGATACTCTTTCTGATATATTTCCTTGAATCGTTGTAATGATTTTTTTGAAATCATTAACTAATTATCGAGTATTGTGTCTTTAAAATCAGGACTCTCATCACTTCTCTCCATATTTTTTATTTACAAAAACCCTATATATAACAAGGAAAAATCAGCCTTGCTAAGCTGATTTAAAGAGAACCCGAGAGAGACTAAAAATTATTTTCTTTTATTATTAAAAGTGAGTTTATCGCCTTCTAATGAAGATTCAAAAAGTGGAATACCAAGAGATGGAATTGAGTCTATTTCTTTTATATGTTCAAAAAAGATTGCACTTTCGCCACACAAAGCCCTTTGTATTTTTTTTCTTGTAATGAATTTTAATCCTCTTTGTTTACACATAACAATAATATCTGAGTAAGACACCACACCTCCACTAGGTATTAACGACAGAACGCTATCAAAAATTTTTACATAATGTCCTCGCTTACTTCTTATTGAGACAAGTTTATCTTTGAAGTAATAACGGCCATCTTTTTTTATGATCCACAATCCCTTATTTGGAGATACATTAGAGTCACGTCTAGAAATTTCTATTAGACGATCAATTTTATCTTTTGTTTCATCTAAAATATTTTGAGCAAGTCCTAATGGTATATAATCGCCATTATAATGATGATGCTCATCTAGCCAGTCAAAAGTAGGGATACTATCAACCCCTTTAAAAACAGAAGCTTCAATTTTATCTTTAAGGTTTAACTCCAAAAATTGTTTAATATTCGTTAGCCATTTATGGTACTCCACCACAATGTCAAATGACGAACTAGCCTCATGCATACCATAAAGCTTGTTGGGGTCGTGTTCATTGATAATGGCTTGGGTTTTAGACTTTAATTTTAAACCCTCGTTTATCAGATTTTCACAGCCCTTTGTTTTTTTGTTTCTATCCATCGTAGTCATACGAAAATGCTATATCATAGAACATGATAAGTCTAGCTCCAAGATATGGTCGTTTGTTGTTGTTTCTGAGTCAATTCCTCCTTATTTTTATGGATATAGTGAATGTTATGCACATTAAAGTACCTATACCTTTCCAGTAGAGGCAGAGATGACCTCTATAAGACCTTTTGTTAGATGACCAAGGTCTATACCATTTTCATTAGGATTTGTGTCTAGCGATGGTTCTAGTGCACGAGAATGAATGGAAATCCTAATCTGTCCGTGTATCGTTACTTTTAAGGAAATTATTTATAATCGTAAACCGTCATTGTGTAGTTTCCTAAAACATTAGCATCAATGTAGTATTCGCCCTTGCCTGCCATGTTGGTGTAAATGATTGTTTCATCTTTGGTTGCTTGCGTACTGTTCATAACAGCCTGAGGCAAGCTACTACCGACTTTAAACACGAAAGCTGTGCAAAGTGTTGCACTTGGATCTCCTTTACAATCATATGCAATCTTAAATCTATCGCCTTCAATTGTGAAAGGCTCTGATTTTTTAGCACCAGTACCAGAAAAAGTGAAAACTTGCTGATAGCTTTTAGCAGAAGATGTTTCTGTGTTATTTTCTGCTGTGCCGTTCGTAGTCTCAGAAGATTTACTTCCAGCTGAAGAAAGTGCAATAACCAAAATTATTAAAATACCGAGACCAGTTAAAATGTAATGCCTAACAAACCAACTCCTTAGATCTGCATGGCATTGAGGACATTTTTTAGCATCCTTTGCTATGTCTGTTTTACACTGTGGGCACTTTTTTGTTTCCATAATAATATATTCTGCTTCTAATAATAACTGGAATAGGAAGCAAAAAGCTCCTAGCCAGACATATCGGTTTCCCGATAAGACCCGTGAAGGTGAACTCTGACTAGGAGTTCTTTGAACTTCACGGGATTTTTCGCCATGCCTCTATTTCTAAAGGTTTAGGCTACTACTTATTCATTTGTATCTATATAGTATTACTTGTATGGTAAAATGTAAAATCAGATATAACCTTATAACCAGACACCCCTACATATGTTAAATTGCTTAATTTTGATATAATATAGAAATAAATGATTACAAAAACCAAGAAAAAACTTAGGTCCATTGACCTTTTTGCAGGTATAGGAGGAATCAGGAAAGGATTTGAACATATATGTGAAACAGTATATGCGAACGATTTTGATGTATCAGCTTGTAAAACTTATACTGAAAACTTCGGAGAAATTGATTGTTCTGACTTAAGAGATGTAGTCAAAAATATGGATAAAAAAATACCTAAATTTGATATCCTGCTAGGGGGGTTCCCTTGCCAATCTTTCTCAATAGCTGGAAAAAGAAAAGGATTTTCTGACATAAGAGGCACAATGTTTTTTGAAGTTGAGAAAATTCTTGAAAAATATAAACCACGGGCTTTCCTACTGGAAAATGTAAGAAATTTAGAGAATCATGATAAGGGAAATACACTCAAAACTATTTTAGATGTGCTTACTAAAAAACTAAATTACGATGTTCATTATAAAGTATTAAATGCAAAAGATTATGGTGTACCCCAAAATCGTCCTAGAATATATATAGTTGGTTTCAAGAAAAAAACAGATTTTAAATTTCCCAATTCTACAAAGAGAGTAAAACTAAAATCTATTCTAGAAAAAAATGTAGACCCTAAACACTACATATCACAACTATATTATGAAGGAATGGAAAGACATAAGAAACGACATGCAAATAAAGGAAATGGTTTTGGATATATGGTTCTTGATCCAGAAGGAGTCTCAAATGCTCTCGTTGTTGGAGGTATGGGACGAGAAAGAAATTTAATTAAAGATAAACCAGTAAATGTTTACAAACCAGGAGATGATAAAAAAGCTACAAAGAATGCTCTAGGGTTGCGAAAGTTAACAATCAGAGAATGTGCCCGATTACAGGGATTCCCAGATAGTTTTAAATTTCCAGTAAAAGATAGTCCAGCATATAAACAACTAGGAAACTCGGTTGCTGTTCCTGTAATGAGGGCAGTAGCTGATGCAATGGCAAAACATCTCTAACTTACTTTTTATAGATATAACCCTCAGTACCAGAGGTAGGGTCTTTTCTTATATATTCTATATTTCTACCTGTATTTTGTCGTATCAATCTCAAAGTTCTTTCCCAGTCTCTAATTCCACTAACGACAGATAGTTTTGAAGGTTCTAGTAATTCATTTGGATGCATGTCAAAAAACATTTCTAGTCTTTTAGACCCGCTCTTTTCTTTAAATAAAAGCTTCATTTCTTCTGCATTTTGGTCACTGAACCAATGCTTTTTTCCCAAATTACATTCTTCACAAAGAATCCAGAGATTGTCATCAGAACCATCACCGCTCATATCAACTGGAATCTTATGATCAACAGCGAGTTTTACTTTATCAGAAATTCCTCGTCCACATCTTTGGCAAATTGAATTATCTCGTTGCATGATACGATAGCGAGTTTTTGCGTCAATATTATCTCTTTTATTTCCACTATCTTTTTGTTTTGCGGAATTTAAAATATAAGACCCATCATTTAATAGTTGAATTTCATAACCTTCTTGTCTAAGAGTACGAATTGACCGAGCCCAGTCAAAAACGTTAGCTGTTTTTGCCAATTTGTCTTTACTCAGAGGCTTCCCTACATTCTCTAAAAAGAGGGCCAATAACTTCTTTCTTGCACCTGCCATATATAAGCAATATTAGCATGTTAAATGCATATGACAAACCAAGTTGAATTTTATACTTTCCCTAAACTCTCTATCATTAAGCTTTTAAAAAAGCAGCAGGTCGAAAAATCATCAAATACTGGGTAGCAAGTTTTGTAAAAGTAAAGTAGATTTAACTTAAGAAGCAAGATTCGTTTCTTTCAATTCTATAATAAATATTTTATTTCCATTGCTATCAGTAATCTCGATAGGTGCATATTTATGAGCATATTTTTCAGCAGAAATACCATACATACCTAAAAATGCTTTTGCATTAACATAAAGAGATTTATCTTGAAGCTTATTAAGGGGAACCATGCCTTCTTCACCAACAGCAACAAATCTGAAGCCAATAGCATTCTTAGTTTTATCATAAAGGAGTTTTACCCCTACCATAGAGGTTAAGTCATTTTTTCTCGTTAGTCCTGAACCAATATAGAATCTATTAGATTTACCTAAAGTTATACCAGTGTTAAATCTAGGACCTTCTGATTTGAACTCCTCAAAGTTATAGTCTTCCATACGCTAATAATATTATTTAGCTTAACTAATGTCAAATTAGTTATCCCCATTTTTTCCACAATTATGAAGCTTTTCCTTGTAAAACAAGGCTCGGAAGCCATTTTGGGGAATAAAAACAAAGGGCATTTTTATTTTGTCCTTCATTGTTTATTTATAGCTTATTAATTAAGCTTTATTTAATACTCCTCTTGCCATACTTTCCATATCATTGCATACTGTCAACTTTACGATAAATTACACTAAATTTGCTTTGTTTTTTACTTGTTTCGTGCTATGATTGTACGCAGAAGAGTTGATTTTGAGAAAAGCACCTTGAAACCCTGTTGAGAGTCCAAAAAAGCCACCTTTTTGAGGTAGCTTTCTCGGGGGCTTAACAATGATAAAGTTTGTGACTTCAAAAATACATGATTTTTGGGTCGACTTAGGTCATAGCAAAGCTTGTTTACAACAACTTTATTTTATCATAAATGCCCCCGCCTTAGCAACCATATTTAAATTTATGGTTTTACGAAGAATTAGGCCGCTAAGGCCACTCCGACCCTTGAAACCACTTGATAGAATGCAGAACATGCAGACATTACGTCCGCTGGGAGCAACAAGTTGGGTGAGAGCTCATTGGCGCTACGATTACGATCGAGGCCAGTGGGAATGGGTTCTTGGACACTGGAGCAAATAAGTGTCTGGCATGAGACGCCCTTCGGGGCGTTTTGTGTTTTTTGTAATCGAGTATGAAGTAAACCGCTCCATTTAATTACCTTCTATTACCTTTTTTATCACTCCATTTGGGAATTTCAAAGCTGTAACTGTTCTCACGATTTGTTGCTGATTTTCAAACATTCCTATGGCTAATTCAGCTTTAAGTAGACCTAATTCCATTTGAGCTAGTAATTTGATTGCCGATTGTCTATCTTTCTCTTTTGGTTTCTGTATCCCATATAGTTCAAGGGACTCCCAATCCCAATAAATTGTCCTAATGAGATTTTCTGATAAGACACGATATCTTTCTCTCACTTCTGCTAACCTGACATTAAGCCTTTTTCTATCTGACTGCACCACTGCTTCTCGTCTTATTTTCTCCATTAACTTCATAACATACTTGCCACTGATTGCATGTTTTGTGTTCTTTTCAACCAATTCCTGCATTTTTCTTATAGAAACAAGAGGATTAATAGCGATAATGTCGCGAATATGGCTTTTCAAAAAATTCTCTTTTTCTAAAATTATTTTCATGTGTTGTTCTATGTAGTCTTATTTTCCTTCCACATTGCCTTGATAAACAAGAGCTATTTTAGATATTATTAACATAGTTAACGTTCTAAGGCATATTGGGCACTTATAAATTCGGTTCTAATGTTGTATAATAGACCGCACCAAAAGTTTATCACAGAATAATATCGCTTTCTACTTTTACCCTTGCCTTCTTCCCTTTTAAGTCTAAATACACAACCAAAAGGTCTACTTGCCACTCTGTCTCATCAGGTATTTTTTTGTCCAATAGATACGTTTGGACTGTCCGTGATAAGCGTTTCAGTTTCCATGGATGCATATTATCCTCTGCGCGGTAGTTATCAGATGTTTCACGAGTAACATTGTCACGGCTAACAGATTTAACTTCTACAAAGTATATTTTGTTTTCCTTTTCAGCCACAATGTCTATCTCTCCCCACTTCTTTGTATAATTTCTATCTAAAATTGCAAAGCCATGTTTCACGAGAAACTTTACTGCGATATTTTCGCCAACTTCTCCTATTTTTTGTTTTTCTGAAGTAAAAACTCTGGGCATTGTAGTTGTTTCACGAATAACGTGTTTCACGTGAAACCTTTTTGTTAATTTATCTGTCTTTTACTAAAGTATCCTTATTTAACAACACATTTCGTCTAAAAACGACTCTAAAAGACACTTATTAAAGACGTCCGTTATACACATACTAACAGACTTATCCACAGTTTTCACTAAAATACTTATATAATCAAACACATCTCAAGTTACTTAAAGGACATCAATCTTTGGTGCGGCCAAGGAGAATCGAACTCCTATCAACTGATTGGCAACCAGTTGTTCTACCATTAAACCATGGCCGCGAGCTAACTAAAATTCGATTTACAAAGCTCAATCCATTTCATCATTTTTTTCTTTAAACTTGTGCTCGATATTATACTATTCCCCACTCCGTATTGCAATTTTCTTAATTTTGATTTTCCCTGTGTAACCTGTGATTTATTGAAATTTATTCTTTTTATTCCAAGTTTTTCAGACCAAATTTCAATACATTTTTCGATATCATGATCCGGATACAATAAAAGCCAAACTTTTATATTATCTTTCCCAATATTAAGAAATTTCTCAGAAAACCTTATAAATACAAGGTGTAAATAGAATTCAGAATTACTTAGTCTAGTAAGATTTCTACTCCGTTTATCTCCCTCTCCCGCGTACAAAAGAAGTCCTCCCATAAAAAGGGGATCATTTTTATAAATTTCGAATTCTTTTTCTGCATCCTCTTCTACTTTTCTATATTTATTTTCCAGCATTAATCTACGACCTTCATGTAATTTTTTTAAACGTTCTATGCTGATTTGAATGTGTTTATTTGTATTTGATTTTTTAATATGTTTTGACCATTCTTCATTTCTAAACCAATCACAAAGTGTGCTTCGTGAAACACCAAGCAATTTCTCAATTTCTCTATAGGTTTTTCCTTGTTTTCTAAGCTCGAATGCTTGCGGTTGGTCGTGTCTCATACTGTATAAGTATAGCATGGAGGTTCTGTTTGTGAAATATGAGGGATAGTGTATAATTAGCTTATTATTAAGGATTAAGTAAGCACCCGTGGTGAAACGGATATCACACTAGTCTTCGGAACTAGCATTGCAAGTTCGATTCTTGCCGGGTGCACAAAAGTAAGGCTAAAATGGAGACTCAAAAAAATTTAATATCAAAAATACCCAAAGAGGTTTCACATGTAACAGACACATTAGAGAAAGCTGGTTTTGAAGCGTACTTGGTTGGAGGTTGCGTGCGTGATCTATTGCTTGGCAGGGAGCCAAAAGATTGGGATGTTACGACAAATGCTACACCGGAGCAGATTGTTGGCCTTTTCGAGAAGACTGTTTATGAAAATACCTTTGGAACTGTAGCTGTTATTCAAGAGAATGTTTCACAAGAAACATTTAGGCAAATAGAGGTGACTCCATATAGAATCGAGGCAGAATATAGTGATTTTAGGCATCCAGACGAAGTAAAATTTAGCACCAAACTAGAAGATGATCTTAAAAGGCGAGACTTTACTATAAACGCCCTCGCTTTAAGCTCTAAAGGACACGTGGTTGATTTATTTGATGGCCTAAAGGACATTGAGGCAAAAACCATAAGAACCGTGGGGGAGGCTGACAAGCGCTTCACAGAGGATGCTCTAAGAATGCTTCGAGCCATACGTCTTGCTCTGCAACTTAATTTTTCCATATCTCACGAAACCACTGAAAGTATTTCAAAAAATTCTGAATTAATTAAAAAAATTTCAGCAGAAAGAATCCGTGATGAATTTGTAAAGATAATTTTATCTCCGAGTCCGTCCGCAGGAATTGTCATGTTAGAAAAATTTGAATTGCTTAAAAATATAATTCCGGAACTTGAAGAGGGTATCGGCTGTGAGCAATTAGGGGAGCATATTTATAATGTTTGGGAGCATTTATTGCATGCTCTTCAACACGCAGGCGATAAGGATTGGCCAATAGAAGTAAGGCTTTCCGCGCTTTTCCACGATATTGGCAAACCGAAGACTAGGAGAAACGCTGACCAAAAATCCTTCGGGTCTCTTCCGGGCAGACACATAGTTTTGACTAAGAAACAATATACTTTCTACGGGCATGAAGTCGTCGGCGCGAGGATGACGAAAAAAATAATGGAGCGATTGAAATTTCCTAAAAAAGAAACTGAGTTGGTGGAAAAACTTGTTCGCAATCATATGTTTTTCTCCGATACGGAATTAATTACACTTTCTGCGGTGCGTCGCATCATTACAAAAGTGGGAAAAGAAAATATTTGGCTTCTGATGAACGTGCGTGAGTGCGATAGAGTGGGAATGAAGAAAAAAGAAGCGCCGTATCGCCTCCGAAAATATTTTGCAATGATAGAAGAAGCTCTTCGTGACCCGATTTCTGTGTCACAGCTCAAAATTGATGGAAAGTTCATGATGGAAGAATTAAAAATTCCTGCTGGGCCGCGCATGGGATGGATTTTGCATGCGCTTTTAGAAGAAGTGCTGGATGACCCTACGAAAAATACTGTTGAAAAACTTTCCGAACTAGTAAAATCACTAAATAAACTTTCCGATACTGAACTTCGTATACTGGGGGAGAAGGGGAAAGAAAAAAAAGAAGAATTGGAAGAAGAAGAAGTTGGGAAACTTCACGAGAAGCACGGAGTTAGGAAAAAATAAATAGTTTGACGAAACTAAAATTTTACTATAACCTAAAATAGGTTTCTTTGTCCTGTGAACAATTCACTCTCGGATGGGGGAGAAAATGCGGGCTATAATTTCGGCAATTTTGGCGGCAGGGACAGTCTTTTTTGTCTTTAGTAAAGCCAGCCAATTACCTGTAGCTCTTTGGGTAGTGGGATTCTTGGTGCTGTGGGCCGTCCTCTGGGTCATAGTTTCAATCTTTTTCCCGCCCAAAAATTACGGATGGTAGGAAGGGTATCAGCCCTGCGATGAAGCCTTGAGCTCGTCTCAGGGTTTCGTCGTTTTTGGTTCAATCTAAGAAACTTCTTGCTGGTAGATGAAAAAGTATTTAGAACTTAAAAAATTTCTCGAATAGGCGAGTACTCAGAGGAGAGAGGTTGAAGATGACAGCTAAAGTGAAAAGCATTATAGAAAAGCTTGTGTCTATGAAGCTCAGCGGGATGGCAATCAGAGCGAAAACTACCGGGACCATTGTGCGCACAGTGCTACCGTGGATTTCTCGTGCAGTTATTTCTGGATTTTTTATATTTTCCGAATACAAAACATAATTTCGCATCCAGTACAGGGTAAGACCGATTAGAATTATATGAATGCCGAAGATAGCGATGGCTAACTCGTTTTCAGCGAATCTTCCTAAGAGAGAAGAAGAAAAAGGAACCAGGGCAACAAACAAAAAGAAAAGCGCATTAATGTTGGATAGTCTAGAATCCACATTTTTAGCATAAATGGAAACAAAAAAATGATGTGCCCTCCAGTAAGTGAAGAGGAGAGCGAAAGATAGGACGTAGCTTGCGAAGTAGGGAAGTAGACTCTTTATTAGTAGCCACAATTCTAAGTTACTCAATATCATACCAGAGTCGGGAACCGTGATTTCAAAAACCAAAACCGTCATCACGATAGCGAAAATGCCGTCTGACAACTGGTCTATGCGGGTGTGCTTCATGAGTAAAATATAGCATAAAAATCTTTCTGCGACGAGTTTATAATTCTACTAACACCGGGCAATGATCTGAGCCCATAACTTCAGGTAAAATCTTTGCGGACTTTACTTTTTTTGCAAGTTTTGGACTGACAAAAATATAATCAATTCTCCAACCGACGTTTCGGGCGCGGGCGTTGGCAAAATGGCTCCACCAAGTGTAGTGGCCGTTGTCTTTTGTGAAAATTCTAAAAGTATCCACGAAGCCAGAATCAATAATTTTTTGGATTCCTTCGCGTTCTTCGTTTGTGAATCCTTTTTTACCGATATTTTCTTTCGGACGGGCTAAATCGTCAGGTGTATGAGCAACATTGAGGTCGCCACCGAAGATCACTGGTTTCTTTTTCTCTAACTCTTTCATATATTCTAGAAAAGCAGGATCCCATTTTTTGTGGCGCAAAGGAATGCGAGAAAGGTCGTCTTTAGCGTTTGGAGTATATACGCTTATTACGTAAAAATCTTTAAATTCTAGAGTAACAACGCGCCCTTCGAGGTTCGGATTGCCATAGCCGTCGTCTTCTATGCCGTATTTTTTTTCTATTTTCTTCGGCAATCCCAAGATCACTGAAAGGGGTTTATTTTTAGAAAAAATAGCAGTTCCGCTATAACCTTTGCGTGTTGCAGAATTCCAGTACTCCTCGTATTCTGGCAAATCCACCTCGCTTTGATTTTGCTCGGCTTTTGTTTCCTGCAGGCAAATAATATCCGGCTTGTATTTTTTTACAAAAGGCACAAAAAGATTTTTTTTGTGCACCGCCCGTATTCCATTTACGTTCCAACTAATGATTCGCATATTATTTTTTATTATGAAACTTTTTATGGATATCTTTTAAATGTTTGTCTGTCACGTGAGTATAAATCTGCGTGGTCACGATGCTAGAGTGGCCAAGTAAGGCTTGCACTGAGCGTAAGTCCGCGCCACTGCCGAGTAAATCTGTAGCAAACATATGTCGCATGACGTGCGGAGTAACTTTTTTAGAAATTCCTGCTTTTGTAGCATGCGCTTTGACTATGCGCTCTATAGAACGGCGGGTCAGCGGTCCGTTGGCTTGTTTTTTTGTTATTTCATTTTCAATTTGTATGAACAAAGCATCGCTCATGTCTTTTCGAGCATTCAAATATTTCTTCACTGCATCTTTTGCATTATCAGAAAGAAAAACTACGCGTACTTTCCCTCCTTTTCCTCTAACAGAAAGTTCGTCGGAGCGTAAATCAATATCGGAAGTAAGAGCGCACAGCTCTGAAACGCGCAGTCCGGTAGAAAATAAAAGTTCCAGCACAGCTTTGTCGCGCAGATTTTTTAAATCCGTACCCTTCGGAGAATCCAGCAATCTTTTGAGTTCAACATTGGTGATGAGGTCGAGAGACCGCTCTCCGACTTTGGCCAATTCGATGCGTTCGGGAGCGAGGGATTTTATTTCCTGTCTGGCCAGATATTTTAAAAATGAACGGAGTGCGATTAAATAATAATTTTGAGTTTTTTTGGATAAAGTTTCTCCAGTTACTCGCTCTCCGCCGGTACTCTGGCGGTTTAGCCACAAACGAAATTCACGTACGGAATTGTCGGTAATGCCCGTGGGGTTGTCGTTTTTATTGAAAGCCAAAAAGCGGGAGAGGTAATGGTCGTAATTTTCAACCGTCTTGAGTGAACGCCCCTTTTCTATTTCTATGTATTCCAAGAATTGGGTTTTGAGCTGTTTCAACGAGGCCATATAAGGATTATATCATGTCGCACAATAAAGATTATTAAACATTAAGAATGTCCAATAATCTCCAAATATTGTGCAACATTTTAAAGTCGCACAATATTTATAAGAGCTTGACTTTTATACTAAAAAGGTGTATAATTATAGGTTGTACTGGCTCTTTCCATTTTGAATAAAGTTTTTTTGCGGTTATAGATTTCTCTTCCAACAACTTCATTCACGAGGTACCACAATGTATTACATTTTTGTTGCGCTCATACTCTTCGTGAGTAGCGCAAACGCACAAACCCTCAAAGGAACGAGGGCAGAAGTTGGCACCGCCCACAAGGCGGCGGTGGAAAATGACTTTTCATTTCTGCAGAATCCTGCAGAGGTGAATCGTTTAATTAAGCTTGGCCTGTTGGTCAAGCTTCCGGGAAACAGCAATTACGGATTAGCAACAATGCAATTCCCGTACGTGCGTCAAGAGGTAAAGCTCTTCGTGGAGAGGTTCTCTTCCCAGTATCGCGCTGGGTGCGGACAAAAGCTCGTGGTTACGAGCGCTACCCGAGTTACGAGCCGGCAACCGATGAACGCTTCGAAGCTGTCAGTCCATCCGACGGGGATGGCGGTAGACTTCCGAATTCCGACGAAGACTTCTTGTCGGGCATGGCTGGACCGAAATCTTCTCATAACAGAGAGCCGGGGAATCGCTCTTGCCACCCGGGAACGTAATCCTCCGCACTACCACGTGGTAGTGCTCACGAAACAGTATTCAAGTTTCGTGGGATCGCTCTCGGCTCTCACCGCGCCAACAGCGACAGTCCAGCATCGGGTAAGGAGCGGGGAAACTCTCTCCGGACTGGCTGTTCGCTACAAGACGACGGTCGCCAAAATTAAGGCGACCAACGGTCTTCGTTCTTCGGTGGTTAAGGTAGGACAAGTCTTGAAGATTGTCCGGTGAGCGAAAACGGGCGAGGGTTCATTTTCACAGAACCCTCGCCCGAACAACAACATGTGAGTGAAGTTATATAACAGCTCAACGAGAAACATATCTCGTTGAGCTGTTTCTTTTATGCAGACCCAGCCAGCCTTGCATTTTTATGAGTTTTATGCTAGTATATAAGCATGTTAGCTACAAAAAAAAAGCAGACAATTATTAAGAAAAATCAGGTTCATGACAAGGATACAGGCTCTCCGGAGGTACAAGTGGCTGTTCTCTCTACGCAGATTGATGAATTGGCAAAGCATTTAAAGAAACACAAAAAGGACAACCACTCTCGTCGCGGGCTCATCAAGATGGTTGCCGACCGCCGAACTCATTTGAAATATTTAGAGCGCAAAGACAAATCTCGATACAACGCACTCATCAAGAAAATGGACCTCGCTTAGTTTTTCTCTTACGTGCTACAATTAAAATAATATGACAGTTATAAAACATAAAGAACAAGCTAGTTCATGACTGTAATAAAGCACAAAGAACAAAGAGTGGGTGTGTTTATAGACACTCAAAATCTATATCATTCTGCTCGCAATTTATATAAAGCGCGAGTGAATTTCGGCGCGGTCTTGAAAGATGCACTCGCAGGGCGCAAGCTCGTGCGCGCAGTGGCTTATGTCATCACTACGGAGGCAGGGGACGAGAAGAACTTTTTCGAAGCACTTGCTAAACAAGGGATTGAGACTAAAACAAAAGATTTACAAATTTTTGCTGGCGGAGCCAAGAAGGCCGACTGGGATGTCGGTATGGCAGTAGATGCTATTACTATGGCGCCTAAATTAGATGCAGTTATTTTGGTTACGGGAGATGGAGATTTTATTCCGCTTGTAGAATATTTAAAAATTCATTCTGGTA
>CAYQPS010000008.1:0-18521 GCA_964419555.1 uncultured Candidatus Saccharibacteria bacterium | reverse complement strand
GCCCATTGAGTCTGGAATAGTGTGGGTAACACCAAAGAATCTTATTTTTATTTTTCCGCAAGTTATAGTGCTGTCTTTTTCAACAATGTTTTCTTTCATGGCGGGTAGTTGTGGAAATTCTGCTTGACGTTTTCGCATCATCAGAATAGAAAGATTTCTGGAATACACAGGAGGGTTCCCGATACGCGAGAGTACGAGAGGTACGCCCCCTATGTGGTCTAGGTGTCCGTGGGTTACAAGTAGAGCACGAATTCTTTCTTTACGTTCCTCGAGGTAGGTAGTATTTGGGATGACATAGTCCACTCCCGGAGTCTCTTCAGTAGAGAAATGCATACCGGCATCAACCACGATGATGTCGTCGCCGATTTCAATCGCGGTCATGTTCTTACCTATTTCTTCGACGCCACCGAGTGGAATGATACGGATTACACCCGGGGAAGGTGGGGCAATTTTGCCATTCTCTTGTGTTTTGTGCTGACTTTTCGAGCCGAAAGGTCGGCTACCTCTTCTGCCTTGCGATTTTCCGAATTTGGAATATTGATAAGTCGAAGTCTTTGCACTTCTTTTTTTATCTGGAGCTTTATATCCACCCTGCCCACCACTTTGCTTTGGAGCGCTTGCTTGAGTGGTATTACTACTTGTTTTTTTGTCTTCGATACTAACTGAGCTAAAAGATAATCTGGTTTTTTTGTTCATTTTACTAATTAGTTGATAATAGAGTTTTTATTTATCCCGATTTTGATTTATCAAAATCGAGGATCCCGACTTCTAGTCGGGAGAAAATATTTTCCAAACACTGTCTGTAGCGATGTACCATTTATGTACTCCCAGGAACCGGTCTGTCGGGGAAGTCATGCGGTCTAAGGAAATTCCACTGACGTCTTTAGACGTTACATATATAAAACTCGGACTGTACAAGAAGACCGCTGGTAAGTCTTTCTTGATTTCTTCGGAAAACTGAATATATTTTTTGATTCTAGCTTCTTCATCGATGGTTACAAATGCGTCTTCTAAAATTTTATCCACTTTGGCGTTGGTATATATCGCAACGTTGAGACCGGGGTCCTTGCGCTGTGAAGAATGCCAGAAGGCGAAGAGGTCCGACTCATTATTTATGATTTGGCCGAAAAGCAGAACTTCGTATTCGCGGGGACGAATAACTCCCTGGTTTAAATTTCCGGTTTCAAAAGTTTTTATATCTACTTTCATTCCCAGGGCTTCCAAATCCTCTTTGATGAGCTCTGCGGACTTTGCAAGCTCTGGTGCGTTGCCTGTTGAAATAGAGAAAGTCAGAGGCGTTGTTGTTTTTTTCTTATCTTTGGTTTCTGTTTTCTCTAGAAAACCCCCCTCATTCTTTACCCATCCACCCTTCGATAACACTTCTTGCGCCTTGGCCATTCTCTCTTCTCGTGACAGATTATTATCTTCTGATACTTCCTCACGGCTTACCATATTCTTTGGTATGGCATCGTCAATAACAACGCCGTAGCCGGAGAGCACGTCTCGCACTATTCGCTCTTTATCTATAGCTATATCCATTGCTCGGATGATATTCTTGTCGAGGAAGAGCTGGTTTTTATTCTGATTGAAAAAAAGTCCGAAGATGCGGGGTAGCACCGAAGACTCTATGTGGTATCCCTTCTCTTTCAGAATTTCCGCGCTCCCGGGAGTAATAGAGCTTATTTGCTCCACTTCTCCTCCAAGCAGAGCTCCGACTAGATCCTCTTCGTTTGAATAAAAATGCAAATTTATCTTTTTTATATATGGTGTGCCCGAGCTAAATTTTTTAAAACGAGATAGTTCATAACTATCTATTGTTCCAGAGGATTGTTTGTCTACTCGAGTCACTGAGTAAGGGCCCGAGCCTACGGGATTTGTATTTGCATTGTTGAGTTCTATGAGAGAGCCTTCCCAAAGTGAGGCGGGCATGATGCCGAGAGTCGCATTCTCCAAGAATGATGCATAAGGTTGCTTTAAAGAAAATTTAATTGTTTTTTCATCTACTTTATCGATGGTCACTCCATCCCAATCACCCCTCCGTGGGCTTTTTATGACAGGGTCTTGCACTGCGGTTATGGTGAAAATTATATCTTCGACGGTTACTGGCTTGCCGTTGTGAAAGTATGTATCGTCCTTGAGAGTGAAAGTATAAAAAAGACCATCCTCGGATTTCTCCACGCTTTCCGCCAAGTCAGGGGAGAGGGTGCCGTCTGGAGCTTTCCTCATGAGCCCTGAATACACCAGCGCTACCAAATCTTGGTCGGCGGGGGAGCTTGCCAGCACCGGGTTTATAAAGCGTGGGATACCGATTAGCCCTTCGCTTACTGAACCCCCTTGTGCGGGGACACTTACCATAAAGGATTTATTTATAATTTGAAGTATCCCCAAAGTACTTATAAGGAGCAGGAGAGCAAGTCCTGCAAAAAAAGCCCATTCTCTTTTCGAGAAAGAAGAAAAAGCTGATTCTATTTCCGCCCTTTTAGGTAGTTTAAAGTTACGCATGCGATAGTATGGATTTTCAATCCAAAAAACTTAAGAGTAAAGATTTTCTTACTTTATTATTATAGCGAGAAAAGCAGATAAAGCAAAAAGAATTGCACAAATAATAGACAAATAAAAAAGAAACTTTTCGAAGCCTCGGCGGGTGTGATGGAATGTGCCACCATCGCCTCCTCCGAGCGCGCCCCCGACTCCAGCACCTGATTGCTGAAGTAAAATTGATACTACCAATATTCCTGAAAAGATGATTTCTGCATAGGGCAGAATTTGCGCCACTAAACTCATATATTGATTATTACATATTAAAAGCCAAAAAGCAAACCAGAAAATTTAGCCATAAATACTCAACCGCCGGGCCACATAGTGTGAGCTGGCGGCGTTGATCGGTGGCTTCATCCCATGAAGCCACCCCAAACTCCATCAAAAGATTCCCTTTTTTTCTTGGACTTACTCACCGCCATCAATCCGGGTTCTTTCATGGGGAAGATACCGTGCTCGTCTTCTGTTTGAGCGATTTCTTCCTCATCTTCATCACACAAATCGAAGGGAAGGTCGTCTTCCGTATAGTCTTTTGCCACGATATCCGTCCCGCCCGCAGGGGGCTGTAAAAGTACAAAGCCAATTATACCTATACAGTATAGCATATTTCATACTAAAAGTCAATAAAAATAGGCCCTGGGTTATCCACAGTTTTCCTCTTGCGAGGCTTTGTCGGAGTGATATAATTTTCTCAGAACCGAGGAGAGAGACATCTGTCTCAAACCTTGGAACAAGTCCTTCCAATAAAAACAAAAAAACACAAACACTTGGCCCAACGGCCACCAAACATATTTGCGCATCTCGCGCACCCACTCATCTCGCATCTCACGATGCACCCATCTTATCCCCGCGGTCACTTTCATTAGTGACCGCTTTCTTTTTGTCTCAAAAATTTTGTATAATTAAATGCGTGAAAAGTATTTTTAATTTTTTTATACTGTTTCTTGTTCTAGTGGCGGGTTACCACTACCGTGACGAGCTTCGAATGCGTTTTTTTGCTTCGGCTCCCTGCGCTGAGCCGATACCCTATGTGCTCGGCACTTTTGACACCAAGTTCAATATTTCACAAAAGTATTTTCTAGATGCTCTAGTTGAAGCAGAAGCCATCTGGGAGAAGCCGATTGAGAAAAATCTTTTTACTTATGAGCCCGAAAACACCTCGCGTACTGCTTTAAAAGTAAACCTGGTATATGACTATCGCCAACAAGCTACCAGCAAACTCAAAGACCTAGGTATCGTGGTAGGAGAGAACAGAGCTTCTTATGATTCGCTCAAGGCCAAATTTGCAACGCAAAAAACACAATATGAACTAAGTAAAACTTCTTTCAACACTCGAGTGGAAGGTTTCAATCAAAGGAGCAAAGAACATCAAGAGCAAGTAAATTATTGGAATAAAAAAGGTGGAGCTCTAGAGAAAGAATACAACGAACTTAAAGCAGAAGGTGAAGCACTGCAAAATGAATCAAAAAGGCTGGAGAGCTTGCAAGAAGATTTAAATGATACAGCAGATGAAATAAATGCGCTGGTGGTGGCGATTAATCGCTTGGCCACCACTCTCAACCTTACCGTTGAAAAATACAATACCACTAACATTGCTCGCGGGGAGTCTTTTGAAGAAGGCGTGTACTTTAGCGAAGGGCTAAGTAGGGGAATAGATATTTATGAATTCAGTAGTCGGGCCAAGCTCGTGCGAGTGCTGGCGCACGAGCTTGGCCATGCTTTGGGTCTGGAACACGTAGACGATGCTAAAGCAATAATGTACGAACTCAACCAGGGTAACACGATGGCTCTCACTCTGGCAGACTTGGAAGCACTAGAAATAAAGTGTGGAAATAAAATATAGGGTGCAACGTCATGTTGATGTACAATACTAATATGACAGTCACACACAAAACTATATATGCCGTAGTTGCGATTCTGCTTCTGGCTATCTTGGGTTTTATTTTATTTAAGAAAAACATCGGCACGGTAAATATACCAGGGAAGACTGATGTAGAAGAAACCGAAGACGGTGAAACGAATGTACCAGAAGTTACTAGCTTACCAGGTTTCAAAGTGCCGGCGGGATTTAAACTGAGTATTTTTGCCAAAGATCTGCCGGGAGCAAGGGCGATAGAGCTTGGACCGGAGGGGAGTATGTGGGTGAGCCAGACAAGCAAAGGACAAATTACAAAATTAGAAGTAGAAAACGGTAAGGTAGTAAGCCAGAACGCCATTTTTAGAAACTTAAATCGTCCGCACGGTATGGTGATAGATGGCAACACTTTGTATTTTGCAGAAGAAGATAAGATTACGAAAGTTGCCCTCGGCAGCGATGACCAAGGACAAAAAATTGTTGACCTGCCTTCAGGTGGCGGTGGACATTTTACTCGCAGTTTGCTTTTAGGCCCTGATGAAAGGCTTTACGTTTCCATAGGCTCTACTTGCAATGTGTGCCACGAGGAGGATGAAAGGAACGCGGCGATTTATTCGATGAAAAAAGATGGCACAGATTTTAAAAAAGTGGCGCGAGGTCTACGCAACGCTGTGTTCATGACACTGAACCCTGTAGATGGCAAAATATTTGTCACTGAGATGGGGCGTGACAATTTGGGTGATGACCTTCCGCCTGATGAAATAAATATAATTGAGGAGGGTAAAAATTACGGTTGGCCCGTCTGCTACGGCAAAAATATCCATGATACAGAGTTCGATAAAAATACATATATCAGGAATCCATGCATGTCTCCTTTTGAAACTCCGTCGTTCATTGATTTGCAGGCACACTCGGCTCCACTTGGACTTGCGTTCATACCAGAAGAAGGCTGGCCGGAGGAATGGTGGTACAACTTACTCGTTTCCTATCACGGTTCTTGGAATCGCAGTGAGCCGACCGGCTATAAAGTTGTTCGTCTCAAAATGAATTCCAAAGGGCAATACCTCGGTACAGAGGACTTCATCACCGGATGGCTGACAGAAGAGGGTAAGAAGACTGGCCGACCCGTGGACATCAAAGTTTTCTCCGGCGGAGTGGCCTACATCACGGACGACAATTCCGGTGTCATCTACAGACTATCAAGATAACTTATTCTATAACGTTCTCGATTATACTATCAACTCCGATATTTAGTTTCTGGCCGCTCTTTATTTCAAAGTTAAGCTTCACACTTCCATCTAGATCCATGCCTCTAGTATTTGTGTCGTCCACTTGTCCACCGTTTATAGTGACTGTGCCGTTCGTAGCTATAGCCACACCTCCTTTACTTCTCGTTTCAGTCTTTACCACTGGAGTGAAAATATATTTTCCGTCAACACTAGTGTGTAAAGATTTGTCGGCTATGAAGTCGAAGTTTGCGCTAGAAGTCCTGTCCGCATCCACTAGGAGCTCGGTATCGATGAGGAGTTCGTGAGAGGGCATTACCGCTTCTACTACTACACCGGTCTTCGTTTTAACCAAAACGGAACCAATGGTTAGGCGTACTTGGTCGTACGTATAGGCTGTCGTCTCCACGTCCGCTAGGACTTTTGATTCGCCACTCGCTTTTAAAGCAAGCAAGTTATAAGTTTTCGGAATTGTAGAGACAGTAAACCATCCCTTTGTACTATTGTGTACGTCTATTTTATCAACCGTCATATTTAATTCACTTACACTGCCCATATTCACTGCTGCATCGGTAACTGAGAAGACTACTCGTCCCTTTGCGGTTGTTTGCTCAGTTTGCTCTGAAGTACTTTCAGAAATGGCATTCTTACTCTCTGGTGTACGAGTAATAAGATAAATTCCCCCGATAATTATTACAATCGCTACGATTATCCATGTTGTTTTGTTCATATTGTTATGTTTATTTAATAATAAATTGTAAATGTATGCTTCTGGGGTACCCATCTATTCGAAAAGATACCCCTCGGCATACGTTTATTACTGACGCATGAGGATTAATTTTGTTACAACGAAAAAATATAAATAAAATAAATACACCCTCTGCGCAAGAGCGAGAGGGTGGGGCACGGATTTTTTTAACAGGAAAAATCCGCAAAAACTGTACTAGTAGCCTGTTAGGCTACCGGGATGTCAGGATCACCCCCTTTTTGTACTTGGGTGACAAGGGCATGAGCGTGCGCAACAGTCGAAGCCTCCATCTTCGTTTGGAAACGTTGAAGCGTTCAGGCGAATGTTGCCTGAGGATTGGTACGCGGGTGACGCTTCGGGCGGGTTTTGCCATTTCACCAAGTGTAAAGGGTTAACAAAGGAGTACTCGATTTTCATTATACTTAAAATTTTCTTTCGCAATAGCCCATACTGTGGATTGGCAGATAGGCCGACATGTTAGTATTTTTATAAATTCTGGTATAATGAGGGTATTATCAGGTTTGATATAATATTAAAAAATATATGAAAAATAAAAACAAGAATAACAATCTGCAAGGAGGGTTTGCGCCACTTTTGATCATAGCCATAGTTGCGATTTTGGCTATTGGTGGTGGGACATATGTGTCGAAGAAGAATAAAGCAAAAGTTAATTTAGAAGACAATCTAGAAACTCAGGCAAACGCCAATGCGGACGCGAATGCAAATGAAAATGCAAATCTTGGCGTCAACGCAAATGCCAAGGGCTCGCTTCGTTCACTTCTAGCTCTGGGGAAAAACACCATGTGTACTTTTACTAGCACTGAGGGAGACACGACTTCTTCCGGTACGGTTTATATAGTCGCTGACGGCTCTATGCGTGGAGATTTTACGTCGAAGACGAGTGCTGGGACGCAGACTTCAAGTATGATTGTCAAAGATGATACTTCATATGTCTGGAGTGGAACACAAGGAATGAAGATGAAAGCGACAGCAAGCGCGAGCGCTCAAGCTAAGACGCAAACACAGCAATCAGTGGATCTGGACGCGCAAGCAGATTACGACTGTAGCGATTGGTCCGTGGATCAGTCCAAGTTCACCCTTCCAGTGGGTGTAAATTTCTTGGACATTGAAGCGATGATGAAAGGCTCCGCCTTACCATCCGGCGCAAGTTGGGACGGGACGATAAAAGGCAAGATACAGTAGAGTGCGATATATCCACGCCAAAGTCACCGCCGGAGTGCGGAAAGAAAGCGTGACGCAGAAGAGCGAAGACCATTTCGAAATTTCTGTAAGGGAAAAAGCAGAACGAAATATGGCGAATACTCGGGTGATTGAACTCGTAGCGGAGCATTTCAAAGTGCCGAAAAATAAAGTAAGGATAATTAATGGACACAAAAGTCCGAGCAAGTTGCTTGTGGTAGATTGAGCATAATGGAGTATAATAGAGTTATGGACTTAGAAAGACTACAAAGCACCAAAGAGAAAAGGACTTTAAGTCCAAGTAGCCTGAGGCAAGCAGAGGAGATGGCTCGGGTGGCCGGCATTGTCTTATCGGAGAAAGGGAAAGGAACTGATCCGCGCGTAGCGCTCTATGCGTCATTGAGAGAGGACGTAGATGTAAATCTAAAAGGGGAATTCGATTACAGTCATTTAGACGACCAGCATTTGTTTGCGGAAGTGCTTCGCATGCTGGGCGACACCGATTCACTCAAAAAATTTTTAAAAGCTTACTCCAATATTTTTCCGGCGGGGAAATAAAAAGAAGTATAAATTAACGGCTCAACGGCTCAACGGCTCAACGGCTCAACGGCGTTGAGCCGTTGGGGAGGGTTGAGTTTAAAGTTGGGGTAGAGTAGAATTCCTGGGTATGGAAATAAAAACACACAAGGCTAAAGTATTCGGTCAAAACTGCCTCGTCAACTTAATGGAATTTGACAAAGAAGACGCAAAAAAGTGGAAAGAACTTTTTGATGCTTGGAAAAAGTTAAAAATGGGAATGAGGGCCTATAAATCGAGGGAACCAAATTTCCCCGAAGGTTTATCAGAAGTTGCCTTTTGTTTATACTCTGGTTCAGGTCGTCTTTTGTCACTTAAAGGTAAGTCCTCTAGTTCATTTGATACTTTTAATGTAAAAACAGGAAAAGCAGAGCAAATAAAGGCTTCAAGCGTTGAAAAAGACCTAACATCTTTCGGCCCCAGATCTAAATGGGACGATTTATATTTTTTGGATTTTTATAATAACGGTAAGTTGGACGGGACTTTTAATGTTTATAAAGTTCCTACTAAGCTTATTCACAAAGTAGAAGTTAAAAAAGGTATAACCTTTTTAGCAAGACAGCTAGAAGGCAAGAGACCTCGATTTGGAATAGTAAAAACTTTTATAGAAAAAGGGATTATAAAACTCGTAAAGAAAGATGTAAAAGTTTGGTAAGCTAGCTCATTGCTTTCATCATTTGTTTTGCAACAACCTCAACAACCGGAACACTGACAGAGTTTCCAAATTGTTTATATAAAACAGAATCTGCCAGCTCTGGTAATTTAAAATCTTTTGGGAATCCTTGAATTCTTGCACATTCCAGGGGAGTCAATTTTCGGATACCTTTTTTGTCTTTTATAATTGGAACGTTGTGTCCACCAGTTCCCATATTTGCAGTCAAGGTTGGGCAAACTCCACTTTTGTTTTCTCGCACATACCTTCTTCGCCATTGATAGACTTTTCCTTCTTCTTTTATAAACTTTTTAAGTTTTTCAAATAATGGTTTTCCATTATAATAGTATTTTTCCGGAACTCTTTTTTCAAGTAAATTTATGATTTTTTTTGTTAGCTTTATTGGTTTAGGAAATTCAAATTTATCAGAATAACCTTTGTTTTTAAAACCTACAATATAGATACGCTCTCTATTCTGTGGGATATTTCCGTATTCCATACTATTTAAAACTTTTGCTTTTACATAATAACCAAGGCTTTCTAATGTTTTCTGAATTACAGTAAAAGTTTTACCCTCGTCGTGGCTTTTTAAATTCTTCACGTTTTCCAACATAAATCCTTCAGGTTTTCGTACCTCAATAATTCTTGCAATGTCAAAAAACAAGTTCCCTCTGTCTTTTTTATCCTTAAAGCCTTGTTGATAGCCTGCAATAGAAAAAGCTTGGCAAGGGAACCCTCCCAACAAAAAGTCGAATTCTGGCAAATCAGCTATTCCAATTTGTCTAATATCTTCAACCACAAGCTTTGATGTAGGAAAGTTTAAATCATAAGTTGTTTTGCATGGCTCATCAAAATCATTTGCAAAAACTGTTTTAAAACCAGCGTTCTCAAATCCACGACGTATTCCTCCGACTCCAGCAAATAAATCAACTGTTCTAAATCCGTGCTTAGTTTTTTTCGCAACAGATTTTTCTGGTTTATTTTCTATATTACTTATTACTTGAACCACAACGCCTCTAATCTCTACATCAGTTCTAAAGAGAGGTTTCATGTTTGGATTTCTAGGCTGAAGTCTGTATTTTCCATTTTCTCTGTATAGTTTTTTCAACGTCGCTTGATTGTCATCTATTATTGCAACAATCGTCTGCCCGTTCTCTGCAACTGTTTGATGTTTTATTATTACAATATCTCCATCAAAAATTCCTTCATCTATCATACTGTCTCCAGCAACACGCAAGGCATAATGGCCTTTGGATGTTTTTATTTGGGGATTAACAATAGAAACAGTTCCTTCGTCAGTTTCTATTGTTTCAATAGGAGACCCGGCAGCTATTCGTCCGATAATTGGAATTTCCAAAATAGATTTTATTTCTTTTTTTAGTGATAAGCTTCTTGCGGAGTTCTCTAGTTTCGAAAGGTAACCTTTTTTCTTCAGAGACTTTATATGCTCATGAATAGTAGAGACTGCTTTGAGCTTTAATTTTTTTCTTATTTCCTCAATAGTGGGGGAGATACCATTTTCAGCGATATAGGTATTTATAAAATCAAAGACCAATTTTTGTTTTTTTGTAAGTTTAGACATATTGCTTAAAAATTTCTTTGAGCTATACTTTAATTATAACCGAAAGGAAACCGAAAGACAAAGCAAAGTTATCCACATGAATACTCAAAAACACAGCCACGTAGCATTTTCGGATGATTCTGAGCACAAAGATGGTCAATATAATAGCTTATGTTTAATTACATGTTCAATATTAGATTTACCTAGCTTAAGGCAAGAGCTAGAGGAAATATTCCAAAAATCCGGAATAGAATCTGAGTTTAAATGGTCTAAATTACGTAGCGCAAGTGCTAAATACAAATTTTGCGCAGAAAGACTAGAGAAATTTATCTTTAAAAACATACATAAGTTGCGAGTAGACACTTTGATATGGGATATGAAAGATTCACGTCACAAAGAACCAGGAAGAGATGATAACGAGAACTTAGCCAGAATGTACTATCATTTATTATATAGCACATTAAATAATAGATGGGAAAAGAACGCGACTTGGTTATGGACACCAGATCATCAATCATCAATAAATTGGCAGTTTCTAGGAGAATGCTTGGTTTCTAAAAAACAAAAGGTATTAAGCAATCTCTTCGATACTGATGTAAAAAGTTTTAACACTCTAGGATTGAAAGTTATTAAACCAGCCAACTCACAGGAAGAACCCTTTATTCAATTAGCAGATTATATTGCTGGGCTTGGGACATATTCTTACGGTCATTTTAATAAATATCAAACTTGGATAGATACTATAAGCGGGCAAGGAATATTATTTTCAAATGACTTAAACAAAAATGAAGAATTATCAGAAACAGAAAAAATTCGTTTTCTATTCATTGAGTCGTTTCTACAAAAATCAAAAACTTACAAACTCACATTAAGTTTTAAAAAAACCAGTGGATTTAAAACCAACGACCCAAGAGACAAGATAAATTTTTGGTTGTATACACCACAGCATTCTCTTGACAAGGCTCCAAGTAAGAATACGAAAAAAAATTAAGAAATATGCTATAATATTCTCACAATCAAATACTTATCAAGAGCGTGGCGAGAGCACTGGCTTATAGACCCACCGGCAACCCTAAAACAGAAGGTGCCAAATCCAGCCCAGTAGTGGGAAAGATACCTAGTCCGTACTCTTTCCTCTTTATGAGGAATTTTTTGTTTATATGAAGAAAACTGCAGAATTTGTGAGTCCCAAGCATCCCGATAAAATCTGTGATTTTATAGCGGACAGTATTCTGGATGCTTGTTTAGAAGAAGACAAGAAAAGTCGCGTGGCCATTGAAGTGATGGGCGGACATAAGTTGATTACAATAAACGGAGAAGTCAGGTCGCTTGCGGAACCAGATATTGAAAAGCTGGTACACGATATTGTTGGAAAAGAATACAAAGTGATTTCAAATATTGTTTTGCAAAGTCCAGAGATTGCCCGTGGGGTTGATATGGGCGGAGCCGGAGACCAGGGGATAATGAAAGGGTATGCAATTAACGAGACAGTAGAATTTTTACCGCTCGAATACGTACTCGCTCGAAACTTATGTCAAAAGATTTTTGAGGTTTATCCTTATGACGGCAAGACACAGGTCACGATTGAAGATGGAAAAGTGATTACTGTGGTGGCTAGTTTTCAAAACACCAAAAATGAAGATTTGTTAAAATTTGTGAAGAAATTAATAAAAGCAAAAGAGTATTTAATAAATTCGGCAGGCGAGTGGAAGCAGGGCGGATTCGATGCAGACACTGGACTGTCGGGTAGAAAACTTATTGTTGATAACTACGGTCCGGAAATACCAATAGGCGGAGGTTCTTTTTCAGGCAAAGATTATACAAAGGTAGACAGAAGCGGAGCATACATGGCACGCAGAATTGCAGTGGAACTTTTACAAAAAAGAAATGCGAAAGAGGTGTACACAAAGCTTGCTTATGCTATAGGAAAGAGCGAGCCGGTCATGGCGGTTGCCATAATAAACGGAAAGGAAGAACAAATTGAAGGCTATGACCTAAGCCCTCGCGGAATTCGTGAGTACTTAAAACTTGCGGAGGTAAAATATACTGACACATGCACCTGGGGACATTTTGGTAGGGGGTTTGAATGGAGATAAAATTTTAGTATAATAACCCCATGACTACATATATTTTGGTTGCCGTTATAATTGTTCTAATAGGAGTGGTGATGGGGATTTCTTCCAGAAGAAAAAAGTCGGACCCAGATTTGATTGCAAGGCAGGGAGCGGAGAAGAAGTTGAATATGGATAAAATTTTAGATTATTTTGAGAGGATGAAAAGTGCTACAAATAATGATATCGAAAAATTGCTGGGAGTTTCCGACGCGACGACTACGCGCTACCTAGAGGAACTTGAGAAACAAAACAAAATCCACCAAGTCGGTACCGTCGGCAAATACGTCCGTTACGAACGCACAACCTAACGGCTCAACAGCGTTGAGCCGTTGAATTTGGTATTATTTAATAATGAAAACTAACTGCATAATCATACATGGTTGTCCTTCCAATAAGGAATCGTCCATTAATATGGAAGAAAGAACATATTATAAGCACTGGATTCCTTGGACTCGTGAACAATTGTTAAAAAAGGAAATCCCAACGGAAGTGCCGTTGATGCCTGAGCCCTGGGTTCCAGACTATGAAAAATTCAAGAAAGAATTTGAAAAATACGAGGTCAATGAAAACACAATTTTGATTGGTCATAGCTGTGGGTGTGCATTTTTGGTGCGCTGGCTCGGAGAGACAAAGAAAAATATAAAAAAGTTAATTCTAGTTGCGCCGTGGAAAATAGTAAAACAGGGCGAACCGGAGATTACTAAAATTAAAGAAAAATATTATAACTTTCCTATTAATGAAACAATTCCGTCGCGCGTGGATGAAATTGTAATGTTTACTTCTGACACCGAAAGGCCAGCAGGACATGAGAGCATTGATATTTACCGTAAAGTTTTGGGCGGCAGGATTATAAGTTTACCCAATCGAGGACATTTTATTCTTGAAGATATGAGGACAGTAGAATTTCCAGAGTTGATAGAGGAAGTTATTAAATAACGGCCGCTCTGCCGTTTTGTTTACTATACTTAATATATGCATCCCGCAGAAAAATTTATAAAAGAATTTAAAGAAACTCAGGATCACATGTACGATAAGGGTTACTGGGCTGGCAAACTTTATCCTATCTCGTGGGCAAATCAGAAATGGCTGAAAATTTCGAGTTGGGTTGGTCTTATACTCCTCATGCCTTTTATTATTTGGAAAATTATCTCTCTGATTAAATATTTTTTTAGTTAATATAAAATGGAAACAATGGATTTAGAATTATTTCGTGATTTAGAAACAAGGCTTCACCGAAAGGAAGTCAGGAATTCGCCTGAGGAAGTTTCGGAACTTTTGGCGGATGATTTTGTGGAGTTTGGAAGCTCAGGAATGTCTTATGACAAAAACACAACTCTTAAATCTTTATTGAAAGAAGAAAATGATTTTGAAATTGAGGTTAGGGATTTCAAAGCAGAGCATTTGTCTGCGGATGTGGTGCTCGTATCTTATATTTCTTCAAAGTTTGACCCTACGACAAACCAGAAGTTTGATGCATTGCGTAGCTCAACCTGGAAGTTAAATAATGGAAAATGGCAAATGTGTTTTCATCAGGGGACAAGGATTGAGTAACGGCTCAACGCCGTTGAGCCGTTGGGGAGTTATTGTAAATACGTCAAATTATCCTCTGTGCAAGTTAAAATTTTTTTCTCTCCTTGCACAACAACTTCTCCAAGATAAACACCGGATTCGTATTTCAAGAGTTTTACAGGTGTTCCTGTTTCTGGGCTACCATCATGGAGCCAAACCGTTTCACCGATTTTGAAATTTTGTATAGGTTTTCTTATGCTATAGGGATTTTCAGAAAGGTACTCACGTACAGATTTCTTGAATGCCTGCTCCAATTCAGCTTCTAAATTTTTATCTCCAGGGTTTCCTTCCATGTATATGATTGTATCATATTGCCATAGAAATTTGGTTTTAATTGGGGTATAATTTAAGAATCATGAAAAATAAATCAATTTTACTTATTGTTTGCATAGCTCTAGGGGGAATAATTATTTATCTCTTTGCGGGCGGAGGTGGTGGAGCTTCTTTGCTTGCTGACACTGCCGTTATCCGCGCGTACCGCATCGACGACGGATTTACCAGCTTTGCATTTGCCGAAATATCATTCAAGAAAAACACAAAAGATAGCCATTATGTAAATATCTTTGCGGATTTAAATAAAGATGATGTATTTAGTGAAGATGAATGGATAGTAAGAAACGAGAAAGCGCTTACGGGTGCGGGCTATGCGAACCGTTTCAGCTTCGTCCGGCCGGAAGGAGTCACCGAAGGTGAATATATTTTACGGGCGGGAGTTTCAAAAGCAAAAATTACCGGTGCAGAAGACATGATTGACGAGGATAGCAAGAAATTCTCCGCGCTTGTCACCGTGACGGATATCAAAGAGGAATTCGGTTTAAATGTACCCGGGGCGTCCGAGGGCCTAAAGCGCGGTGTTGGTATCATAGAGACGGCTCACGCACAGGACTTTGATGCGGGCATTTCCGGAAACATTCCGGATTTGACCGGCGGATCTATGGACTGCTTTGCGATAGCTACCGCGAATAATTTGATAAAAATGACGGAAGAAAACGGCAGGCGCGGAGACCTTCCCGGAAGCCCGGCAGACATCATAAACGACCTGAAGCAGGATATGCAGTACAACAACGGCATCGTGAATGCCAATTTTCTGACCGGCAAAGCGGCATATGTGACGCGCCACAACTTACCCATCACCACCCGCGAAATCAAGCGTCCTACGAAGCAGGATATAGAAGATGCGTTTACAGAAGGCGACGCGGTGGAAGTAAGCACGACTATGCTGCGAAGTAGGTCCGGCAAGGCAAATACCGGGCATGTGCTCACAGGCGTAGGAGCCTCCGGAGATGGAGGCGAGCTCGGCATCGCAGTACACGACCCGGCTACGCCCGTGGGCGCGGATACTTTTCTCGTAACTGAAACCGGCGGAGCGAATCCCTTCTTGATGATTAATTATCCGCTTTGGGACGGCGTCGTCATTATTGACGCGATATACATCCAGACTTGGAATCAGCCTAATCTTGCACCAGATGGAAGTAAAACAGGAGCGACAGATGGAGCAGGAAGTCAAACTGCAAATGAAATCAAAAAGGGCACTGACCTGGGAGTAAATAGCCAATTCAATAACGGCGAAGCCATGGCCGTCATAGAATATCAGGGAACATATATCCCCGTGAGCGAGCTCCGGGTGGGCGAGCCGCATCCTCCGCATGCGACCGGCTCCGGATGTACGAAGCAGCATTGGCACGCGGATATGCCGGCGACAGCCCTAAACGGAAACTCTTATCCTGACCCGAACTCGGGCGGATGCGGCTTTGGAACGCTCGAGGAGCGTCCCGTGTTCAATTACTTTCCGCACGACCAGCTCGGAGAATAAAAAATAACAAGGGTATCTGTCCGCCTCCGCGCGTTGCTCTCGTTTTGGTGTATAATAAAACATATGAAAAACAAATTAATTATATTGTTTGTTTCATTAGCTTTAATTGCCGGTATCCTTTATATTGGAGGCAAGAAAGAAAAAGAACAGGAGATGGAGACTCCTAATTTACCAGTTGGTGAGATTGTAGACAACACACCGAAGACTCCAGCGCCCATTGTGCCAGAAAATCCTGAAGGCGAAGCGGACCCGAAGGTGATGAAGCTCGACATGAAGACTTGGGTGTGGCAGAGCGCGCTTTACAATGACGGCACAACAATCACTCCAAAGAGTCCAGAAAAATTTACTTTAACTTTTGCTAAAGATGGTACTTTTTCTGCTAGCACAGATTGCAACGGTGTGGGAGGGGATTATGCAACAGCAGGCAATCAAATAATTTTCAAAGACATGATGGGGACACTGATGTTCTGTGAAGGCTCACAAGAAAACGATTTCAAAAAAATCTTGGAAAACAGCTCGAGCTTCTTTTTCACTTCCAAAGGCGAGCTCATTCTCGAGCAAAAATTCGATAGTGGCACAGCTACTTTCCGATAGTAGATATAAGCTTTTCCAACGGCTCAACGGCGTTGAGCCGTTAAGCTAACTCCAGAGAATGAAGAAAAGTTTGGAGTTCTTGGCCGACGATTTTGCGATGTTCGCCTGAGGGTAGTTTGCCGAGCTCGATATTCATAATTCGAATTCTCTGTAAGTCTTCCACTTCTGCAAAGAGGGCGACGCACATGCGGCGGATTTGATGTTTCTTGCCTTCAGTCAAGATGACTTTAAAAGTACGGCTATTTATTATGTGTACTTTGCATTTAGCAGTTTGTTCATTTTCAATTTTTACTCCCGCCTCCATTTTTTCTTTAAAGTTTCCGCGCAAGGCTTCTTTAGTTTTTACCAAATATTCTTTTTCATGAAGGTGCGCGGGGCCGAGCAGTCTCTCCGTAATTCTTCCGTCGTTGGTGAGAATGATGAGCCCGTGCGAGTCCTTGTCCAGCCGGCCGATAGGGAATATGTCTTTGATAGCCACTTCGTGTTTTATTTCTCTCTCGCCCTCCTTTGCAGAATGGGTGAGCACGCCGACGGGCTTGTTGTAAGCGATGTATATATAAGGCTTCTGCTTTCCGCGGAATCGGACTTCCACACTGTCTTCTGCATTTACTTTGTCCCCGAGCACGGCCAGCCGGTCGTTGATAAAAACCTTGCCATCTTTGATAAGGTCATCCGCGCCGCGGCGAGTGGAGTGCTTTTTTATAGCCAGGTATTTGTTTATTCGCATTGGGAATGCGGGTTCATCGTTCATAGGAAGATAGTGTAGCATTTTTCTAAGGTAACGGCTCAACGTGCGTTGAGCCGTTCAAATCAAGACCCTGGGAAACTGGAGTTTTTAAGGGTGTTGGAGTTGAGCCGTTGACTTTTGCTAGATAAATGTTATGGTTGATTTGGATGTTTTCACTTGAGAGGAAATAATGGAACAAAACCAAGAAGTTCAGGAAGAAGGCACTGTCGTACAGTGGCGCGAAAAACGAGGTGATCGTTTAAGCGAAACCCTCTATACAGGGATCATGATCGACGCTTGTGGCGGAAAATTTCTTGTCGCCAAACTTTCACACGGACGACGGGTCATGAAGGAGGACGGCAGTCAGGCGTTTGGCGGAGGAGCTGTAAGGATCCCGATTCCGGCTTCGTTTGTTGAATCGGCATTTCATGCTTACATGGTGGATAATCAATTCCAGCGAGAATTTCCTGAGTTCGACGAATTGGTGTCCGAGGCTCTACGGTCCGTCGAAACTGAGCCAGATTAGTTGCACTTTGTTTGGGTAGTATCATGCGTGGCGCGCGATCTGATTTTCTGGATCGCGCGCTTTTTGTTTGAATTTTTCTTTCTATTTACCCCCAATTAATGTAAAGTAATGTTCACGTGACGCAGAATGATACAGTTGTAAGATTTGATAAAGTTTCATTTAATTACGGACACAACAAACCTATTTTAGAAGAGGTGGATTTTTCTGTGCGTCGAGGAATGAAAATAACTATCGTCGGACAAAACGGCGCGGGCAAAAGCACCATCTTTTCTTTGATTACCGGCGAGAGGGAGGTAGAAGAAGGGCAGGTGCATTTGGCGCCGAGGACTACAATAGCACTCTCTCGCCAAGTTATTCCTCGAGGCGAGCTTGATTTATCTGTCCGCGAATTTTTTGAAAAAAGTTTAGCCAATGTTTCTTCTGAAAAAGTGTACGACATCGACCCGAGGATTGATGATGTGCTCGAGGTAGTCAATCTTAAAGGACATGAGAAAGTGCATGACAGAGTAGTGCGAACATTCTCCGGCGGACAGCAGGCGCGACTCTTGCTCGCCTCTGCTCTTATTCAAGAGCCGGACATATTGCTCCTAGACGAGCCGACGAACAATCTAGACAAAGCAGGTATCGCTCATCTGACGGATTTCTTGGTGCAGTATAAAAAGACAGTCGTGGTTATTTCTCACGATTCAACATTTCTAAACGCTTTCAGCAATGGCGTGCTTTATTTAGATATTTACACTAGGAAGGTAGAGCAATACATGGGTAACTACAACAATGTTTTGAAAGATATTACAGCCAGAGTTGAAAAAGAAAATATGAAGA
>CAYQPS010000007.1:0-20273 GCA_964419555.1 uncultured Candidatus Saccharibacteria bacterium | reverse complement strand
CTCGTTGATTCTTGAGAAGATTTGCTCCTAGTAGCCCGTAAGGGCCTGCTACTTCACGAAGAAATTCGTGATGACAATGTGGCTAATAACGGTGAAGTCTTCATTATTTTCTACCCTCTAAGGCAAACACATTAAGAACGGTCCTGTTCATGTGCTGAGAATTTACTTGAGGACCAGAAAATGATAAGATAATACCGTGGGAAGTCGATCTAAAATTACAAAAGAGACACACAAAGCTTATATTGCCGGTTTTCTTGATGGCGATGGAAGTCTGATGCTTCAGCTTAAAAAGCGAAGCGACAGTAAACGAGCAATTCGTTTCATGACGACCATTTGTTTCTATCAAGATACCAGGCATGAGAAGACTTTATATTGGATAAGAAAGTTTTTGGGTATTGGTTATATTTCCAAACGCAAGGATGGAATGACCGAGCTCCGAATAAATGGCTACGATCAAATAAGAAATATTCTTAAAAGTTTGTCGCCCTACATTCGATTCAAAAAACTTCAAGCGCGTGCTCTTATAAGGGCGTGTGAAATATTATCTAGTACAAAGTTCCAAAAGCTTTCTCAAAAGCAATTAGCTAAACTCGTTGATCTAATTCTAGTAATTCAAAGTGAAAACTATGTTACTAAGAAAAAGAAAACGAAAAGTGAACTGCGTAAAATTTTAGGTTTGACCCCGTAACGACTTACTCTCGATTTAAAACATCGAGAGGGACTTGCATAAAGTTGAATCACTACACAGAGAATGACAGCTTATGCTTGTAATACGCCAACACCTTCATTCGCCAGCCGGCGGAAAAGGTGAAGATATAGTCTGCACTCCTAGAAATAGGGGAGATATGTGACGAGAGGACCGGAGTGAACTGACCTCTGGTGTACGAGCTGTCCTGCCAAGGGCACTGCTCGGTAGCTATGTCGGGAATGGATAACCTCTGAAAGCATCTAAGAGGGAAGCCAGCTTCAAGATTAGGAATCGTTAAGAACCCTGAGAGATGATCAGGTTGATAGGCTTTAAGTGTAAGCGCAGCAATGCGTTCAGCTGAGAAGTACTAATGTTTCGATTCCTGTTAAGAAATTTGGAAATCACAACCCGGACGTAAGTCCGGGACCAAAATAGAAAAAGACCAAAATCAAAATCTGTGAAGTGGACAAAAACCAAGTCTGCTAGCAAGACTGACCCAAGAAACTCCATTATCCCGGTTACACTCCTTGGAATTCCATGGGAAGTTTCAGACCTGTTTGTTGCTGGCACACAACAAGCTAACCTTATTCCCAAGATAATTGCTCGGAGAAGTGAGTTGTCTTGCTTGCTAGCAGACCCTTTTCTCCAGGCTCCTTCTTTTGGTAGAGATATTCATGCCCGTCTTATTCCACACCGAAGTGGAGAGACACCCCCTCCGGCGAGGGAGCTTCATGGATATCCTTGTCAAAGGTCGGAGTTCTGGAGACACCAAGTTTCCACTCATCATTCGGCAGAACTTTTTTTGAGTTCTGCCTCTACTTCACAGATTTTGATATAATAAAAAAATCGAGTTTTCAGTGTTGGTGATTTGTCGCAGGGGCCACACCTCTTCCCATTCCGAACAGAGAAGTTAAGCCCTGTTGAGCCAATGATAGTTCTTAGGAGCGAAAGTAGGCAGTCGCCAGCACCGAGTACTTGATTCTAAAGAAAAAAACTTTACCTTGCGGTAAGGTTTTTTGTTGTTGATAAAATAAAAGAAAGTGTTAGAGTGAAGCAAGGTCAACAATGTTCAAGGAGAGTTGCATATGATTCAATTGCGAACCGAGCGGAAGTTGCTTAGTGCCAGGGTACGGAATGCCCAAAAATCTCTTGGTCGCCACCCCAAAGGAGGAGTGGAAAAGATGGGCCAGGCGAAGAAGCACAAACGAGGCAGTAGACAAAAAGGGAGGAAACGAAGATGATAGAGCCGCAGCCGAAGTTCTTTCGCAACGAAGCAGGCGTACTCACGCCCGTTCCCGAGAGGAAGCTTTCCCTCGTCAAGCCGACAGCAGACGAGATTGAAGCTGCTCAGGTTGAAGAGCTCGGGGGCATGGATGTGATGTTTGCCGCGTTGTTGGTTCATGACGCACGGGTGGAGGATGGGCGTCGTACCCGACGCCTCAGAGGAAAGTGATTTGTTCCTGCCAAGATGAATAGTTAATTCAGTAACGGTCCCGCCGCGCAGAACCGATAGGCTCTGCTCTCGCGGGGCCTTTCGTATTTTAAGTGACACCTATTTAAATATTCTAAAAAAGGTATATAATTGCTTTTATAAAGATATGAAACCATCCCAAGCTAAGATAGATGCTAAACTAGCCGAATTAAACACAGGATTAACCCCTGCTGAGTGGGTACCGATTGATGAACAGAGTGCTCTTATGAAAACTGAAATTAAAGACGGGAATGCTGTATTTAATATGGGAAGTGCACTTGTTGTAAAAACTTTTATGAATCTTAAAACTGGCGAGTTGAAACTTTATCCGCTATCTATTTTTAAAGAAGATTAAATGGCCAATAAATATACCGCAAGAAATGTTATAGAATATGGTAAAACAACACTAGAGCAATTAGCCGATAAAGTTAATATTATAACTTGGGCTCTCCTAATCATAGTTGGCAGTTTACTTTTTACTCTAGGAGGAATATTAAATGATTCATGGGCAAACAAACAGGCCACCTTTGAGGATTTAAAAGATAGTGTTATAGAACAAAATTTTATCATTAAAGAACAACAAAAAGATTTAGAGAAAGTTAATGAATATTTAGATACTATTTGTAAAACGTGGAGAAAAGATTGTCCTATTCCGTAGCAACTTTATTATAATCAAATATATATTCGAATATAACTTTTATGGCAGACAGAAAATACAGTCAAAGAAATACAAGGAAACTTATAAAGCTTGGCAAAAACTCCCTAGCGCTTACTTTGCCTGTCGAGCTGGTTAAAAAACTCAAGTGGAAAGAAACTCAAAAAGTCGTTGTTAAAAAAATTCGCGGAGGGATTCAGGTTAAGGACTGGAAAAAATAAAAATATGGAAAAAACTTATATAGACAAATTAGCTTTTCTGGAAGTAAAAGATAGGAAAGTGTTGGTAACTTGTAGTTACAATAAAGATAAATGGTATATTCCTGGCGGAAAAAGAGAGCTGGGTGAAAGCGATGAACAAGCGCTCGTGCGGGAAGTAAAAGAAGAATTGCTTGTTGATATTATTCCCTCAACCATAAAACTCTATGATGTATTTGAAGCTCAGGCACACGGTAAACCTGAGGGTACAATAGTGCGAATGACTTGCTACACAGCACAATATACTGGGGAGCCTTCACCAAGTGCAGAAGTAGAAAAAGTTAATTATTTTGACTACTCAAAAAGAAACGATATTTCTTTAGTTGACCAAATAATCTTTGATGATTTAAAAGCTAAAAATTTGATATAATATTGCATGTTAAATTTTAGACAACCGGGGAATTTTGATAGGGGAGACCAGACTACGCGAGTGAGGGGTCAGATGACGATGACTGAGGGGAAGGTCAGAAAGATATTTGAAAATAGATTCAAAGAAAAAGATTTTAAAGGTCGTCCATATAGTGATGCGGATGTGGATATAGACTTGGCCAAAGTGGCAGAGCTTAAACAAAAACATCGGGGAAATGAAACTTCACAGAGCAGGGAATTGAAAAAAGTTGCAGACCTTTTCGAAGCGTTGGTGCTCTACAGTGCCGAGGTGGCGAAGTGGTTTGGTCAAAGTGCTTCTGCTACAAAAACTTCAGAATTTGATGATTTTGTAAATAGAGTGGACATGGTGGTGGAGTTCAGAGAAGGGCGTTCTCCATCACACTTGGGTCTGGCAGCAGATGTGACCTTTTCTTCTGACCCGCAGGTAATATCTAAAAAATTTGATTTCTTGAGAACTCAAATAAGGAGTGGCTCGCTCGCTAAAGTAAAATATTTTCATTCTGACTTCAACCACTTTGATGGTCAGCTCAGCAAAATACCAGAAGTAGTTATAGGTGTCAGTGGCAAAATGGTCTCCGAGCTTGAGCATCTCTGGGCGAGTGGCAGAAACAACGATTTGACCAGTCACAGAGCCGGGGTAATGATTCTCAGACAAATCGAAGCTCAGCTAACAACTTTCGTAAGTTACGCTAACAGCATAGGGCAACCTGAGGTGGCGCGTATATGTGGTGACCGCTTGCAAGATATTAAAGGGATACTAGCTGAGAAGGCAGAACTTGTGGCTAAAGTAGAAGCAACCAAAGCAGACGACCCGGTTCATGAAGAAATCATGAAGTTTGCAAAAAACTGGAGCAGGTACTAATTTTTCTAATTTTAATCCCCCTTTTCTAATCCACAGAAAAACTGGACGAGGTAAGTAAAAAAATAATATAATTTAAAACGAGCAGCACAAACCGCCACACTCTACTCGGAGAGTACCGCACCATGCTCGGAACACACGGTAGTATCAGGAATCATGGCAACGTGAAGAAGTTGGGCGAGAAGAAGAAGCAGTCAGGGAATTGGACACAGAACCCGAACAAGCGACCGAAGTAGCAGTACCCCGTTTGGGGAACTCAGAGCCTGCGGTGTCAGTGGCCCACCTCTCTAGGTTCCCCGAGAATCGAGGAAAAAATAGAAGCCTCGATGGTAGCGATGAAAAGCCACCAATACGGGGTTTTCGCATTTTTGGGTGGAAAATAAAAAATACTACAAGTGTGATGTGCTTGTAGCACTTCCTCCAGATATAGGATTGATGGGTTGGTCCGGTTAGCGCCGGAGGGCTTTCGCGTGGGCAAAACAAAGCTTCATGTGTGGTCTGACTTCAGTTCCGGGATAGTCCTGGAAAATCGTCCGCAGTTCATCGGCGACGGGGTCGTCTATGGAGTATCCTCGGCCATAAAAGACGTAACTGAAGGGGTCTACTCTACATTTTTTGTAGATGATTAAGACGATTTCATTCATCGGCAAATCCAAAACAGCTTTCTCTTGATATCTTTCAAACATTCGTCCTCCCACTTCAAGGGTGTTTGGGCGATAGTTAATTGGAGCATTTGCGTTAGTATGACTTATTTAAAGTAAAACGCAAATTGCTTGCTTATAATTTTTTTTGGAGTAAAATATCAGAAAAGGCAAGTAGTTCATTGTCAAGGTGGTCGTAGCCAAAAGGTGCTTACTTTATAAGGCTTTTAGGCACTTTTTAGCTACGACTACTATTCGGTATATTTGTGGCGACAACTACTCCAAAAGGAGGGGACGCAGCATGCAAAGAACAGTGGCTGTAACGGGAAGAATGGTCCCAAGTTCTATCATACATGTGGACCGTATGTCGGCGTCGGTGTATCCGGATTCAAGGATGAGAGCTATTATTCCCAGTATGCAGAGCTTGGGTCCATCTGAGTTCAACCTCGACAAATTGCGCAAGTGGCGCCATTCGCGCCAGTTACGTCATGAGTCGGTCAGAGGGTACATCATAAGTATGTGTCTCAGAAAAAAAAGTCTCCTCTCGCAATGTTTCAACTTTCAGGACCTGCAGGAAATTCAGAGGAAGGGGTTGCTTTACTTTCTACGTTACTTTGGGAAGAGCATACCTTGCGCCTGGCGGTCGTCTAGTAGACTCGGGGAACGGAAACTCGTTCCATGTCTTACCAAAGGAGATAGCCGTACTCGGGCTGTGATTCGTTTTTTACCATTTGACATGGACTTCGCGAGCGTTACGTGGCGTTTCTCTATCCAACGTCGCCTGTCGTCGAGACGGTCTCCGAAGCACAGCTTATCAGTTCACCGTACAGTACCTGAATTCCTTCAACAACTCTAAGGGAGGTGAGACGATCGTGAAAAGTATTTGCAGTGTGTGCACGGAGCCAGGTAGGCGTGTTCGTCTCAACTTAAAGACCAACAAACCAACTTGTCAAAAGTGCCGTGACAGCGACCCCTCGAAGCATGAAAAATGTTCGCAGTGTCATTTCTTTCGTCCAGTTCATTGTCGCGACGAAGACGGCAAACCCACTTGTCCTAACTGTTATCAACTGGTTCATTACCGTGATCCAGCTGCCCAGGGAAGATGCTGTGGGTGCGGACACGTCAAGTACATCAAAGTGCATACTAAGGAGGGTCCACTTTGTTCTGCTTGTTACCAACGCACCAAAGTCGGGGTATGTGATGAATGTGGAGAAGAAAAAATCATTCAAGCCCGCGGCTTATGTTGTGGTTGCTACAAGAAACAGTGGGTGGCGCACCGAAGATAAGATTATTCGTTTCGTATAGATACAGAACCCTGGTTCGCGAACACACCCATCGTGTGTTCCCCAGGGTTCTTTTAATTTTCTGCTATAATTACTTAATATGAATTGGTTTAAGGTTTATTAATAATAAAGAACAGTAACAATATATGATACAAAGTTTACTGAGTAATATTTATTTTCTTGTTATAGCCGTAGGTCTATCGAGTGCTATCGGCGATGCGTTGATTAATCAATATGTTCAAACTACTCATTTAAAATGGTTTGTGTTTGGTTGTTTGGGCTGGTGTACCGCAGCAGTTTTTTGGTCACAGATTCTTAAACTGCAATTATTTGCTCCTAGCGTCGCCTTATTTTTCTTAGGGAACATCGGCATCGCTACGCTTATTGGATATTTTTATTTTGGAGATCGTGTTCAGTCTGTTCAATGGATATGGATTGGAGTAGCTATTGTAGCGATGATTTTTATTGTTCGGAGTGGAAATTAACTTTAGATGACAGCTTAAAATTTCAGAATAGAATTGATTATTCTTTCTGAGTTAGCTGAAGAAGGTAGCCAGCTATAATTCCTTCTTTCTTGTATTTTTCAATTATCTCAGGTGGAAGATCTTTAAAACCCTGGATAATACCGCGACATTTTTTCGTTTTACATTTACACATCGCATTAACCAACGTGATTTCATACTCCAAAGTTGCGTAGTCGAATGTAATTTCCTCTCCCTTCTCAACGTCCTTTCTTGCAATTACTTCTATATAAGGGATACTATTATCTTTTTCTACTACTCTAGTTCTCGCTGTTGGGTCGCAAGAGTGATTAACATAATGTCCTAAGTTGTATGCATTCTTATCTTGCTTTGGTTCGATATGTCTATTTATATCTATCGCAAACGAATACTTACTTCTTTGTGGTGTAATTGGACCTTCTACCAAAAAAATAACTTCTCCTTTTTTATATGGTTGTGTTGCGATTACTCCAACTTCATTTTCAAGAAAAGCACTTTCTTTAACAACTGGATTTCCTGTTTCTAGGGAAGACATTATATATTACACACGAGGGACTACAGTGTGGTTTTCTGAAGCTGCGCCCCAGTATTCTTTGCAAAATTTTGCCGCTACTTCAGTATCAAATTCTTTGCATGAAAAAATATTTAGATAAACAGTGCCTAACATTGGAAGGGGATGACAAACTACGTTGCTTGTTTCAATAAATTGAAAACCCGAAACACCTCTTAGGTGGGGGATATCCGAAGTGTCTTCCCAGAAGACTGGGTCTCCGTGCCGTTTCATCTTGATAAGGTCACAAAGTTCTACAAAAAATCGTCCAAGCTTCTCTTTATTCAGGTCAGACAGGTCACAACCGCTCATGTCCATAATAAGCTCTAAACCGTAACCACCTTTATACCCAAACTTCTGTTCCTTGTTCGTCATATGTTTACTTATTTATGTTACAATGCATTATAACATATTCTTTGGATATTCTGTTAAAATGTGGATAATGTAGACTACTTATAGTATAATATTAACAAGAGTAAATAATAAGAAAAAATTAAAATGAATATTAAGAACGTGGCTATTATCACAATCTATCTTATTACCGCAATCTTCTGGATGCTGTTGACGTTGAAAACAGGACACTCAGAATCTCAAGCTGGCTACTACTTTCAAATACTTCTTTTTGTTATTCCTCTAGTTGGTTCTCTGGTTGGGTTGAATAATGCCAAACTATGGGGAGGATTTAAAAGTGCTGTAGGCAAAGCAATAACATTTCTTTCACTTGGTACCTTAACCTGGGCTATTGGTATGTTGATTTGGAACTACTATATTTTTATTGCTAAAGTGGAAATCCCATACCCTTCCTTGGCTGACGTAGCCTTTATACTCAGCTGGCCACTATGGACCATGGGATTCATTCAGCTTTCGAGAGCCACAGGGGTTAAATTTGCTCTTCGAAAAAGTAAAGGAAAAGTATTATTTGTTGTCATACCTTTAGTGGTAACTCTACTTTCCTATTATCTTTTGATTGTTGTAGGACGTGGAGGAGTTATTGAGTGGTCGTCTGGCGGCTTAAAACTATTTTTCGATCTATTTTATCCGATTGGCGACGTTGTAATTCTAACAGTAGCTCTGATGCTTTTCAGTTTATCTTACAATTTCCTTGGCGGACGATACAAGATGGCAGTTTTGTTGCTTATTGTGGCTTTTATTTCTAATTATTTTTCAGACTTTTTATTCTCTTACACAACTACTCAAGAAACCTATTTTAACGGACATTTTGTTGATTTTCTCTTTGCCACAACTATGCTTCTTCTATCACTTGGTCTTTCTAAGTTGGATGTAAAACTTTTAGATAAAAATAAAGAATTAAATTAATTATCCATGGACACAATTCTAAAAATCCCCATAAGAATCATCAAAGAACAAGAGCTTGTTATTGGGCCTTTGGCTTGGGATGAAGCCAGTAAGGTTTCTGGTCTTACGATTGATCAGTCGCATAATTCTGTTTCTTTTTCTGGAGATGGTAAAGATGCTATAAATCGTCTAGTTGCTCAATATGAAAGGATATTTGGTCGCGCTTCGCATGAAGTTTGCCGGGACGCTGTACGCGACATAATAAGCGAAATGTCGCCGGATGAAATTCCCTCAAGTTTGAAATAATGACCTGTTATGGCAAGCAACGATGACAAAAATCCTATCTCCCCAGAGGAATATAAGGATGTAACAGAAAAAATGTATACACAAAATCTCGAACTAGCGAGATTATATAAGCAGGTTGAAGCTTTGAATAAAAGCCTAGAAGAGCTAATCAAACAAAGAGAAAGCTTAGTACACCTTGTTACTCACAAAGTTAAAGGTTCGTTTACTCGTTCCAAGTATCTTTTTGCTGGGATTCTAGACGGAACTTTCGGAGACATATCCCCTGAGATTAGAAAAAGAGCGGAACAAGGTCTGGAGTCAGACAATATGGGCATCGAGACGGTGGACTTGGTTTTAAACGCCGCTAATTTACAAAAAGGAACAGTGAAATATGATATGAAAGTCTTTGACTTCAAGGATATTGTTCTTAAAACTGTAAACGATAAAAAAGTTGGAGCGGAAGCGAAGGGTCTCAGTGTGGAAACAGAAATTAAAGATGGAACTTATAATATTATGGGGGATTCTTTCTGGCTCAAAGAGGTGGTGAATAATTTAATCGAGAACTCTATTAAATATACGCAGATGGGGAAAATCACAATCGGGCTGGAAGACGACAATGGCAAGGTTAAATTTTATGTCAAAGACACAGGCACAGGGATAACTGATGAAGACAAAAAAAATCTCTTTACTGAGGGCGGCCGAGGTAAAGACTCCGTAAAAATAAATGTTGATAGCACAGGCTATGGTCTTTATACTGTAAAACTAGTTGTAGAAGCTCATAAAGGAAAAGTCTGGGCAGAGTCTGAGGCGGGTAGGGGGTCTACGTTTTTTGTGGAGTTTGATGCCAGCTCTGCTAATTAATGTTATTATATACGCATGAAATGGGCACTGCAGCGACAGCTTTTCTATATTTTTATTTTAGTGGTTTTTTTTGCGATATTGGGGTTTTTAATAGGCTATCCCCACTTTAACAAAGCTCCAACTTGCTCGGATAGTAAGCAAAATGGCACTGAAACAGGCATAGACTGCGGAGGTCTGTGTGCTAGAGCGTGCATTGAAGCACTCCACCCTGTTTCTGTTATCTGGTCTCGAGCCTTCAGGGTTGTGCCTGGTCGTTATAACGCGATGGCTTACCTTGAAAATAAAAATCCAAATGTGGCTGTCAGTAAAATAAAATACAGATTTCGCTTTTCAGACAGAGACAATATTTATATAGGCAAGCGCGATGGTGAGACTTTCATTCCGCCAGCAGGGAAGTTTGCTATTTTTGAGCCGGCCGTAGATGTCGGAAGTTCTATTCCTGTTTACACTACTTTTGAATTTACCGAAGAACCTGTCTGGATTCAAGTACCCGAAGAAAAAATCAACCAGCTAAAAGTTTTTGTTTCGAATATAAAACTAGAAGGGGAGACCACTAGTCCAAAGCTTTTTGCTACCATTAGAAATTACTCACTTTTTGATATACCGGAAATAAATGTAGTTGTCATTTTGTATGACGCTCTGGGTAATGCCGTTTCTGCTAGTCGTACTTACTTAGATGAACTCCAAGGTGAAGAGAGCGCGGAAGTCAGTTTTACCTGGCCAGAGCCATTTTCTTCGGGGATAGTTGCTAAAGAAATAATTCCGATTTTTAACGTCTTTTCAGTTAAATTAAAATAAGCGTATGGCAGAAAAAGCTCTAAAGAAAATAGACTGGATGCTAGTTTTTTTTATTGTGCCGATAGTGGCCGCAGGGTTGGTCACCATGAAGTCCTTCGCTCCCCTTGAAGATGCAGGAGACTTTTTTAACAAGCAAGTGCTCTGGGTGCTAATCTCCTTCGGCGTCTTTTTTATTTTTTCTTTTATTGATTTTAGATTTCTGAAACGTACAAATGTGTTGATGTTTCTTTTTATTTTTACTTCTGTACTTTTGTTATCACTTTTTGTGTTAGGAGAAGCAACACACGGTTCTCAAAGCTGGTTGCGTTTCGGCGGGCTTTCTTTTCAGCCTGCTGACCTGATGAAACTGGTTTTGGTGCTTATTTTGGCAAAATATTTTTCTCGTCGGCATGTAGAAATCAGGAACATAAAACACATTTTCATTTCCGGATTTTACGCTTTTATTCCTTTTGTCTTAGTTTTACTACAACCCGACTTCGGTTCAGCGATGATAATATTTTTTATCTGGCTTGGCATGGTGCTTGTCTCCGGAATTTCAAAAATGCACCTGCTGGCTGTGTTTCTGGCCGCCGCGGTTATTTTCACATCGCTTTGGTTTTTTGCTTTTGCCCCGTATCAGCGGGCCCGTATTGCAAATTTCATAAATCCTCTAGCAGATATCCACGGTAGCGGGTACAACGCATTTCAATCCACTATCGCTGTCGGGTCTGGACAAATTTTAGGCAAAGGACTCGGCTTTGGCACACAGTCTAGGTTGCAATTTCTACCGGAACCACAAACGGATTTTATTTTTGCTGCTTATGCTGAAGAGTGGGGATTTGTAGGCTCGGTTTTAATCCTTTTGCTTTTCTCTCTTATCATCTGGCGAATTCTTTATTTTGCTTCGCTCGGAGCGTATAATTTTGAAATGCTTTTTGGTATGGGTATGGCTATTTTCCTGATGAGCCATATTCTCATAAATATTGGCATGAATCTGGGACTTTTACCTGTGACCGGGATACCATTGCCATTTATGAGTTATGGCGGTTCGCATTTGTTGGTTGAATTTGCGGGCTTGGGAATCTTGATGAGTATGCAGAAATACCAGAGGTCGGCGCATCGTGATGATATGGGGCATGAATTTTTAGGAGCATGAAAATTATTGACGGAAAAAAAATAAGTGCAGAAATTTTATCTGATATAAAAAAAGAGATTGCTTCTTTGCCCTTTCAGCCTGTTTTTTGTGATGTTTTAGTAGGGGAAGACCCAGCTTCAATGCAGTATGTACGAATGAAGGCGCGTACTGCAGAATCTGTCGGTATTAAATTTCATAACGCAAATTTTCCTGCCAGTATCCAAACTCATGAGTTAATTACTGAGTTACAAAATTTAAATAAAATAAAAAATATGTGTGGAATTATCGTTCAGCTTCCACTACCCGAATCAATAGATAAAAAGGCGGTACTCGATACCATTGAACCACATCTTGACGTTGATTGTTTAGGAACAGTTGCTGGTGAGAAATTTTACAGCGGCGCGAATGCTTTAGGTTTTCCCACAGCGCTTGCCTGTATGGCTATTTTGGATTCCCTTGAGTTAAATTTAAAAGATAAAAATATTGTTGTTTTAGGGCAGGGGATGTTGGTGGGAAAACCAGTGATGTCATTGCTAAGTTTTAGAGAGTTAAATCCGAGCATAGTTACTAGAAAAACAGAAGAAAAAGAAAAGCTTTTAAAAGAGGCAGATGTTATAATTTCTGGTATAGGTCAGGGAAAATATATAACAGGGGATATGGTGAAGAAGGATGTGGTGCTTATCGATGCTGGAACTTCGGAGGTTGAGAGTTCAATAGTGGGAGATGTTGATTTGGAGTCTGTAAAAGATCTCGCAAGTTTTGTGTCTCCTGTGCCAGGAGGCGTTGGCCCGGTAACCGTGGCCATGCTTCTTAAAAATGTTTTACAAGTAGCAAAGAATTTAAATAAAAATTAAAATGAATAATTCAATTTTTTATTTTTTTTATAACTTAGCGCATCAGTCAGCGTTTTTCGACCAGCTGGTAGTATTTTTTGCCCAGACTTTTCCGTATGTGGTGATAATCCTAGCCGGATTATTTTTACTTTTTCACTATGAAGTTTTTAAGGCCGAAAGTACTTTCCAGGTTTTTTTGCAGAAAAAGAAAGAAATACTACTGGTATTTTTTGCTGGAGGCGCAGCATGGGTTCTTTCCAAAATACTAAAAATTTTGATTCACACGAGTCGTCCCTTTGAAAAACTTTCAGATGTACAGCCTCTTTTGCCTGAAACTGGTTTTGCTTTTCCGTCCAGCCACGCAACATTTTTTGCTGCTTTGGCTGTAGGAATTTTTCTAAAACATAAAAAAGCTGGCTATGTGTTCATGTTTTTTGCTCTTCTAATTGGGGTTGCTCGCATTATCGCTGGAGTGCATTTCCCAATTGATATTTTAGGAGGATTTATCCTGGGCTCTCTGATTGCTTATTTTCTAAGAAACGTATAGAATAGCGCTATATTTATGTGGAAAAAGAGAGTTCTGGCGGTTATTATACTTTTACTGGGCACTGGGGTGGCCTTTTTTGTATTTAAATCTGAACCTAAGTTAAACGCTAATTTTGAAAATGAAAGCGCATTTTTAAAAAACCATCCATTTCGCCTGGGACTCGATCTTTCTGGGGGTAGTCATTTGATATACAAAGCAGATGTTTCAGCTTTAGAGGGAGGTCAAATTGATGACTCGATGGATGCACTGCGCGACGTTATAGAACGCAGAGTCAATCTCTTTGGAGTTTCCGAACCGGTAGTGCAGGTGCAGGGAGGTGGATTTATTTCCGGAAGCGACCACCAACTAATAGTTGATTTGCCTGGAGTCACGGATGTGGAGGAAGCTATCTCCATGATTGGGCAGACTCCTCTACTTGAATTCAAGGTGGAAAGACCAAAGGATCAGCCGCTGACCCTCAAACCAAATGCAGATGGCAAGCTTGATCCTATCGATATCGCAAATTCTCAATTTGTACCAACCGAACTTACTGGTAGGTATTTAAAAAGAGCTATCTTGCAGTTTGACCAGAATACTCGTGAGCCCATGGTAAGTTTACAATTTGACGAAACAGGCACAAAACTTTTTGCGCAAATTACAAAAGATAATATCGGAAAAATGGTAGCCATATATCTAGATGGTGCGCCTATTTCCACTCCGGTTGTTCGTGAAGAAATTCCAAATGGCGAGGCATTCATTTCAGGCAACTTTACCCCGCCAGAAGCAAAACAATTAGTCGGCAGATTAAATTCTGGCGCACTTCCTGTGCCGATTTCTCTCGTCTCTACGCAAACCATCGGAGCTACGCTCGGAGAGAGTGCGGTTGCGGCTGGAGTAAAAGCTGGGGCCATCGGTTTTCTGTTGATTTCTATTTTCTTGATTCTATGGTATCGCTTGCCGGGAGTTATCGCAGTTTTAGCACTTTCATTTTATACTGCGGTGCTTCTAGCTATTTTTAAACTTCTACCAGTCACTCTCTCAGCAGCCGGAATCGGAGGTTTTATTATCTCGCTCGGCATGGCGGTGGACGCCAATGTGCTTATCTTTGAGCGCATGAAAGAAGAAATCCGAAGTGGGCACGGAATAAACGAAGGCATTCATGCTGGCTTCTCTCGTGCTTGGACTTCAGTTAGAGACTCAAATACTTCTAGTATCATTACTTCCATTATTTTATTCTGGCTAGGGACTCCTCTTATTAAAGGATTTGCTTTGACTTTCGGTTTGGGCGTGCTGGTGTCAATGTTCTCTGCAATTACTGTCTCTCGTATTTTTCTTTTTGCATTAGGTATCGAAAAGACAAGTGGCTTAACCAGCTTCCTTTTTGGTAGTGGTTTTTCTTCTGCTAAAAGTAAAGTAAATAATGTTTAAATAATATGTTTATAATTAAATACAAAAAAATATTTGTCATCCTATCCATCGCAATGGTTTTAATTTCTGTTATTTTTATTATTGTTTTTGGTTTAAACCCCGGCATAGAGTTTAAAGGAGGAGCGCTCTTAGAGACGACATATGGAGCTGGCCGACCGGAAGTAGCGATGATTGAGGAAAAAATAAAAGCACTTGATTTAGGACAAGTACTTATCCAGCCAACAGGAGAAAATGATTACCTGATTAAAACTCGTGACTTAACAGAAGCAGAGCACCAAGCACTCCTCAAGTCTTTATCGCTTGACGACAAAAACCCTGTGCAAGAAAAAAGTTTCAATTCCATTGGTCCTTCGGTTGGGACCGAGCTTGCGCGCAAAGCTATCCTTTCAATTATTTTCGTTATTCTAGGGATTATTCTTTTCATCACTTATGCTTTTCGCAAGGTGTCTCGCCCAGTTGCATCTTGGAAGTACGGTGTGATTACAGTTGTCACACTTCTTCATGACATAATAATTCCAACTGGAATTTTTGCTCTGCTTGCTCACTTTACCGGCGCGGAAGTAGACACACTTTTTGTTCTGGCTCTGCTTACCATCCTGGGTCTTTCGGTGCATGACAAGATTGTAGTTTTTGATAGAATTAGAGAAAATTTAAGAGCAGATGAAAAGAAAAGTTTTGCCGAAACTATCGGCACAAGTACGGAGGCCACCATCGTTCGCTCTATAAACATTACTCTCACCATAATTTTCGTGCTGGTTCCACTATATTTATTTGGTCCAGAAACAACCAAAAATTTTGCTCTTATTCTGGCTGTCGGTCTTTTCTTCGGTATATATTCTTCTCTTTTCTTTGCTTCTCCTCTCCTTGTTTACGTTGAAGAGCGACAAAAGGGGAAATAGTCTATTTGTGCTATAATACCTATATTAGTAGATAATTTAAAATATTATGTATTTATTGATAATTTTAGGAGTTTTAATTTTGTGGGTGGTTATTGCTTACAATGGTTTCGTAACGTTACGCAACCGTGCGAAAGAAGCTTGGGCGGACATTGAAGTCCAGCTGAAGCGAAGGTATGACTTGATTCCGAATTTAGTAAGTACTGTTAAAGGTTATGCGACTCACGAGAGTTCAGCTTTTGAAAATGTTACCAAGGCCAGGTCTGCCGCTATGAGTGCACAAGGACCTACGCAAGCTCATGCTCAAGCTGAAAATATGTTAACTGGAGCATTGAAATCAATTTTTGCCTTATCTGAAGCATATCCGGATTTGAAAGCGAACACCAACTTCTTGGAACTCCAACGAGAACTTTCTGATACAGAAAATAAAATTCAGGCTGCGCGCAGATTTTATAATACAAATGTTCGTGACTTGAATACTTCTATTGAAAAGTTTCCGGGCAATATGATTGCTGGTCCGTTTGGTTTTACCAAAATGGAATTCTTCGATGTCGCAGACAATGACGCTGCTCAAAATCCGGTGGCAGTGAAATTCTAATAAATTCTAAATGGCCAACCTATATACTCACCAAAGCCAAAATATTACAAAGACTTGGATTTTGATGACCATGTTTTTTGTTGTGGTTGTTGCACTGGGTTGGTTTTTTAGTGCTTATTACGGCAATTCAAATATTCTTTATATTTTCGTTGGTTTTAGTATTTTAATGAATATTGGAAGTTATTGGTTTTCCGACAAAATAGTTCTTAAGCTCGCGGGGGCTAAGCCAGCCAAAAGGGAAGAACATTTTGACTTGTATACGATTGTTGAAAATCTTTCTATCTCGGCCGGACTTCCGATGCCGAGAGTCTATGTGATAGCTGATAATGCGCCAAATGCCTTTGCGACTGGAAGGGACAAGAAGCACGCAGTGGTAGCTGTCACTACTGGTCTGCTTTCTATCTTAGAGAAAAATGAGTTGGAGGGTGTGATAGGACACGAGCTCTCGCACATAGGCAATCGCGATATGTTGCTTTCGACTGTGGTGGTCGTGTTGGTAGGATTTGTTTCTATCATCGCGGATGTATTTAGACACAACTTAATGTGGGGCGGAGATAACGACAGCAACAGCAAGGCCCATGGAATATTGATGCTGGTCGGAATTGTTTTTTCAATCTTGGCACCCATCTTTGCTATTTTAATACAGCTAGCAATCTCTAGGAAACGGGAATTTCTAGCAGATGCTTCTGGGGCTCTCCTAACTAGATATCCGCAAGGCTTGGCTAGTGCACTTTCTAAAATTGCGCAATACAACAAGCCGATGTCCCGCCAGTCCAATGCTATCGCGCATTTGTACATTGCCGATCCAAAAGGTCCCAGACTTGGTAAAAAAATCGCCGGACTTTTCGCGAGCCATCCGCCGGTGGAAGAGCGGGTGAAAGCTCTTATCGGCAACTAATATGGTAAAGAATTTTACTGAGCATGCGGGTAAGGTGGTAGAAGCCGACAAAAATTTTAAACATGTTATGGCGGTTGCTCTTGACCCGAGGACTAATTACAGAGAGGGGATAATTCGTTGTATTACAAGCAGAGTAGGTGACTTGGGAATAAAAGGTTATATAGACAGAAGTGAATTGCACAAAATCTCTGGCGACTCTCTAGAGCAATTTAAAATTGGTGAGAAATTAAATATTAAAGATGAAGACGAAATTATTAAAAAACTCACAGAAAAAGGTGGAGATTTTATTGGTCTTGAAGACCCTGATATTTGGATAGATGAGAAAAATGATTTGATGCATGTATACTTTACGATTCCTATCAGAAATGAACATACTATTACGCACCTGGGACATGCGGTAGGAAAAAATCTTGACTCACTTCAAATGACTATGCCAGTTCTAATGGCGGGGGAAAATTCTCGCGCCAAGGAGGTTTCCATTGCTCCACCGAGCAGTAAAGGGTTTCGTTATAATTTGATTGAATCAAAAGATCGTACCAACGGCAATTCTTACTCCACAGTTAAAGTAGCTATTGCGGGGGATATGGGTAAGGTCTGGCAATACGGAGAAACTGCGTTTCATCCCGCGGAGCATAAAATTGCCTGGATTGCCGGGCACGCTTCCCCTGGGCCCCTATTTTCAAGGAACTTTATTGATGTGGGTGAAGGCAAGCTACTGGGCATCATAAACGGCCGAGAAGCGGATAAAAAATTTGACGGAGAAATTATTTATGGAATATTTTCAGTAGGACTTTTTATTTACGATTATGAAAATGGAAAAATAGATTGGGTTTCACCCGAGCCCTTTATTAAAGATAGTGAGGCTAAGATAATTACTTTTGCCAGCCAATTTATAGAAACAGAACCGGGCAAAGGCATTTTATATGCTCATGTCGATGACTCATTTGTGAGGGCTTATACAATGGAAGCCGAAAAAATAAAATTACTTTTACCTAACTAGGATTTTCCCTGATTTTTGCTATACTTTCTACTATGGATATAAAGGACGTAGAAAACCTGGCAGAATTGGCCAGATTGGAATTAACGGATATTGAAAAACAAGAAATCCTCAAGGACATGGGAGGTATTTTGGCGTACGTAAAACAGGTAGAGGAAGTGGATGTGGGGGATGTGGGGTCTCAACCCTTGCTTTTCAATGTATTCCGTGAAGATGAACCTATGGAACGGGACTTTTCCAGAGAATCAATCAAAGAACAATTTCCTGATTCTCAGGACGGATATCTTAAAGTAAAGAAAATTCTTTAGTTCTCAAAATTCACCATGATTGATTTAAAAAATCTGACAATTGAAAAAGCACATGAATCTTTTCAAAAAGGAACTTTTACATGCCGTGAACTCACGGAGGCATATTTAAAAGTTATCAAAGAAAAAAACGAGCAGTTGAATGCTTATCTTGAAGTTTTCGAAGAAGATGCTCTCAGAGAGGCAGATATCGCTCAGAAAATGTTTACAGATGGCACAGCCACTCTTCTCACAGGCATACCATTCGCTGTTAAGGATAATATTTTAATCAAAGGACGTATTGCTTCCGCTGGATCCAAAATTTTAGAAAACCATGTGGCTGTTTATGACTCTACGGCAACGAAAGAATTAAAAAAACAAGGCGTGGTATTTTTGGGTAGGACCAATATGGATGAATTCGCCATGGGATCTTCTACGCAGTCGTCCGCTTTTGGATCTACTCGAAATCCTCTCGATATCACTCGTGTCCCTGGAGGGTCTTCTGGGGGATCGGCTGCAGCACTTGCAGCAGACATGTGTCTTGTCTCTCTCGGAACTGAAACATGTGGGAGCGTGAGAGAGCCCGCAGCCTTTTGTGGACTTGTAGGGCTGAAACCCACTTATGACACGATGACTCGGCATGGCATTATCGCCATGGGGAACTCTCTTGACCAGGTTTCTCCATTTGGAAAAACCACAAGGGATACCGAAATAATTTATAATGTTCTTTCTAAATATGATCCGGAAGATGCGAATTGTGTGCCGAAGGAATTACGGGTTGTAAAAACAAACGGAGAGAACTCTAAAAAAATCGGTGTTCCGTGGCATTTATTTGAAAAAGAACTTGATGGGGATATAATGGAAAATTTTAAACAGTCCTTGGAAAAGTTTAAAAAAAATGGTTATGAAATAGTAGATATTAAGCTTCCGCACTCACCGTATTCCTTGGCGGTGTATTACATTATTATGCCGGCGGAAGTTTCTACCAATCTTTCTCGTTTTGATGGCATGCGCTATGGATTACATGTCGACGGTAAAGATTTACTTGATGTGTATATGAAAAGCCGAGCCCAGGGTTTCGGAAAAGAAGCTCGTCGTCGCATTTTACTCGGGACCTATGTACTCTCACATGGGTATCACGATGCCTATTACAACAAAGCGATAAAAGTAAGGGAAAAAATAAAAGAAGAAATCCTCGAAGCTTTCCAGAAAGTTAATTTTATTGTTACTCCCACTGTGCCGTTTTTACCCTTTAAATTAGGAGAAAAAATGGATGACCCCGTAGCCATGTATTTATGTGATCTTTTTAATGCGCCAGCCAATCTCTCAGGAGTGCCTTCGATAGCCCTACCATCTGGACAGACCAGGGAGGGATTGCCATTTTCGATTCAGTTTATGACCACTCATTTTGATGAAAAGTCGCTTTTTGATATTGGCAAGGAATTTGAGAAAATCAGATAAAACTAGTGGTCATGATATAATTATTTTATTACTAATATGAACGACAACGCTATTCTCAACTCCAAATTTTTCAACCCAGACTACCTGTTCACTCAAGGTACTGAAATCTCTCAACATGTTTTTACTGAGAAAGTCTGGAATGGCATAGAAGCAGGCATGATATTTTTTTCAATCTTTTTTATTATTATCATAGCCTATTGTTCTGTCAGGCTCTTGGAAATCCGAGCCAAAGAAGACAAACATCTTAAACATGAGATAGTTGAGTACGCGCACCACATGGCGGAGAAAGAAAGGAAGATTCAAGAAGGGGATAGTATATCTAAAAATGAACGCTGGAGAAAAGTTCTGAACTACATTTTTTCTATGAATGAAGGGGATTGGAAGCTAGCGGTAATCGAAGCTGATTCAATGCTCGATGGTTTGATGACGGAGCTTGGTTTTAAGGGAGCAGACTTGGGGGAGAAGTTAAAATCAGCTGATAGGGATAAATTTCGCAACCTCACTGCAGCTTGGGAAGTGCATACCATCAGAAATAGAGTAGCTCACGAAGGTGCGTCCTTCTTACTTTCTCAGCACGAAGCCAAAAGGGTGATCGCTCTATACGAGCAAATTTTTAGAGAGTTTGGCTATATATAGCTTAATTCTTCTGGTTGCGGGAGGCCGAATCGAACGGCCGTCTCAAGGTTATGAGCCTTGCGAGATGC
>CAYQPS010000006.1:0-20683 GCA_964419555.1 uncultured Candidatus Saccharibacteria bacterium | reverse complement strand
AACAAGGTCAGCACGGAAAAACCCCACCAGCTTGTTGTTTATAACAGTAGCTCGATAGATGCTACCAGGAATATGTTCTTGGATGACTACGAAAGGAGTGATTTCTCGTACTAACGAAAATGCAGCAACGAGTTCTTTTTCGGTATTAATATTTGTCGTAGTATGTCTGCCCCTTGAGCCTGATTTGGGTTTTATGATTACTGGTTTAGTTAATTTCTTAAAAGCTTCCATAGCGCTGGCTAGAGTTGAAACACTCTCTGCCTTAGGGGAAGGAACTCCAATGCTCAAAAGTTTTTCACTAAGAACAAATTTATCATCGAGCCATCTATATCCGTCTTGCGGAAGAGAGGGAGGAACAGGTAGACTCTGGAAATAAAACATCTCGCCATTTATCTTCGCTCGGTAAAATTCAATCGGTCTTCCTAAGAAAACAATCTGCTCCATCGGTATAGCTCTTTTTTTTGCTTCTTCCCAGATGAGCTTGGAACGGCCGGTTACAGCTTTCTCGATATCACTACCATATTGGACGATGCCCACAGAATGGAAAAAGATGTATAAAGCCTTCTCAACGTAGAAGGATAAGTTTACCCACCAGTCTTTTAATATAAATTTAAAAAATTTATTTTCAATCTTCCCAAATCCCTCTTCAATGATGCTTGAGACAAACAAAAACTGGTGGTTCATGGGACTTGAACCACAGGCGCTACAGATTGTCTCATTTTTTTTTAACATACAAAAAACGGCGAAACAGTCGAAGTCTCCCAAACAATGCTTACTTATTTATCATCAAACTAGTGTCCTCCAGTCATGAATGTTTTTACAAAGATAAAACTACTAAAACGACTAATCTATTATACCATTCCTGCTATCAGGAGCATAAATACTACAACTGTGGATAAACCTCTCGCTCGTGCCATAGAAAAGTTGTATAAATAAGCCAGATTGAACCTCGACTCGCGGCCAAGGACCGCAAGAAAAATGGAAATGTTCCCTACAATGGCATCAATGATGGACGTGCTCGCCCAAAGCCAAATGGAAGCCACGACGCTGTGTCTCTTTGCTGGTATTGCCCTAGTAGTCGGGAGTCTTCTGCCTGGTGCGAGTGCTCTACGTGCATTTCTGCTTTACAGGAAAGCCGACGCAGCGTCCTCCACCTACCCCAGTGCTTCTCTCGCTGCACATTTTTACTGGGACAAACTGGTGAAAAAGATGCAGATTTTCTGCCTGATGTTTCCTGTCGGTTTTGTTTTGTTGGTTGTAGGAATTGCTCCAACAATCCTACGATAATCTTTCTTCTCGCCCGAGAGCGGTCGCCCGACTTCCTCGGGTGACCTGCTTTTTTGGTGGTGTGTTGATTATTGCAGATATTCATATACGCCATGGCGTATATTTGGAAGTTGGAGTATAATATAGAATATGGGATATGGAAGAAAAATTTACTATAAGGGTATGCAGGTAAATGCATTCGGTATACCTGTTTTTAATACTTCAAGAAAAAAATTAAATAAAAAATTTGAGCGCAAGAGAGATTTATATCATGTTTCATTTGTTTCTTCTTTTAGTAAAGATGCACCCAAGAATCTTATTGTTATGTATGATATTCCTCACAATCTAAAAAAAGAACGAGATTGGTTTCGCAGACAGTTAATAAAATTTGAATACGTTATGATACAAAAAAGTGTTTGGGTCGGACCTTCACCTCTACCGAAAGATTTTATAGATTACGTTAAAGAAATAAAAATAAGGGATAAATTCAAAACCTTTAAACTAGCCAAACCTTACAATTCTACAATATCAGCCATGGCGTAAATATGGAATCAAAAAGTTTTACTCCGTGTGGGATTTTTTGATTTCGGTGATATAATTTTAAAAGACGCTTCATTGACAACTAAACTCGCGGCCAAGGACCGTATGAAACATGACCGAACCTAGCCAAGTATCTTGGGTATTTTGGTTGGCAGCTTTGTTGATGGCTGGAGGAATATTTTCCAATATTCTTAGTCAGCACTGGCTAAGTTTCAGCAAGGCAACTTTCGGCTCTCATCACGTGGCACGTCGTTTCTGGTATGGGGGAATGATATCTTATGTGACTGGTATGCTGATTGCCATGTTGGGCAATTTTTTCTCACTCTGAAACTGAAGGCTCACTAGCAGTTCCACCTCGCGGTCAAGGACCGTAAATACAATGAATGGATATGTTGTTTCGACAGCAGGAGGTGTGATCGCAGTTTGTGGGATTGCATATACTCTAAGGGCATTGTTTCGTAAAAATGACTCCTCCTTCCGGCATATGAAAATTGGTTTTTCGGCCTACTTAGTTGGCCTTATCATTGTTGCGGTTGGAGCTGTTTTAATTAATCGCTCATTGTAGTTTTGCGGCCAAGGACCGCATGAAAATGCTTACTCAGGTTATTAGGCTGGGAATCGGTGTAACGTTGGTCGGAATGCTCACAATTTTTTTCTTGCTGTTGGTTATCGCATTGCACCAACAGCAGCACCACTATACGAATATTGAACAGTGGAGGAAAACATCTTTCGCTAAAAATGCTCGCGCTGTTGTGTCGTTGGCGCAGATGGCGATAGCCGTAGGATTGATTGTTTCTATTGTCTCTTGGGCATTACACACAGTGTCCATATCTTTCTAGTCGTCTTGAGGGGTCGTCCTTCCAAGACGACTTTCCTTTTATGGGAATTTACTCCAAATGCATCAAGGTCATTTTGTGGTCCTTGGGTTCAAACAGGGTGATTTGGAAATTGTAATTCTTTCCTAGTTCTAGTTTCTCGCGGAGTTTGGCTTCGGTGCCAAAGGTTGAATTGTGTACTAGACCAGCCACACCTTCCTTGATAGATACTAGCGCACCGTGCTTGTTGTATTTGATGACCACACCCTTGATGATATCGCCCTTTTTCAATTTACCTTCGTATTCTGTCCAAGGGTTTTCCTTGAGTGCTTTGATGGAGAGGGAAATCTTACCGTCCTTTATTTCAATAACTTTCGCGTGGACTTTGTCGCCCACTTTAAACATAGTGCGAGGGTCATCCACTAGGCCCCAGTCAAGTTCAGAAATATGCACCAAGCCTTCCAATCCGTCTTCAAGCTTCAGAAATACTCCGAAGTCCACCAGTCCTGCAACAGTGCATTCCAATTCATCGCCTATAGAGTACTTACTTAGGATTTCTTTTTTCTCTTCAGGATTGTTGTCTTTTTCAGAGAAAATAAGTTTACCTTCTTTTGGAAGAGTGGAAATAATCATGACTCCGATTTTTTCTCCCACCAGCTTTTTGAGTTCCTTTAATATTTTATCTTTGTCTGAGTCTAGTACGCGAGGGTAATGTTCAGCCTTAAGCTGAGAAGCAGGCAAGAACCCTTGCATGCCCTGCCAGTCTAAAATAAGTCCGCCCTTGTTGGCGTCTTTTATTTCCAGGGTGAAAACAGTCTTTGCTTTAATTGCTTTCTCCGCTTCGCTCCAAGTGAGTGCTTGCTTTGCCTCTTTTAGAGAGAGTTCTACGTAACCGTTTTCGTTTTCTGCTTCAACCACCTTCGCCTTAATGACGTCGCCCAAAGCTATCTTTTTAATGATGTCCTTGGCGTTGATAAATTCGCGGCCGTAAATTATTCCGGTTCCGTATGGAGACAGGTCCACGAAGACAGATGATTTTTCAATCAGGATTACTGGACCCTCTACCAGAGAATCTAGTTCTGGCCTGGTACCACTGCGGTCTACTACAGATTTCAGTACCAAATTTTCCTCAATTATTGCTTCTTCTTTTATCATAACTTTTAATTTCAGCCCAAGGCTGATGCGCCTTTGGCGCAAAAAAATCCGCTCAAAAAGCGGACTTCAGGCTTAGGTTTTGTCTTTTCTTTGCGTTTCCCAAAAGAGAAATCAGAGAGACAAGGTTACCCTAAATCCATACTTTTAATACTTTTATTCTAGCAAAAAATATGCTATAATGCAAGTAATGATAATAACTTATTTCGGCAAGCAGTTTTTCAAGATTGGGCAGGGCGAGATGGTCATGGCTTTCAATCCCGTCAGCAAAACCTCTAAATCTGGGGTTTCGGCGCATTTCGGAGCGGATATGGCCTTTGTAACTACGAACCATCCAGACTATAACGGCGTCGAACAGCTCGCGCATGGAGAGCGAGTGCCTTTTACAATCACCGGCCCAGGAGATTATGAAGTCAAAGAGACTTTTGTGAAGGGAATGATGTCTCCGGCTGAAATCGGCGGGAAAAAATATATCAACACAATTTATTCGCTCGCTGTTGATAACATAAATATTGTATTTTTAGGAGCACTGTCGGATGCAGAAGTTTCCAAAGAAGTTATGGAAGAAATAGACGGTCCGGATATTCTTTTTGTGCCGGTGGGTGGGGGAGGACTGCTGGATGCACGCGCATCCGCCAAACTGGCCTCTTCACTTGAACCCAAAATGATAATACCGATGGATTACGATGCCACCACACTAAAAGCATTTTTGAAAGAAATCGGAGAAGAAAAAGTGGTACCGGTAGACAAGTTGACGCTAAAGCGGAAAGATTTGGAAGGCAAAGAAGGGGAGGTGGTTGTTTTGTCGACAGTATAATTTATTGTATAATCTCTGAAAGAGTATGAAAAAAATTATTCACCATTTAAGAAGACAGTCTGAAGAAAACAGGAGGCATGTTCTGCACTTTTTAACTGTTGTTTCTGCAGCTTTTCTTTTGATGCTTTGGGTTTTTTCCTTAGGAAGAACTTTTGGAAATGAAGAAATTCAAAGACAAGTGGGGGAAGATTTACAGCCCTTCTCTGCGCTAAAAGCAAATTTAGTTGGCGGATACAAAAGTATTACCGAGCCGGACCCTTATACACTAGAATAGTCAGAAAAATATTTAACGTATGGCTAAGAAATCTGAACCAACCGAAGAGTCCAATAAACCCCAGGGACCACAGCGACCTGAGCGAGAGGGTATACTGCAGGTTGACGTGGTGGCAGAAATGAAAGAATCCTACTTGGCTTATGCCATGTCGGTTATCACCTCGCGAGCCTTACCGGATGTTCGAGACGGACTCAAACCAGTCCACCGGAGGATTCTCTACGCCATGCACGAAATGGGGCTTACCTCCTCCTCGCGTTTCAGAAAGTCAGCGGCTGTAGTCGGAGATGTGCTTGGAAAGTATCATCCGCACGGAGATGTGGCGGTATATGACTCGATGGTGGGAATGGCGCAGGAATTTTCTTATCGCTATCCGCTTATTTTAGGGCAAGGAAACTTCGGCTCGATTGACGGAGACAATGCCGCAGCCATGCGTTATACCGAAGCGAAAATGTCTAAGATTTCAAGCGAGCTTTTGCGTGACTTAGAAAAAGAAACCGTTGATTTTCGTCCCAACTACGACCAAACTCGCAAGGAGCCAATCGTGTTGCCTTCCGCTGTGCCTGCGCTCCTTTTAAACGGTACGCTCGGCATCGCAGTCGGCATGGCGACAAATATTCCCTCGCATAATCTGGCTGAAGTGTTGGACGCGACAGGGCATATGATAGAAAATCCGGATGCCACCACGGAAGATTTAATGCAATTCATAAAAGGGCCGGATTTTCCGACAGGAGGAATTGCTTTTGGATATAAAGATATGCTTCATGCGTATTCTTCGGGCCGAGGAGGAGTGGTATGCCGAGGAGAAGCGGAAATAGTGGAACAGAAAGACGGGAATTTTTCTATTATCATCACCTCGATTCCTTTTCGAGTGAACAAAGCCAATTTAATCATGGCAATAGCCGAGCTTGTGCAAGAAAAAAAATTGGAAGGTATTAAAGGGTTGCGTGATGAATCGACCAAGGACATTCGCGTGGTCATCGATTTGAAAAATAGCGCGCATCCGGAAAAAGTTTTGAATTATATTTACAAAAACACTCAACTCGAGTCGAACTTCAATTTCAACATTGTCGCTCTAGTGGATGGCGTGCCCCAGACGCTGTCACTAAAGTCCATACTCACTGAATTTATTTCTCACAGAAAAGAAATCGTCAAGAGAAGGTCTGCATATGAACTTCGCAAAGCAGAAGAGCGGGAACACATACTGCTCGGATTGAAAAAGGCGCTGGACAAAATTGATAAAGTGATTAGTATTATCCGCGCTTCGAAAGATTCGGCAGTAGCCAAAGTCAATTTAATCAAAGAATTCAAATTCTCTGACCTACAAGCTACAGCTATTTTGGAAATGAGGCTCTCCAAGCTCGCAGGCCTAGAGAGAAAGGCTGTAGAAGATGAGTTGAAAGAAAAACAAAAATTTATCGCCGATATGAAAGATCTTTTGGCGAGCCCGAAGAAAATTTTAAGTGTGATTTCTTCAGAGTTAAAAGAAATTCGAGAGAAGTATGCCGATGAACGTAGAACGAAAATAGTCAAAGGGGGAGTGAAAGAAATTTCTGATGAAGACCTAGTGCCGGAGAAGGAAACTATGCTAGTGCTCACGGCCGGGGGCTATGTGAAATGCACAGATCCAGGGGAATACCGCGCGCAAAAGCGTGGAGGAGTCGGCGTGGTAGACCTAGAGACAAAAGAGGAAGACTTTGTGACCATGTTGGTGGCTGGTTCTACGCACAGCGACCTCTTGTTCTTCACTAATTTAGGAAAAGTATACTCGATAAAAATGTACGATATTCCGGAGGGCAGACGCGCGACAAAAGGGAAGTCGATTATGAACTTCCTAGCCCTCGGAACAGAAGAAAAAGTGAATTCAATTTTAGCGATGCCGAAAGATCAAAAAGACTCAGCGAAATCCCCGACTTCTCTGATGCTGGTGACAAAAAACGGAACAGCCAAAAAAATGGGTAGCGACAGCTTCAAGGATGTCCGCCGAAGCGGAATCATTGCCATTCGTCTGGATAAAGGTGACCAACTTATTTCTGCACTTATGACGGACAAGGGAGATGAGGTGATGATTGCGACAGCGGAGGGACAGTCGATAAGATTTAAAGAGTCCGATATTCGCGAAATGGGCAGGACCGCCGGAGGGGTGCGTGGAATCAAGCTCGGAAAGAGTGACGAAGTTATCAGTGTTGACGTAGTTAGAAGTGGCAAAAAAGAAGGTTCGTTTTTGACCATGAGTGCAAACGGTTTCGGCAAAAAAACCTCTCTTAAAGAATACAAAGTTCAGAAGCGTGGTGGTTCTGGCATAAAAACAGCCAAAGTTACTCCTAAAACAGGCAAACTTATTGTTGCTAAGGTTCTATCTGGCGAAGAGCAGGAATTGATTGCTATGTCCAAGAAGGGCCAAGTCATACGCACGGCGCTCAAAGATATATCTTCACTTGGCCGGCAGACTCAAGGCGTGACTGTCATGCGTCTGCGCGCCGGAGACGGTATCGCGTCCTTAGCCTGCATCTAATGTGTGAGAATGTGTGAGGCAAAATGTGTGAGGCAAGACCTCACACAAAGCGACTCCTTGACTAGTTTGACTGTGTGTATTATTAGGCGTAGAATGTTTTTCAGAGTTCAATATTCCATCCTGACAGGAGCGGTTTCCGTGAAGAAGAAAACGAAGAAAACCCAAAGTCCTACCACGCAGACAATGACCTTGGGGGATGAAGACCAACTGGAGGTCCTCTGCGTGCATCAGATCGGTCACAGCAAACACACTCATACGTGTGATGGATGCTGTGATGAGAACGGCAACGTGATCGTGCCCACTGTCCACTGAGTAGTTGCGGAGAAAAGGGAGCGACATCTGTCGCTCCCTTTATTTTATACAAACACGAAAAATTGTGTGAGGTCTTGCCTCACACAAGGGTTTTGATATAATGGTTATATGGGAATCAGAAAAGTAGCTTTTGAAAAGGGAGAATTTTATCATCTGTATAATCGAGGAAACAGTAAGCAGAAAATATTTCATGATAAGAAAGATTATGAACGCTTCACAAGCTTATTATTTTTAGCTAACGGCACAAATAATTTTAATTATTTTAACCTAGCGCGCGACGGTGTTATTTATGATTTTGAGCGTGGAGAAAATCTTGTGGACATTGCTGCTTACTGTCTTATGCCGAATCATTTTCATATTCTAATTACTCAAACAGAAAACGGAAACATTAGTAAATTTATGCAGAAACTCACAACAGGTTATGTAATGTATTACAATGAGAAATACCAAAGAACTGGGAGTTTGTTTGAGGGAAAATTTAAATCCGAACACGTAGACAACGACAAGCATTTGAAATATCTTTTTTCCTATATCCATTTAAATCCTGTCAAACTTCAAGAACCAAAATGGAAAGAAATCGGCTTAAAAAACAAAGACAGAGCGATGGATTTTTTGGGAAGATATGAATTTTCAAGTTTCAAAGATTACAAAGAAGAAGCCAGACAGAAATCAGTAGTTCTTAATAGGAAACCTTTCCCAAATTACTTTCCCAACCCAAAAATGTTTGTGTCAGAAATTCTTGATTGGATAAGTTATGTGTGAGGCAAGACCTCACACAAGGGCATAAATTAGGTTTTTTAGGGGGCTTTGTGTGATATAATTTGTATATGTTTACCGACCCGGAAAAAAATTTAAGAGCCTTTGGCTTGCGGGAGAGTGATATCGTGGCGGATTTGGGTGCAGGAACCGGTTTTTATTCTGTGGCGGCAGGGAGGATGGTGCCAGCAGGGAAAGTTTATGCGATTGAAGTGCAGAAAGATTTTCTAACTATAATCAGAAATAAACTTCGAGATGCTCATCTCAATAATGTAGAATGTCTCTGGGGGAATATTGAAAAACTTGGTGGAACGAAAATACGAGATGGTATTGTAGATAGAGCTATAGCTTCAAACGTACTTTTTCAGGTTGAAAACAGAGATAAATTTATTGAAGAAATAAAAAGAATAATGAAGAAAGGGGGTAGAATGCTTCTCATTGACTGGGCTGACAATGATTCTGGCATGAGTTCTCATTTACGAACGATTGTTTCTAAAGAAAAAGCGCGAGAAATGTTTGAGAAAGCAGGATTCCTATGGGAGAACGACATTCCTGCCGGAGCGCACCATTATGGTATGATATTTAGAAAGTAAAATGAAAGATTATTTTCAAATTGCATTAATAGTCATATTCATCCTTGCTGCGGTCGTAGGCGTTTTTGTTTTCTCTGGTGCTATAAATATTGGCAACAATCAACCGGGCGCTCTCGGCACTGTTACCCTCTGGGGCACAGTCAGGTCAGGCGCGCTCGTCTCCGCCCTCGAAGAGTTTAATAAGGACAATCCGTCTTTCATTGTTAAATACGTAGAGAAACCTCCTGAAACTTTTGACCAAGAATTACTCGAAGCGCTCGCTGGGGGCAAGGGACCAGACATGTTTTTCTTGCCAGATAGTTTATTGTTTAGATATTCAAACAAAATTTCCCCTATACCTTATGAAAGCTACCCGGTTTCAGCTTTCAAAAACAACTTCGCTTCGGCCGGAGAGGTGTTTTTAACTTCAAAAGGAATTTTGGCTTTTCCAATGGCTATTGACCCCCTAGTGATGTACTACAACCGTAGCATGCTCGACAGTAGCGGGATAGTGTATCCTCCGGCTTCTTGGACTGAGCTCATAGAGCTTGTGCCATCTCTCACCAAACTGGACGATTCAAATAAAATAATTAAAAGTACCGTGGCCATGGGGCACTTTTCAAATATTGCTCACGCAAAAGAAATACTCTCCGCTATTTTTATGCAAATAGGCAACCCTATAGTAGCTGAGAAAGATGGCTTTCTGACTTCTGCTCTAAGTGGATATACCAAAATAGATTTAGGTCCGACTTTAAAATTCTACACAGACTTTGCCGACCCGCTATCCGATACCTATTCTTGGAACAGGTCGTTGCCTAATTCCAGGGATGCTTTCAGTGCGGAGAACCTAGCGTTTTATTTTGGTTTTGCGAGTGAACTGCAATCTTTAATAAATAAAAATCCTAACCAAAATTTTCTAGTTGCGCCGATACCTCAAATCAAGACTAGCAATTTCAAAGCGACTTCTGCTCACGTCACCGGTATTGCTATTTCTTCTTTTTCTAAAAACTTTCTCACTGCTTTCACTGCGGGGAGCCTGATGGCTACCGGGGACTTCGCTTCTAAATTTGCTGACGCCCTAGGTGTGGTCCCTATACGAAGAGATTTACTCAGGACCAATCCGGGGGGCGTTTTTGCTCCCGCTTTTTATGCATCGGCTCTCTACGCCGATAGCTGGCTTGACCCCTCGGACAAAGATACCGACAACATCTTTCGCTCCATGGTAGATGGCGTACTTTCAAACAGCATGTCGCCATCCGACGCAGTTCGGGATGCGAATTCAAGGCTAAACCTTTTATTTAGAAGATAATATGAAAAAATTTATAATTTCAATTTTGATACTCGCGGTGCTAGTCATCCCAGTTTTTGCTCTTGCTCAGGACCCTGGCAATTTAATTCCTTGTGGAAGAGAGGGGCAGGCTTCCTGTGACTTCAATGGATTTATGAAACTCATTAATAATGTAATTTACTTTGTTCTTTTTTATCTAGCTATGCCCATTGCCGCTGTAATGTTCGCTTATGCCGGATTCCTTCTAGTGACCTCGGGCGGAAATACAGAAAGCAGAAGTTCTGCGAAGAAAATTTTCACCGATGCGCTCATTGGTTTCATCATTGCCGTCGCCGCCTTTCTTATCATTAATACGATATTGTCTCTTTTGGGCTACGAAGGGGATTGGATTGGTTTTGATTAAGATGTATAATCATAAAACAATGCATTTTTTAAAAATAAACTTGTTGGGATTAATTATTCTAGCTTCTTTTGCACTTGTACCTGTAATCTCTTTTGCCCAGACCGGTGGCGGGGGAGTTGATGGTTGCAACCCAGAGGCAGAAATTTGTAACCCTGTTAAATACAATACTATCAATGAGTTTTTAAAAGTCATTTTGGAAGGTGTAATAAGACTAGGCATACCCGTCATAGCGCTAGCTGTCATTTATTCCGGCTTTCTTTTCGTTACCGCAATGGGCAATCCAGAGAAACTCACCAAGGCCAAAGAAGCTCTGCTTTACACACTCATAGGCGCAGCGATACTCCTCGGATCGTGGGCTATCGCACAGCTTATCTCAGAGACGGTGCTTAGCATCACAAGTTAGCTTTTTAAAAATTATTATTAATTATAAATTATGAAAATGAAAAAATTGTTTCGATTTGGTTCAAAATTATCAGCAATGGTTTTTTTAGCGGTGGTTTATCCGCTGTCCGCTTTTGCTCAGGGCGGTGATTCTGATTGTCTTGCTATCTTTACAAGCGAAAAAAGACTCGGTACTCTTTTTCAATACATTACCTGCTCTATTGGTGCTGTCGTTATCCCCTTGATTTTCGGCTTAGCCATAGTTGTATTTCTCTATGGGATGGTGCAATTTGTCATTCTTGGTGCAGGCGAGGAACAAAAGAGGGAACAAGGTAGACAGCATATGATATGGGGGATTATAGCTCTTACCGTCATGATTGGGATTTGGGGCTTGGTTCAAATCGTTGGGGATACTTTTAGCCTTGAGACAGGATTTATTCCACAGGTTAAGCCCTAATAATCTTGTATTTATTGAGCTAGGTGCTGTTGTGTAGGTTTATCCACAGTACCTTTGCTTTTATACTGCATATGGTATAATTGTTACGGTCAATTATTATTAGCCTTAGAAGGTCGTTTATTCGTTTATTAATGGCGTTATTGTAAATTATGAAGAATAAATTAATGGTTTGGTCGGGTTTGGTTTTAGGTTTCGGTCCACTTGTAGCATTGGCTCAGGGAGGACAGACAGGTGAGAATCCTGATGCTTGTACTGGTATAAGTACTGTTACTGACCTATCGGACATGATTTGTAAGTTGAATGATCTGTTAACAATGGTCATTCCGCTTCTTATAATCTTGGCAGTAATATACTTTATTTGGGGAGTTATCACTTACGTTGTCGGTGGCGACGAAGAAGCCAAGAAAGAGGGAAGAAACAGAATGATTTACGGTATCATAGGCTTGGTGGTCATCATCAGCGTATGGGGACTCGTTCGAATAGTTGCAAACACTCTCGGTATTGGAACTACTCAGGAAACCATAATTTACCCAACAGTTCCTTACTAAATAGATTTTGATTTTTAGGGTTTTTAGAAAAATAAAATGAACTTATTTGCTCCCAACGTAGCTTATGCTGACTTTGATTCTTTTCTGATAAAGGTAGACAATCTGATTATAAACCCGCTCATTTCGCTTCTTTTCGCCCTGGCTGTGGCCTACTTTCTCTTCGGGGTCTTCGAGTTCTTGATGAACCAGGAGAACGAAGACGAAAGGACAAACGGTAAGAAGCATATGATATGGGGTATCGTCGGGATTACGATTATGATGGGAGTGTGGGGGATATTGAGCTTGATCGTGAATACTTTGGGTATAAACAACGACCTAACCGTAGATCCAGATAATCCAGATGGAGGAAGCATAGATGTGCACTTACAACCCTATAATCCGACGTATCCACAGTTGGGGCCGTAAAAATTGAAAAAGTAAAAGGGCATCTCGATGATTTGAGATGCCCTTTTGCGTTGCGCGATTGCGCAACACTTTGATGCTACTGTTGCACCTTCCATCTGGCCCAGATGTGGATACTGTCGGCAACAGTCGGTGCCGTTTTACAGAATACAAAGGTGGCGGGCCACCTTATTCCCCGTGGCCGCCAATCTGTATTTGGCGGCACGGTATCTACGCTTCCATCGGGTTTCTGAACCGTAATCGTTGCCCCGTTGAAAGTGTAGAACTCGAAGTCGTCCCCGAATGTAACCGGAAGACACCCCGACTGGTACTTCGAGAAGTGGAACGCCCGCTTCTCTTTTCCCACTGTTTTCGTGATGGTCGTTGTTCGGACCACCTGCTTCGCTGGCGCTTCTACCGTCTTCGGCGCATCCTTGGACGGTTTCTTGTCGTCAGATTTCTTACCGAAGCAATTACCAATCCCTCCGACTAGCAACATGACCACAATAATCGTGGTCACCAAGCACCCAAAGCCGGCAGATGCCCAACCCAGGACGCCTCTTCCTGGAACTGTTGTTCCAGTCGTTCCGCCTCCGTGGGTCATGGCATTGCCCTCTTTAAGATGTTTGCGATGAGCTCAGCCGCAACTGGATCGAATCCAAAGATCTTAGAATCGATTGTTTTGGTTGATTTACCGGTTGAGAGCTCAACTAGTTCCTTGGCCTCGGCGCGTGTGAAGGTCGACCCGTCGGGTCTCTTTACCCTCATCAAATCGTCGATTCTTTTGGACATATGATTGAGCTCTGTCCTTTCCTTTCTTCTTTGCTGCTTTTCTATTGCGTCCTGCTCGGCTGCTTTCGCGACTTCGCCGGTGACACGAGCTTTACCCATTTCCAACTGTTTGAGTATGCAACCGATGTCGGGGAGGATTGTTGTTCCTCTGCCCTCACGTAGAGCTTGAATAGCTCCTCGTCTAGCTTCGATTGCTTCGTACAATTCGGTAACGGCGCCGGGTCCTTCGTTGAGCTCGATTTGGGCGAGCACAGCTCGAACCTTATCCCAATTACCTTCCGTATCCCACCAATCCTGCTCGTTTGCGAGAGGTTTTTTGGGTTGAGTTTTAGAACGAAATCGCAACCAAATCCAGGTCGGAACTTCTTGTGCGTACTCTGGAATTGGAGGAAGATTTTCCCCCGCGATGCGTCTTGCCAAGACACTGATGGCCTCAAAGTGAGCGCCGACGAGTTCTCGCCACGTCGCAGGACCCTCTTCGTCTCCCAACGCCCATTCACGAATCCTGCCATGAATTCTGGCAGTCAACTGTTCTTCTGCGCCCTCTCTTTCTCCGCTGTTGATGAATTCATTAGCCATCGGAGGGTAGGGCACAAGAGTGACAGTTATGGGTACAAGGGATTCTGCAAGGTCTGGTGTTCGGGTCTCAGGACTCTCGACGGTGAATGTGAATTCTTCCATAGGTACAGGCACAAAACCTTCGTACCATGGATAAAATAAAAAGAATTGCCATCCCTCGTCGTACACCTTATGCTCCAACCTCTTGCCCCATCGTGTGGCCTTGCCTTTGTAAGGCGGGTGAGCAGGAATCTGTCGGAATCCCTGAAGCAGAATTGCCCCAGTGATGCCTAAGATGAATACTGCCCACACCGGCCACCATCCCGCCTGAAGTGCCAGGATTGCTCCCGTGACTCCAGCGAGGATGACGATGAGCCACTTCTTGTTTCGGGCCAACAATATTACCAGTAGCCCCAGTATCAGCCAAAAAAGCATTGTCTTCTCCTCGCGCCGTGTGGCGCATGTTGCGTCGCACGAGGCGCGCGTGATAGTTTGCCCTCGAAGGGCCGAATGGATTCGGCCACTCGAGTAGCAAACCATACACTCTTTTATTATGTTTTCAAGGTATTTACTACTCGTATAGTATATCATAAAACAACCTAAAAGTCAAGTAAAAAGCCCCTATAAATTAAGGGGCTTTTTACGTTTTTCGTCTTAAGTTTAGGCGTGTTTTAGGGGTTCTTCTTCGTACTTCTTTTCTTTCCCAAAAAACTTTCTAGCCAAGATTACGATAATCAGAATAAAGATTGCAAGTAGTATCCACTGCACTAATCCTGAAGGCATGAAACTGTCTCCACCAAATACTACGTTCGAAGCGAGAGCACTGGAGTCTTCTTCGGCTGTCGGCTCAGGGGTTGTGTTTGTTGCGGGTGTTACAGGAGGAGTATTCGTAACAGGGGCAACATTGTTCGCTGGCTCTTGCACTTCTATACGTTCAACAACACTTAGAGTGTATCCGTTAGAGAGTCCACCGCCTGGACTGTAAACTGTTACCACTTGGCTGTCTAGGCGAAGCGTATCAGCGTCTATTAATTTTATTACAAGTTTCTGAGGATTAATAAAAACAGTTGTTCTGTCGGAATTATTTATTCTAGCTACAGCACCAGGACGGAAATTTTCTCCGTTAACTTCTATACTAATCATGCCAGAATTATAAAGAAGGGGATTTTGACTTAGCGAATGAATTATCGGTCTTCCACTGTTTGCGCTAAAATATTGCGCATTTGCCTCAGTGGCTACGAAAGTTATCGCACCAAAAGCCAAAATACCTAATATAATCAAGCCGTAAAGTAATGAATTAGCTATTGAATTTTTGTTTATTTTACTCATACAAGGATAGTATATCACCTTTTGCCCCAAAAGTCAAGTACTTAGGCCTAATTTGCCTAAAAGCTTGTAATTTATTGATTTTTTACATATAATCTAGCTTATCGCCCGAGTGGCGGAATTGGTATACGCGCACGACTTAAAATCGTGTCTCGCAAGGGATGTGGGTTCGACCCCCACCTCGGGCACCAGCGATTATTTTAAAAAACTATTTTGCGTCCATAGCTCAGCTGGTAGAGCAGATCCCTCTTAAGGATAAGGTCGAAGGTTCGATCCCTTCTGGACGCACAATGGGCGAGTGGCGGAATTGGTATACGCGCTAGTCTTAGGAACTAGTGGAGCAATCCTTGAGGGTTCGAGTCCCTCCTCGCCCACACCCCGGCCTGGTCGCCAAGTAGTAAGGCAACTCTCTGCAAAAGAGTTATACGTGGGTGCGATTCCCACCCAGGCCTCCAAAATTTATTTTTGCTCGTGAAGCAGTTCGTCAATTTTCTGACGGTTTTTTTCTCCTAGGTCTATACCGATTTCCAGGAAAGGAATTGTTTTTATCTCTAGTTTTGTTTTCAAAAATTCTCTTAATTCTCCTCTCTTTCTCTTTGCAAATTCCAGCGCTTCTTTTTCTTTTTTATCTGGTAGTACAGTTATAAACACAGTCGCACGCTTGAGGTCTGGAGATACGGTGGCCGAGGTGACGGTGATGAGGGAAGTCCCGTTATTTTCTCGCCCCAAAAATTGAGCCGAAAGCTCCTTAATAAAATTCGCCACTTTTTCCTGTCTATCTGACATTTTTTATTTTTGGGTTATCGCAAAAGATTCTATTACGTCGCCGGAGACTATTTCTATTTTTGATTCAATCATCATTCCGAATTCTTTGCCTTCTTCTACTGTACCAACTTTTTGTTTGCCAGTTTCCAGGTTTACAATTTTTCCTCGGCCTATTTCAAATTCTCGGCGCATGATTTTCACAACTCTGTCTACAGTGACTGTGCCTTCAGTCACTTTTCCTCCCACTATCTGGCGCTCCTTAGTGCGACTGAAAGCTTTTATGATTTTGGCTCTACCAGTAACTTCTGTAGCTTCGACTTTTGGTCGTCTGTTTTCCATTTCCACCAGAAGCCATTCAGTAATTTTGTAAATAATGTCGAAGAAATTTATGGTGATACCTCTAGTCTCTGCGATTTCACTGGCGCTCTTGTCAGCCTTCACGTTAAATCCGATGATGATAGCATCACCGGCTCCCGAGACACTCTTGATGTCAGATTCACTGATTGGCCCTACTCCTCTCTGAACTATTTTAAATTCCGCGCTTTCGCTTGTTATTTTCCCAATTTCTTTTTCGATAGCTTCTATGGAGCCGGAGACGTCAGCTTTCAGCACTATAGGAATTATTTTTTTAATAACCCCACCGTTACCATTCTCTCCGTTTGAAGTTTTTGTTTTAGGACCATTGGTGCTAAGTAGGGACTCCACGTACTCCTGTGCTTCACTTTTTTTCTTGAAAGATTTAAATTCGGCTCCAACTTTGGGCATTTTGTCAAAGCCGAACAAACGGATGGGCGAAGAAAAAGTGGCTTCTTTTATCATTTCTCCTTTAAAATTTTCTATCATGCGAGTAGAACAGACACTATCTTCTGCTGCCACAGTCATTCCTCCTTTTATCGTGCCATTTTTTATAATCAGAGAAGCTTCTATTCCGCGTTTTGAGTCTAGATTTGTTTCAATCACGAATCCGGAAGCATCTTCATCTGGATTGCCGGTAAAATTTTCTACTTCAGCTAAAATGTTTATGAGCAAGAGTAGATTGTCCACTCCGGCACCTGTTTTCGCAGAGATTTCTGCGAAAGGAATTTTGCCTCCATAATTTTCAAGATATATTTCATTTTCCGCGAGTTCTTGTTTCACCTTCTCTACATTTGCTCCAGGCGCATCTATTTTATTTATTGCCACCAGGTAGGGAATATTGCTCTCCATTATCATCCTATGGGCTTCTTTGGTTTGAGGTTTTACGCCCTCGGATGCGGAGACTACTAAAATAGCAATGTCTGCTACCTTTGCCCCGCGTTCGCGCATTTTTGAAAAAGCTTCGTGTCCGGGAGTATCCAGAAAAGTTATTTTTCTATCCACCCCGTGTTCATCTTTGTGCATTACCTCATAGGCGGCGATGTGCTGGGTGATGCCACCGGCCTCGCCCTCGACGATGTTTGTTTTTCTGATGTAGTCGAGCAGAGTAGATTTGCCGTGGTCGACATGACCCATTACCACCACTACAGGTGGGCGGGGAATTATTTTTTTGTTTTTATTTTCTGACATTATACTTTTGCTTTACTTAAGGCGTCTTTTTCTTCGGCTGTGAGTTCGTACTCTGATTTTCCTCCTTTTATTGGTTTAGCAAACATACTCATTCTCTCTCTGGCATAGAGACTCGAGAGTACCACTCCGTCGCCTTCTTCATTTAACATCCCAATAGCGAAACTCTGGTTACTGCCTTGGTCGGGGAAAGGATTGAAACGCACAGTCTCTATTCCACGGATACTTTTTTTAAGTTTCTGATTTATGTTTGTGAGTTCTCTCTCTGCGCTATCTTTGGCACTTTTTAATTTCACAATATCGTCCTCTAGTGCCAAGATAGTGTCTTCTAGGTCTTTGGATTTTTTTCCGGCAAAAAATTTTTTCAGACGCTTTTCCGTCTTAAAAATCCAGACAAAGCCAATCAAAATGGCTAGTCCGGCCAAAACAAAAAAAGCGATGTCGAGCTTTATATTCATGCATTTTCAATATATACTACTTTTGTGCCGAAATCAATGAAGAAAACAAGAAAAATATACCTAGATTACGCTTCCAGCGCTCTCTCAGAATCTGTAAATCCGGGGGCGATTCATGAGCTAGGAGTCCAAGAAAAAAGAAAATTGGAAGATGCGCGGAAAAATATCGCGGATATTTTAGGTGCGCATGCTGATGAAATTGTTTTTACTTCCGGCGCAACGGAGAGCAACAATTTAGCAATCTTAGGCATGCCTCGCGGTCACATTGTGACTACCAACATTGAACATGCTTCGGTGCTAGAGACATGCAAGCATCGCGGAAATACCACTTTCGTCTCGGTTGAAAAAAACGGAATAGTAGATGTGAAGAAAATTAAAAAAGCTCTCAAACCGAACACTGTTTTAGTTTCAGTGATGTATGCCAACAATGAAATAGGTACTATACAACCGATACGAGAAATTGCGAAAGAAATCAGACATTTTAATAAAATAAATCCAGGAAGTTTTGGAAAAATATTTTTCCATACTGATGCTACGCAGGCAATAAATTATTTACCAATCAATGTAGAGAAGCTCGGGGTTGACTTAATGTCTTTCAACAGTGCAAAAATTTATGGGCCAAAGGGCGTCGGTGCTTTATATATAAGGAGACGAACGCCTATAAGCAAAATTATGTTTGGTGGGGAACAGGAGCGGGGACTCCGACCAGGGACAGAAAACGTAGTTGGGGCAATAGCTCTGGCCAAAGCTTTACAAAATACAGAGAAAATAAAAGAAAAAGAACTTAAGCGCTTAACTAAGCTTCGAGACTATTTTATTAAAAAATTAAATAAATTAAATTCTAAAATAATAATCAACGGAGATTTAAAAAATAGATTGCCGAACAATATAAATATTACTATTCCGAAAATTCCAAGCGACCTTTTGGTTCTGGAACTCTCCGCTCGAGGAATTTACGTGTCTGAAAAAAGCGCCTGCAAGTCCGGCGACGGAAAAGTCTCACACGTTATACAAGCTATAAATGACAACCTAAACGAGACAGACGGTTCTGTCAGATTTTCTTTAGGCAGGGAAACAACCAAAACGGATATAGATTATACTATTTCGTCTCTAGTTGAAATTCTTACCAAACTAGAAAAGTGGTATAATTAAAAGATGCAGATTCACGAAACAATAATCAAAAAACTTCACCCGCACCCGTTTTATTTTCTGGGTTTTTATTTAGGAGGCGTTGCTCTCTCGATTGTGAGTTTTTTTGTTTCGCTCGAGGTTTTTCCTATTGGGCTTCTGGTTTTGATTTTAGCGGAATTAATACGTCGCGCTGAAACTTTTTATATTTTAGAGAGCGGGGTAGCCAGAGAATATAAATTTCTTTCAACTTCTCGAAAATTCGCTGATTTTGGAAAAATCCAGAACTTAGAAGTAAATCAAAGCTTTATCGAAAACATTCTTGGCATAGGCAATATTCATGTCGACACGGCCGGGATGGATAAACTAGAAGTGAGTTTTCATGGAGTCAAATACCCATATGAAATCGAACACCTCATTCGCGAAGAGATGAAAAAGGTAATTGGATGATTCTAAGAAAAAACTTTTGACAAAATCAAAAAAGTGATATAATAGGCGGATGGATATTAAGGATTTGAATAAAACCCAATTAATACTTCTTGCCTTGCTCCTTTCTTTCGTTACCTCGATTGCAACCGGCATAACCACGGTGACTCTGCTTCAGCAAGCACCGCCCTCTGTGACTGTACCGATAAACCGTGTGGTCAGAGAGACAGTTGAAAAGATACAGCAAGTAGAAGGCAAGACCACGATTCAGACCGTAGTAGTGAAAGAGGAAGATTTGGTGGTGGATTCTATAGAAAAAAATAAATCGGCCGTATTTGCCGTCAGCAAAGAAGATGAAAATAATTTAGAAGTTTCGGCAGGACGAGGCTTCGTGGTTTCTGACGACGGCACTATTGTTGCCGACAGTTTACTAGTAGCAGGTGAGGGGACTTATTATCTAAACAATAGTAATGGTAAGTTCAAAGCAGAATTTATATCGAAAGATGTAGGTGGTTTTTCTTTTCTTAAAATAGGTCCTCCGATTGACCCCGCAAATAAAATAGTTTTTACCAAACCAACTTTTGGAGACGTGAATAATATGAAAGCAGGACAGAAGATTATTATATTCGGTAGCACAATATCTTCTTTCATTTTTGATGGAGATAAAAATATTAAAGTAGGTGTCGGGGCGTCGAACGCGGGTGCGCTTCTGCTCAACTTAGATGGAGAAGCGCTAGGAGTAGTGTTATCAGGAGAAATAATTTCTTTTGTTCCCATAGATTCGATAATTTCAAGTTTAAAGCTTAAAGACATTCCAGAAGTGCAATAGATAATATTAAAAATATGCCACCATTAAACAAATTTACAACTAAAGCTAAAGACGCCATCAAGAAAGCTCATGAGCTGGCGATTGAACGTGGGCAGAATCACGTTTCCTCGCTTCATTTGCTCGCCGCTCTACTTCTACAAGAAGAGAGTATGGTGAATTCAATTCTAGACAAGTTGGAAATAGATACAATGCTTCTGACTGACTCAATTTTGGACGCGATTGAATTGCCCGAGTCACAGAGTACACTTTCGCCTTCTTATCAGATTTATCTCAACCCTGACTTGGCGCAAGTGATAGAGCACGGAGCGAAGTTGGCAGAGTTCTTGAAGGATGATTTCGTTTCTACGGAACACCTTTTTATCGCCATGCTGGAAGTTGCCGGAGAAGC
>CAYQPS010000005.1:0-20893 GCA_964419555.1 uncultured Candidatus Saccharibacteria bacterium | reverse complement strand
TCAGTGATACTGAAACTTGATAGTGCTTTAAAAGAAAAATTGAGTAATTGAGTAAGAAATTATATAATCAAACAGTAAAATGATTTTAGAAAATAAAAAAATCCAGAATATTCTTTCTTCTTTTTTGATAATTGCCATACTCACACCCTCAATTGCTGTTTTTTTCATTCCAGGAAGAGCGGAGGCACAGGTATCAGTAGACCCTGCAGCTATCGCTCCAAATGCCATAAGTAACACCTTGAACGGAGCTAACACTGCTTCGAGCTTGACCCGAACTCTCCTTGCGGTTAAAGACGCTGCACTTAAAATACTAACGGTAACTTTAAGAATAATCGCGAAAAAAGCCTTGGCTCAGCTGACTCAGAGCACTGTAAACTGGATAAACACAGGTAAATTTGGTAACCCACTTTTCATAGAAAATCCGAGTGAGTTCTTTAATGACATCACAAAATCCGAAATCAAGAACTTGGTGGCTGCGACTGGTTATGATGAACTTCGATATCCTTTCGCAAAACAATATCTTATCGGTGTGATTCGCGGATACAAGAGAACCCAACAACGCAACGCGCAATATAGCCTAAGTAGAGCTATAGGCAACCCCACCACTCTGCGTGGCTATAGAGAAAATTTCAACATGGGCGGATGGGCTGCTTTTTTAGTAAACACACAGATTCCTCAGAATAATCCTCTGGGGTATATGATTCAGGCGGACGACGAGCTCGCAAACCAAGTTGTGGAAACAAAAACAGGAGTAGATAAACTCTTGCAACAAGGCGCAGGGTTTCTATCTCCGAAAGTTTGTCCTTCTAATCCTCTCTATCCTGCAACAACAGACCCGCTCAAAAAGCCGGGCTTTGTTTTCACTCCACCCGCTGGGCTTACAATGCCGGACGAGAACGACCCCAAGTACGACCCAGACGATTATTTCAATCCTCTCGGTCCGTTTCAACAAGACATGGAAGCATACAATGCTCAACACAATTCTGCAAGATTTAGCCAAGAAGATGCATACAATAAAAAATACGCGTGTCCAAAAGGATTCAAAAACACCACCCCCGGTGCAGTGTCAGCAAATTTGGTGATGGACGCACTGGGTGCAACTCAAAAAACGAAGGAGGCAGCGGCGGCTTGGGGCTTGACTGACAGCCTCGCAGCCATCTTTGATGCTACGTTTAATAAACTTCTTGATAAGGGCTTAAATGAATTAGTAAGGGTGTCCAACCGAAAACCACCAGACCCAGACACTTTTAATTATTATGGAGAGACCTTGGGCAGTCCGACAGATGATGTGCAAAGTGGACCAGACAACCCGATTGTTTTGCGTGACTTCAAAAAGATAATTAGTGGAAAGACGGTCATTTTTGAAAATCAAATAATCGTTGGAGAAGAAATCGGAAACAAGAGCGGACAAACTGTCACGGATGCTACCGCGGGAATAACTTATGTCTTCAATACGACCGGAGGAGTCTCTATCAATAGAGGCGGAATTACAACTTCTGGAACATATGAGTATATTCCGGGAGCAAAAGAAGCTACTATCACAGAACTGGCGCTGATTGATAACCCACCTAACGTAAATGACCCGACTGACCCGAAAAATGCCAATCCGGGAATTCTGCAAGTATTAAACGGTTCCAAAATTTCTGACGGCCTATGGCAGACGGCGAAAGCACTCGACAGATGTTTGCCAGGACCAGACAAAGGCTGGGAACAAAGGTTGGCAAAAGAAGAAGAGAAAGCTATGAGTGACATTACTGGGACTGCAGGAACCGTAGTAGACTCGACGGAAGTTATAAGAAGTTTGAAATTTGCTGTGGGCTCCTTAAAGGACTGGATGCTCACTGCCATGATAAATTCACCACCACTCGTAGATGTGGTGCAAATGCCTGTAACTTCTATATATGAGTCAACAGAAAACTATGCTCCATTTATTAGTATTTCAAATGAAAAAATTCCACCTCTGCCAAATGCCATTATATACATAGATGCTATTCAATCCATCGATGAAAACTTCCAGCAGTTAACTGACCTAACAAATAAAAGACGAGCAAAGACTCTGGCCATAGCTAGAATGGCAACTATCGAAGCAATGTTGGCTCCCATTACAGTTCAGCCAGCTCCGGGCTCCGTGGAAGAGAAGAACTTGATTGCTATCTGGAAACAATACGACGCATTTCGAGCAGACATTTCTAGTTCAGCCAGTATAGAAGACACGCGAAATGAACTGGGTTTGTTGAAAGAAAAGAAAAGTGGTTTGCTGGCTTTAAATAATGAATGTCAGGAAGCAAGAATAAATGCTGGCTGGACGCTTGGCCACTTTGGAGTTATAAAATTTCAGTTTGCAAGACAGGGGCAGGGAGCACATTGGAAAACACTTGAAGAAGCAGAAGATGTCAGCGCATTTACTAAAGCTGACGGAACTCTGGTAAAGGAAAAAGATTTGTTCTGTGCTTATCCTGTTGTAGGTGGATATAGCCATGGAGGAGCGACTGCATATGAGACTCCTGAGGAAAATCCTGATGCGAGATATATATTCAATGCTCTTACTCCTTGGTTTTATGGTATTGGTATAAGCGCTCCTTCGACAGACCCTACGGGTGTTTATAAAGAGTTGCCAATGGTAAATGCATATGGGGTGTTGAATTTCGACACAAAAGTAAAGCGTTTTCTTTTCTCAGAAATAGAAAACCGCCATGTTAGCGTACAAATAAATTGCAACACGGTGTATTACGCCAATGACTTGGACTACATCCGTGCCGGAGATGTAGCGTTTTAGAAGATGAAAAAAATAATTCCATACATCTTAATACTTATAGTACTGACTGGAATTTTCAGTATAGCAACACCAGCACAGGCACAGGCTTTCATCTGTCTCAACTCTTCAGGAACGTTTCTTGATTACTACAATTCAGCAGACTGTGCAACACATCAAGGTATATGGACTCCGACACAGGCCGCCACCGGAACTTGTAGATATAGAGCTGTTAGTCGAGACACTCCTCCTGTGACAAGAGAATACGAAGTGCCGGGTGTTTTGGCAACAGGTTGTGTTGTCGGAACAACGAGAGTGGTTAATTTGGTTAACCCGGTTCGCATAGAAGATACAACTGTTATTTCATTCACCATACCACTCGACACCCCAGCTCCCGACCCAAACCAATCAGCATTTGAAAAACATATTAATGCGGGTTGTTCCATTGACCCCAGAACTTGGTTTACCGGCTGTTTGTTGAAACTTTTTTATACTATTTTTCACGGTATCCCAGCCTTGCTACTTGCAATATCGGGAATTTTCTTTAACGGTGCCATATCCCTATCGATAAACAGCGACCTGACATCTAGTTCCGCTTTTCTCCCCGCGGCTTGGAAAATAGTCCGGGACCTGTCCAACATCTTTTTCATCCTGGTTCTTCTCTACATCGCCATCAAAACAATTTTAGGACTCGGGGGCCATGACACAAAGAAAATGATAGCGGCGGTGATAGTCATGGCTCTTTTGATAAATTTCAGTATGTTTTTCACGAAAGTGGTAATTGATTCTTCAAATATTTTAGCTTTGATTTTTTATAATAGAGTTAGCGTCCAAACGGCACCAGGGGTGGATAGACCATATGGTGATTCGGCTAGCACCGGGAGGAAAGACCTTTCAGGAGGAATGGTGTCTGCTTTTGACCCCACTAGAATGCTGGGCGAAGACTTTTTAACAAAAGCCAAGGTATATAAGATACCCGGCGTGGCCACAGTCAATGAAGAAAAGGTCCCACTTACCACACTCTTGGGAGTCATCCTCATTAGTGCGGCGGTGATGCTGGTCGCTGCTTATGCATTCTTTATAGCGGCCATAAGTTTCATCGGCCGATTAGTTGAACTTTGGGTTCTGGTAATTTTGTCTCCTTTCGCTTTTATGTCTTTCACCATACCAAAACTGGCAGGAGTTGAGTACCTGGGTTGGGATTCGTGGGTAAAACGTTTGCTTGCCACCGCATTTATGGCGCCAATTTTTATGTTTTTTATGTATCTAATGTTTTTGATGATACGAGAGTCAAACATGTTTAGTGGTTTTGTTAATAGAGACGGAGATGCGGTACAAATCATTCTTTCCATAATCATCCCGGCGGCAATAATTTTGATTCTCTTGCTTAAGGCAACTGAGTTTGCAAAAAAAGGAGGAGGAGTAATAGGGGAAAAGCTTACGGGTGTGGGGAAGGCTGCACTTGGACTCGCGGGTGGACTTGCATTGGGTGCAGCGACGGGTGGGGCAGCATTGGCAGCACGGGCGGGAATAGCAACAACTGCAGCCGCCGGACGAGCAACAGTGGGCAGAGCTGGAACTGCTGTGGCTAATTCTCAGTGGGCAAAGAGACTAGAAACAACGGGAACCAACCCATTTGCCAAGTTCGCTGGAGCTAGAATAAGAGACGCTGGAAATATAGCTGCGAAATCAAGCTTTGATGTACGAGGAGTAAGTATTGCTGGCAAAGACTTATCATCTGTTACCGGACTGAAGCTTGGCAAAGCACAGGAGGGTGGATATGAGAAGAGGAAAGAAGACCAAGTAAAGAAGAAACAAAAGAGAGCAGACGAACTCAAGGTTGGAGAAAATGAATCATTGCAACAAGATGTCCATGAAGTGGAGGGAGCTTTGCAAAATCTATTACATACTTGGGAACAAGAGCTAGTAACTTTAGACACAGACATTAAAGACGCGAGAGAAGAACTAACTGATGCAAATGCAGCTTATGGGGCAAACAGCGCACAAGCCAAGACAGCTAATGCCAAACTTACAAATGCAAAAAATAAGAAAAAAGCATTAAGAGAGGGACAACATTACACCGGTGACGTAGATGCAAGCGGAAGAATAATCGCAGGAACTAATCATGGGCGCTATATAGCAGCAAACGCAGGCACATCCACGTATATAGACGCTAATGGTGCAACACAAACAATAAGAAGGACAATTAAAAACATGGAAAAGATAGAAGTTAGAGACAAAAAACAGAAAGTAACCCAAGAGAATAGAAGGAGAAGGAGAAATTATGCTGAGTCTTTGACAAGCGCTGGGACACAAATAGGTAACCTTGTTATTAGTCTAGGACAGCACAGTTTATCGGGCAACCGTGAAGCAGCTCACAAGATAATAATGGAAGAAAAAATAGATAGTAAGGGCGACTCTGGGCATTAAAAATTTATGACTGAAAAATTAAAACAAAAAATTAAAGAAGGAATAGAAAAATTACCAGAAGAAACGCAAGAAGCGATAAATTCTTTAGATTGGGTGAGCATTACGGAAGCAATGGGTAAAAAAAATTCATTTACTGAAGAAGAAACAAGTAATCTTCTGGTAGAAACTTGGTTGGTTTTAATAGGGGACGAGGAAAGTGATTCACTAGCTAAAAATATTGAAGATGAAGTAGAAACCAGCAACAATGAAGCTGAAAAAATTGCAGAAGAAGTGAATCAACAAATATTTACCCCAATAAATGATATTCTTGTAAAAAACATAAAAAACAATCTGAAAGATAAAAGTCCGGACTGGGAACAAACACTTGATTTCATTCTCTCCGGAGGAAATTATGCCGCCTTCTTAGAAAGAAACGAACCAGAGAATCCGTCTACTGATACAGAAAAAACAAATGCTCCGGATAATTTACCGATAGCCCCAGACACAAATAGTAGATTTAGCATATAATAAATATTATGGACAACAACGTTGACACAATGGAAATAAAAGTAAGGGAAGCAAGGATGAAATTGCCGGAAGAAACAAGGCGGGCCATTGATGCTGTGGATTGGCGAGAAGCTATTGTGGGAATGAGAGAAAAAAAAGGATATAACTTCGAACAATTGGGAGACCTTGAAATAGAGACAGAATTACTGCTTTCGGGAATTCTAAGTCCAGCCGACTACTCAAGGGAGTTAGAAGCCAGAATGAATATTACTAAAAGCGAAGTTGATGGGTTGGTAAAAGAAATGAATGAACTGGTCTTCAGTAAAATACGCGAGGAATTAATTAAAAATACAGAAAAAAGAACGATGCGTGTTTCTCCTCAAACATACAAAGAAGAACCACAGAATGAAATTTTAAAGGCCGCTGGAATTGAAATCCTACCAGCGGTGATTCCTGATAAAAAACCGACTGATGCCATTTCGGCACAAAAGCTTTCCGGCTCTTTCCAGATTCCGTCGGCTAAAACTAACCATTCTGATGCTGGTAGTTTGAGTAAACCAAACACTGAACAAGCTCCGGCTAAATCTTACCCGAAAGGAGCAGACCCCTACCGGCTACCGCCGGAATAGCTTGTTAGCTTGTAGCTGATAGCTAATTAGCTTTAAAAATGAAAGAAGTAATACACTCATATAAAGATTTAACAGTTTGGCAGAAATCTATTGATTTAGTGACAAATATTTATGAACTAACAGAAAAATTTCCGAGAGAGGAAATTTATGGGTTAACTTCACAAATTAGAAGATCTGCAGTGTCGATTCCATCTAACATTGCGGAAGGCAGATGCAGAGGAACTAGGGCTGATTTTCTGCACTTTTTGAGAATGTCTTATGGGTCTGGTGCTGAACTAGAAACTCAGTTAGAAATTTCTAAAAAACTTTCAAAAACAAAGGTTTTAAACTATAATAAGGTGGATAATCTCCTCGATGAAGTAATGAGGATGTTAAATGTAATGATTACTAAGCTAAAAGCTAATAAGCTAAAAAGCTAGGAAGCTATCCCATGCAATTCAAAGTTCCACAATTTTTAGACATAGAGGATAAGATTTTCGGCCCTTTTACTTTCAGGCAATTTGCGTATCTGACAGGAGGAATAGGGATATGCTTTATACTCTATAAAGCTATTGGGTTGCTCTTTGGGGCAATACCCATTTTGCTTGTAGCTGGACTCGCTGGAGCACTCGCTTTTTACAGACCAAACAATAAACCTTTCATCAACATGCTTGAAGCTGGTGCAAAATACATGACTCAAGATAAACTCTATATTTGGAAAAGACGCACGGAGTTTGAGATGGAAAAGAGCAAACCAAAAGAGCGGGAAGTAGAGGTTCCCCAAGCCGTAGTAAAATTGGAAGGAAACAAGCTGCGAGATTTGGCATGGAGTTTAGATATTTTAGATTTAAAAAAATAATTATTTATGGCATTAAAAGCAAAAGCAGCACAAAGTTTTGTCCCCATTAAAGAAGTCCGTGATGGCGTCGCGGTCCTCAAAGACGGCAGCTTGCGGGCAATCGTGCTGGCTAATTCAACCAACCTATCGCTCAAATCCAATGACGAGCAAAAAGCGACTATTATGCAGTTTCAGAATTTTCTAAATTCTTTGGATTTTTCTGTGCAGATTTCAGTACAATCAAGAAGGCTGGATATTCGGCCGTATCTTCTGACTCTGGAAGAGAGAATGAAAGTGCAAAGCGAGCCATTGCTCAAACTGCAAACCAAAGAATATATAGAGTTCATTAGAAATTTCACCGAAACAGTGAGTATAATGACTAAAAGCTTTTTCGTAGTAGTGCCTTATGCGCATGTAAGTCTGAGGCCAAGTTCGGGTGTTTTAAAAAAATTCTTCTCCAAGAAAGAATCCACAGAAGAGAGAGCGGCCAGACAAGTGGACTTTGAAGAACAGCGCTCCCAGCTTGAAGAGAGGGTCAGTGTCATTCAGCAAGGGCTTGCCGGCTGTGGCATAAAGTCAGCTCAGCTGGGAACAGAAGAAATCGTAGAATTATTTTATAAGGTTTTCAACCCGGGAGAATTGGGAGGAAAAATTGAATTGGAACAATAAAATGAGAATTTTTGATAAATTACTAAAGAAAAATAAGGGAGGCGAAGGACAGGCACGTGCTTCTGTCTTGGCAGTTTTGCCGGAAGAAATCTACGAATCGGCAAACTTGGAACTTCAAGATGTCATTGCTCCTTCGGCCCTAAAAATTGAATCCAAATCGATAAATCTGGGTGATAAAATCGCCCGCACCTTTTTCATTATTTCTTACCCCAGATATTTGGCAGATAACTGGTTTTCCCCGATTATTAATTTAGATAAAATTTTTGACGTCTCGATTTTCATTCACCCTATAGATACATCTTTGGTGCTCAGACAATTCCAAAAGAAAGTAGCCGAGGTGCAAAGCCAAATCGGTGTACGCGAGGCAAAAGGCATGGTACGCGACCCTATGCTAGACACCGCCCACCAGGATCTAGAAGAACTGCGCGACAGTCTCATCCAGGCGCAACAAAAGATGTTTGATGTGAGCATATATATAACCGTCTATGCTGACAATGAGCTTGAGCTCTTCAAATTGGAAAATGAAATAAAATCAATGCTTGAGTCCCGGCTCATATACATCAAACCCGCATTATTCCAACAAGAAGAAGGCTTCAAAAGTGTGGTTCCGCTCGGTACTGACCTTCTAAATATCCATCAAAAATTAAACTCGGAGCCCCTTTCCAGCGTTTTCCCATTTATTTCTTTCGACTTAACTTCAGACAGGGGAATTCTTTATGGTGTCAATCGACACAATTCCAGTTTGGTCATTTTCGATAGATTTTCATTGGAAAACTACAACTCCGTAACTTTTGCCAAGTCCGGCTCAGGAAAATCTTACGCCATAAAATTGGAAATCCTAAGGTCTCTAATGTTTGATATTGATGTCATCGTCATAGACCCTGAGCGCGAATATGAATATTTAGCTGAAGCGGTGGGTGGGAGATATTTTAATATTTCTCTCTCTTCCGACCACCATATAAATCCCTTCGACCTGCCGATACCCAGAGAAGACGAAACAGCAGAAGACGTACTCCGGTCAAACGTGCTTAACCTAGTCGGACTCTTCCGATTAATGTTGGGCGGACTCACCCCAGAAGAAGATTCGATAGTGGACCACGCTATTTCAGAAACTTATGCTATAAAAGACATCACTCCGGAGTCGGACTTTGCGACGATTGAACCCCCACTTCTTTCAGATTTTGAAATGGTGCTCTCTGGAATGGAGGGAACGGATTCCATCGTCCAGAAGCTTGGTAAATTCACCAAAGGCTCTTGGGCAACTTTCTTAAACAGACCCTCAAACGTCGATATCAATAAAAAATTTATCGTATTTTCGGTACGAGACATGGAAGACGAACTGAAACCAGTCGCGATGTATATCGTGATGCATTACATCTGGGGCGCTATTCGTAAAAATCTAAAGAAACGCCTAATGGTGGTAGATGAAGCATGGTGGATGATGAAATCTGAAGACACTGCTTCCTTCTTATATTCGATAGCCAAGCGAGGTAGAAAATATTATCTTGGACTCGCCACCATCACCCAAGACGCAGCAGACTTTATGAAATCCACTTATGGAATACCGATTGTCACCAACTCTTCCATTCAGCTTTTACTTAAACAATCCGCCGCTACTATCGACATTTTGCAAAAGACTTTCAACCTCACCGACGAAGAAAAGTATCTGTTGTTGGAGTCCGGAGTAGGGGAAGGAATATTTTTCGCAGGCTTGAAACATGTAGCCATAAAAATAATTGCTTCCTATACCGAAGACCAGATTATAACTTCCGACCCATCGCAGATATTGTCAATCAAAAAAGCGAAAATGGAGCTGGAGGCGGCAGAAGCAAGGACTTAGTTAATAAAGTAGGTATGGTATATGGATTACCATATAACAACGGCGCTCAGACAAAATAAAAGCGAGCTTTTGCTTTGGTCTTCTCTTGTTGTTATAATTAACATATGCGATTGAAATTTTTATTGCTGTGTTTGATGGTGACACTTGGACTTGTTTTTGCGTCTCCAGTGTTTGCAATTTCAGAGAGCAGCATCTTGGTTGATGTAATTCCAGAAAATCCAGCCCCATACGAAAATGTAACGATTGATGTAAGAAGTTTTGCTGCTAATCTAGATAGTGTTTCCATTTCTTGGTTTGTAAATGGTAAAAGTGCGCTCTCCGGAATTGGGAGAAAAACTTTTTCTATAAATGCTCCAGCATCTGGCTCTGAAATCCAAATGGTCATTAGAATATTCTTACCAGATGGTGAAATAGAAAAAAAGGTAACTATCAGGCCGTCCCAAATTGTGCTTCTATGGCAAGCAAATGATTCTTACGTTCCTCCTTTTTATAAGGGAAAAGCTCTACCCACTGAAGACAGCGCAATTAAAGCTGTAGCTATGCCCGAAATCAGGGTGGCCGGAATACAAGTTTCACCCAAAAACATGACTTACAATTGGAAAAAGGACTACAGCAATGTAGTGGAAGCATCCGGTTATGGTAAAAGTTTCTTTGTCTACGTAAATGACTATTTGGAAGAATCAAACAGTGTCGGGGTAGTAGCTTCGACTACTGACCAAAGTTACTCTGCGGAAGCAACAATAGACGTAGGCACAGTGGAACCCAAAATTTTATTTTATAGAAACGACAATGTTTTGGGAACAACTTGGGAGAAAACAATTGAAAACGGATATCGAATAGCGGGGCAAGACGTCCTCGTCGCGGCTCCATACTTCATTGGTCCAAAAGACATCCGTCGTCCAGAATTAGTATTCAACTGGAGTATTAATGACAGTCCGTTGCCCGTTTCAAGTTTTAGAAAAAATTCGATGCCACTTCGAGTGGAAGGAGGGGTGGCCGGAACCTCCAGACTAAGACTCGATATCAGCAACCAGTATAAATTTTTCCAAACGGCTGAAAAAGAAATAAGTGTAACATTTTAGATAACCAAAGAGTGAAAAAAATAATACAATACATTTTAATACTTATCGCACTAACAGGATTCTCTGGAGAAGTATTTGGCCAGCCAAATATTCCGAGTAAATTATCATTTACAGGTTCTGGAGTGTTTGGTGGAGTTGTAATCGGTGTACCTGGTGCGAGTCTTAATCAAGATGTAGTTATAACAGTCATGGCCACAAACACGACCGGTGCAGGTGCAGGTGGTGTTGTTGTCAATTTCAGCCTTTCACCAACCTTTGGGGCCTCTCTCTCGCCCAACCCTTGCACTACAGACTTGAATGGTACTTGTAACACAACTTTCAGAGCCACTTCAGCAGGACCCTTTAGTGTAGCAATAAGCGCCACAGGATATCCTAGTCCGACGAGTCCTTTTTCTATAACAGTTAATGCTCCACCCGCCCCACCACCTCCAGCGCAACTTCCGCTTTGTGAGTGGAGCAATGATGAAGTAGATTATACGGAAGACACCGCGTTTAATGCTCCATGCAAAATGCCCTGGGACCCAAGCTATAATCTCTTAGCTCCACTTCCGAACCCCAACAACGGAGAGTTGATGGAAACTTTTGACCCAACGTCCGAGGGTGCTCTTGGAAAGTATTTAAACATAATAATCCCGCTATTCATCGGCTTGTGCGCAGTGTTAGCAATAGTGATGATTGTTATTGGTGGGATTCAGTATATGACAAGCGAGCTCGTGCATAGTAAAGCTGAAGGCAAGGATAGAATCTTGCATGCAATATTCGGTCTTGTTCTCGCTCTCGGCGCCTACGCGCTTCTCAACACCATAAATCCGGATTTACTTAAGAGTGATGTTAATATAGAAGGAGTGTCTGTGGTTGTAGAGAGTTTTGAAATTTCCGGACCGTTGGCTCCCTCATTTAGTGGTCCAGCAATCAAAGTTAACTTTAATAGCCAAGCCTACCCGGCAGCAAAAGCTGCTGAGAGTAAAACAGGCGTTGATGCTGCATTTATTTTAGCGATATTTTCCCAAGAAACAGGCAGTGGCGCCAACACTGGAAGATGTAGGTGGACCGATGCTGCTGCAAATATGTACGACACAGATAAGGTTTCTTTGCAAACCATTACAAGAGAGTTAAACAAGAATATAAACGATACGCCAGTCTCGTGTGCGCTTAAAGACTCAAGTGGAGCTTATGATGGCCATGGAGGTGCGATAGGGTATACCCAGTTTCGTCCTGACACCTGGCTTGACCATAGAAATGAAGCAAGAGGATACTTAGGACACATGCCAAATCCATGGAATGTAAATGACGCCTTGATGATGGCCGCTGTATACTTAAAAGGTGTGGGTGCTGCCAGCAACGAAAAAGAGGCTGCGTGCAAATACTTCGCCGGACCTGCTAAAAGTTGTAGTACTAGTGCTGGTATAAATGCTTACGGTAATAGCGTAATGGGTAAAAAGTTAAACATCGAACAACAAATCGCTGATGCAATAGAGAAAGGAACACTAAGTGATGGACTAAGTGGGGGAGGTGGTTGGTAATATTTTTTATGACAAAAAGAAATTTCACACTCTTAATAGTCGCTCTGATGGTAATCTTGTTGGTAACATTCGGATTTTTGTATTTCAACCGACCGCCGGGGGGAGGAGAGGGTGACGATGGTACCAACTTTTTCTCTCAATGGAATCCTTTTGGGAAAAAACCGACCCCCCCACCTCCTCCACCTCCACCAGAAACCCCGGGAGTCACTCCACCTGTTACAGAAATCCCTAAAACAAAACTGTTAAAAGTTTCTAGCATGCCAGTAGCTGGATTTACTGTTTATCAAAAAGAAAGATTCAAAGATGTCCCCATGATTACCCCGGTTGAGCAAGGAGAATCCTTGCTCAACCAACAGCCAGCAACAACGCCTACTCCTCCTCCGACCGAATTTAAACCAAATCTAAGGTATGTAGCTAGGACTACTGGAAATATTTACCAAACTTTCGCAGATAAAATAGACGAACGCAGGTTTTCCGGAACAATAATTCCTAAAGTTTACGAAGCTTATTTTGGAGCAAAAGGTGAGTCAGTGGTAATGCGATATTTAAAAATAGATGAGAGAACTATAGCAACTTTTGTTGGATCTTTGCCTAAAGAACTTCTGGGCGGCGATAGTACTGACACCAATGAAGTTAAGGGCTCCTTCCTGCCAGAGAATATTACAGATATAAGTATCTCGCCTGATGCTTTAAAAATATTTTATTTATTTAATACTGGAGAAATTGCTACAGGCATCACTGCTGGAATGTTGGGAAATAAAAAATTACAGGTATTTGACTCGCCATTTACCGAATGGCTCTCTTGGTGGCCAAATAGCAAAATGATTACTCTTACCACCAAACCTTCTGGAGGTGTTCTGGGTTATATGTATGCAATCGACCCGGAAAAGAAAAATTTGATTAGAATTTTGGGAGATATTAGTGGACTCACGACCCTCACAAGCCCCAGTGGAAAATTAGTGCTCTATAGCAACAGCAATTTATCTCTCAGTATTTATGATATAAATGCGAAAGAGTCCAGCCCTGTCTCGCTTAGAACTTTGCCGGAAAAATGCGTTTGGGGAAAGACTAGTGAGGTGATTTACTGTGCAGTGCCCAAATTTGTTGTTCCAGGTTTATATCCAGACACTTGGTACCAAGGAGAAGTTTCTTTTGGTGACCAATTATGGAAAATAGATTTAGCAACCGGAAACACCAGTATGCTTTTGGACCCGGTTTCAGTTCCGGCTGGAGAAGAAACTGACGGCATTAAACTTACATTAGATGAAGCTGAAAATTATTTATTTTTTGTAAACAAAAAAGATTCTTATTTGTGGTTATTTGATCTAACGTTAGAGTAAAAAGTAGTGAAAACTTAAATAGTGGAGTCTGTCCCTATGTATTTGATAACCACACGACGTGATGCGCCGAATCCTTCTGATTCGGTTTTTAAATCAGTGGCATCTGATAAAAATTCGTGAATAACTTTGCGCTCAAAAGCGGACATAGGGTCAATTTCTATACTGGATTTGAAGTATCGGGCTCTTTCCGCCATCATGTGCGCCACGGCACGTACGCTCTCAACACGTTTTTTCTGAAAATCATTGATGTCAATCAATATATCTAAGCTTGGAGGGTTTTCTGTGGTTTCTCTTTTTGGAGACATTTTGGCTTCAATCATTCTCTTGGCTAAATGATTTAAGGCAAAAAGTGCTTCACCTCCATGACCCCAGAAAAAATGAGGTTGTCCCACTTCCACAGAAAACCAAAGTGTTTTAGAGTCGCCTCTACTTTTGTTTAAAATAGTAGAACTGTCTTCCAGAATGGAGATTTTGCTCACCGGCATTGTGATTTTTTCTACCAACTCTTTTATTAAAATGCTCATCTCGTCTTTGGTCATATTTAGTTGGTTTCGTTTATTAATTTTTTCATATTTTTGTTTTTCTTTTGAGCGTAAACTTGCTGGCCTATAGCAAAAATATTACTTGTAACCCAATATAGAGCAATCGCTCCGGAGATACTGTAAGCAATAAAAGTTACAACTACGGGAAAGACGTATTTCATTTGCAAGTGCATGCTTTTAGAAAAACTTTCTGCAAAAGACCCTGCTTCGGCTCCAGTAGTTGAAGGTTTGGGCATAAAATATGCTTGGAAGAATTGAGATACTCCAGCCAAGATTGCCAAAACTAGGCTTTTTTTACTGATATCAATCATGCCCAGAAAAACTGTATTCAAATGTTCTGGGGTTGGAATGAAAGAATAAAGAATCCCGCTATCAAAATTTATTCCTTTAAAGAAAACGTAGTATAAAGCAAAAATAATAGGTATTTGGATTAAAACCAAAAGGCATCCGGAGAAGGGGTTGGTTTTGTTTTTTTTGTAAAGGTCGAAAGTAAGCTTGGCTTGTTCTTCTTTGCTGGCTCCACTTGCCTTGATTTTGTTCAATTCTGGGGCAAGCGCGCTCATTTTTGCCTGACTTTCGATTGAGCGCTGGGAAAGAGGATAGAGAATTATTTTAACAAGTATAGTAAGAACAATAATTGCAAGCCCCACGTCGCCACCGGGAATAATCGAGACCAAAGCCGCCAAAATGTTCACAAGTGGCTTATATAAAAGAGTATCCCAAAGACTATGAAGCATTTTCCCATTCTACCCCGTAGTGAAATTTTTAGCAAAATTTACTACGGGGCGGGTATGAAAACAAGTGTGGTTACTTTAATGGATCTATATGATTCTTCTGCCACGGATGACAACGCAAAATACGTAAAAGAAAAAGCCAAGAGCCTTTCCACATACCATATTTACTAATCGCTTCTTTCGCGTACTGTGAACAAGTGGGGTAAAACTGACACCTTGGCCTAGTTAAGACCGATATGTTTTTCTGATAGAAATTAATTAATTTTACTGAGTATGTTTTTAATTTCATTTGAAATTGTCTGAGTATCATCTTGATATTTTCTAAAAATCAAAGCGCCGAGAACCGGGGGAATTTCTTTTAGATAATTTTTCAGTACAAAGTATGTTTTGCGTCGCAGATGATTTCTTTTGTTGGCTAGTTTGGAAACGCTTTTTGGCACAATAACAGAAATGCGCGAACTGGCTGAAGCTTTATTTAAAATAAATTTAAAAGTCAGGCTAGAAGAATTTAGAAATTTCCCTTCTTTAAAGACCCTTTGTACAGCCTTTTTGTCGAGCCTGTTTTTCTTAGGAAGCATGGATTTGCTTGAAAAACTATACTGAGAGTTTGGCGCGTCCTTTTCTCCTTCTTCTTAAGAGAACTTTCTTTCCCGTCTTGGTTTTACCCCTAACTAGAAATCCGTGGGATTTCGCTCTTTTTCTCTTTTTGGGTTGGTATGTGAATGACATCTGACCAGTTTATAATATTCTTGGCAATAAATCAACCGGGGCGAAAAAGTTTTACACAGTTTATCAACATAGTTAGTAAGTTTTTACAAGCTTCCTATTTTTTTTAAGGTAGTATAATGTAAAGCTATGAATACAAAGCAGCTCTGGGATACTTGTTTGGTTGAAATTGAATCCGGTGTCTCAAAGGCCAATTTTAGTACTTGGTTTAAAAACACTTCTATTTTAAAAGAAGAATTGGGTATTATTTACGTGGGTGTGCCAAATGAGTTCGTCCGCGACTGGCTAAAAAATAAATACCACAAGCTAATCACCAAAACAATTGCTAACGCATATGAGAACATGCGGGCGGTAGAATATGCCATAACTAAAGAAGAATCCGGTAAACAGGAAATATTTAGAACAAATGAGGCTTATATGAACAAGGAGTTGCCTTTAAAAGACTTGTATATCAACCCGGAAGACAATCTAAATTCACGTTATCACTTTAATTCCTTTATTGTTGGCTCTTTTAACGAACTAGCATATGCAGCTTCTCAGGCAATAATAGAAAATCCAGGAACCAAGTACAATCCATTCTTTGTGTACGGCGGCACTGGGTTAGGAAAAACTCACTTGATTCAGGCGGTTGGAAATTCAATAAAAGAAAGGGATCAGAATAAAAAGGTTCATTATATTACTCTGGAAAAGTTCGCCACAGACTTCGTAAATTCACTACAGGGAAACAAAGCAAACTCTTTCAAAGAAAAATACCGAAAATATGACCTCCTAATAATCGACGACATACAATTTATAGGTAAAATGGAAAAAATACAGGAAGAGTTGTTCCACACCTTCAACACTTTTTACGAAAACAACAAACAGATAATTTTCTCTTCCGACAAGCACCCAAACTACATCCCTGAGCTAGCAGACCGCCTAAAATCACGTTTTGCTGCCGGAATGATTGTGGACGTCACTGAGCCAGAATACGAGTCTCGTTTAGCCATTCTTAAAGTAAAACTACAAGAACTGGATATTAATTTAGACCAGGAAATAGTGGAGTACGTCGCTTCAATCATCCAAGGTAACATCCGTGAGCTTGAAGGAAGCCTTAATACCATCGTCTGCCAATATCGCCTAAAAAATAGACCTCTTTCGCTCTCTGAAGTTAAAACCTTACTTAAAAACAACATAAAACCAAAAAAGAATGTGGCCATAAAAGATGTGGTCAAGACTGTGAGTGATTATTACAACCTGGAAGAATCTTCAATTTACGAAAAAACCAGAAGAAAGGAGATTGTTCGAGCAAGGCAGGTGGTGATGTATATCTTGCGTGAAGATTTTAATGTTTCTTACCCACTAATCGGGCAGAAGCTCGGCGGCAAAGACCACACCACGGTTATACATTCTTACTTAAAAATAAAAGCTGACCTAAAAAACGACGCACAGCTTATACAAGAATTAGACCAGATAAGAATCATGTTCAAATAGTTGTTGATAAGAAGTTGAAAAGAAAGAAAAGGAAACTGGTTTTTATTAAAAAATAAAAAAGAATGATTAAAATCAAAAGTTATTAGAAGAATATTATAAACAAAAAAGCAAAATACCCACATAAAACATACCTTAAAAAAATTATCCACTTATCAACAGCACTAATAGTATTAGTAGATTATATATAAGTAAAAGTAAACATATTATGAAACTAGAATGTGGAATTGAAAAAATAAAAAGTGGAATTTTACAAGCAGAGAGAATAACTGGCAGAAACCTAACCTTGCCGGTATTAAGCTCGATTCTTTTTGTCGCCTCGGGTAAGTCTTTAAAGCTTAGGGCTACAAACCTAAGTCTTGGGGTGGAAATCGAAATTCCAGCCAAGATTGAAAAAGAGGGGACCCTGGCTGTTTCTGGTGGGGTATTGGCTGGTATGTTTTCTAATATTTTTCAAAACGACAACATTGTGCTTGAGGGAGAGGGCGGGAACCTTTTAATTAAAGCAAAGAAAAGTAAAATTAAAATAAAAGGACAACCACACGAAGACTTCCCCACAATACCAAAGGTTGTTGGAGTAAACTTTGAAATAGAAGCAAAAAAATTAATAGACGGAATAAAATCTGTTTATTATGGTTCTTCTCCGTCCGACATAAAGCCTGAAATTTCAAGTGTTTATATCTATTCCAATGAAAACAATTTGGTTTTTGTTTCCACAGACTCTTTTCGGCTGGCAGAGAAAAAAATAAAGGCGAGTGGCTTAAAGGAAATACCAGGAATTTTAATCCCATATAAAAACATTTCGGAAATATTGAGAGCTTTTGGGGAATTTTCTGGTAATATAAAAATTTGTTTTAATAAAAACCAAATCTCTTTTTCCTCAGACAATGTTTATTTGACCTCTCGAGTGATTGACGGAGTTTTTCCAGATTATCGCCAAATTATTCCCAAAGAATTCAAAACAGAAGCTGTAGTGTTAAAACAAGACTTACTAAATGCTCTTAAGCTATCAAACATTTTCTCGGATAAATTTAATCAGGTGAGTTTAAAAATTACGCCAAAAGAAAAAATATTTGAACTTTCTTCATCCAACAACGAAGTAGGGGAAAACAAAACATATCTAGATGCTTCTATCTCTGGAGAAAGTGTCGAGCTAGGTTTTAATTATAAATACTTTCTGGACTGTTTCCAGTCTATAAACACAGATAGTATCTCTATTAAACTAAATGAGTCTTCAAAACCCCTTGTAATATCAGGAGTTTCGGACAATTCATTTACTTACCTTATAATGCCAATGAATAGATAGTTTGGGTCACTGAAGCTATTCTTCTTCAACCTTAAAAGTTGAAACAGTTTCCATTCGGTTATAGACACTATCGTAAGAAATTATTCTAATTTCGTTTTCCTCTTTTAAGCTGTCTAAGTCCTCAGGAGTAAAAGTGAAGTTCAATGAAGAGTCTGTGTTGCCAAGATAAACATCATTCACAAAAATATCTACTTTCTCTACAGGAAAATCACCAGAAACCGAAAGAACTAATTTTATTTTTTGGTCGGACCGATAAACTGTCGTTTTATTGGGTGTGATTATAGAAACAGTTTGTCCAGAATCCTCAGTGTGCACATCATCTAGAGCTTCTGGTTTTTGGGCCCAGGTGGTTTTTGGATATTTGTTGCTATTAAGAGCCCACCAATTTTGTATAGGAATTTCCCAATGACTGAACTGCGAGTCACTTTGTGGATTTACTGGCGGTGGTCCTAAAATATTACTTCTATCCACCCAGTATAGAATTGTGTGGACATTTGTAACCACTTTTTCTTCTCTAGTCTCTTGTGGTGTTCTGTCGGTGGCTAGCTTGCCCGAAATTTTGTCGATGAAAAAGTTTTCACTGCCTTGCCATAGCCCACGAAGCACGGGTTTTACACTCTCCGGATCAACTTCCAAATTAGGCTCCTCAAATCTTTCATTCGGCAGGCTTTTTAAAGCCTCATTTATAAATTTATTCCAAATAGGTCCAGCCATAGCGGCACCCCCTTTCTTCATTGGAGTGTTATCATTGTTTCCTGCCCAGACTCCCACCACCATAGAAGGAGTGTAGCCGACAATCCAGGCATCTTTGTTGCTATTAGTGGTTCCTGTTTTTACGGCCACATCTCTACCTGACACAAGAAGCACTGAATTAGCACCGAAGGTGGGTGTGCGGGCTACGTTATCGGACAGAATATCTGAAATAGTCAAAGCAGTATTTTTTGGTAAAACTTGGTTAGCCTTTGGTGCATACTCTTCCAAAACTCTCCCACTCATGTTTTCAACTTTCAAAATACCAGTGTAAGGATTTCTAACGCCATCGTTTGCAAAAACTCCATAAGCAGAAGTCATGTCAATAAGCGACACTTCTCCACCTCCGATAACCAACGTTAGCCCGTATCGGCCAACATCAGTCAGAGTGCTTATTCCCATTTCCTCGGCAGTTTTAAGAGAGTCTCTTAAGCCGGCCAAATAAAATAATTTTACTGCTATGAGGTTTATTGATTGTCCCAACGCATCTCGCAGTGTCATTGGTCCGCGGAACAGTCCATCGTAATTGTCTGGGCTATAACAATTTGTCTGGCTTTTGCCCGGCAAGGCTCTACCTTGAGCATCACAGGTTGTTTGAAATTCGGTTTCAAGGTCAAATAGCACAGTATTGGGGGTGAAGCCCTTGTTGAAGGCGGTGGCGTAAATAAAAGGCTTAAAAGAGGAGCCGGGCTGTCTACGAGCTGTCGCAATGTTGTAGTTGCCATCAATTTCTTTATCAAAATAGTCTCTTGAGCCCACCATCGTCAGAATCTGACCAGTTTTTGGGTCGATGGCCACCAACCCAGCATTTTCCCCATTCCAGTTTTTCTCATTTTCTAGCGCTCCAGTTTTTGTAAACTCCTCTCCTTTTTTCTGTAGTTCGTAATCAAGCGTTGTGGTCACTTTTAGTCCGCCATTTTCAACAGCATCCGCGCCGTACTTCTGCTCTAGATAATCTTTAATAAAAAAAACAAAATGTGGAGCTTTTATTCCTCCAGTTGCTTGTGGGACAAATGTTACTAGCTCCGCCTTTGCCTGTTCGTACTCTTCGTCAGTAATAAATTTAAGCTCATGCATTCTAAATAGAACGAAATTCTTTCTTTCTTCTAGTTTGTCTTTGTTTTTTCCATAAGGAGATAGTAAGGAAGGAGACTGTGGCATCGAAGCCAGATAAGCTGCCTCAGCAAGCGTAAGTTCGCGAGCTTTTTTATCAAAGTATGTTCTAGCCGCTTCTTCTATGCCGTAAACGGTTCCACCGTAAGGGACCTCATTTAGATATAACTCCAAAATTTTATCCTTAGAAAGCTCCTTGTCCAGCTTTATGGCCAACACCCACTCTTTTATTTTTCTGGCCGTGGTTTTTCTGGAGTTAAGCAGAGTGTTTTTTATCAACTGTTGAGTGATGGTTGAACCACCAGTGACTTTCTTGCCGGTCAACTTGGCCCAGATAGTTGCGCGAAAAATAGAACTTACTCTTATTCCACCATGGTTGTAAAACTCCGAGTCCTCCACGGCCACAGTGGCATTTTTTATATTCGCTCCCATGTCTTCAAACGGAATGCTGGTTCGTCTCACATCTTGATGGATATCGTAGAGTAAAACTTCTCCAGTGCGGTCGTATATTTTTGTAGAATTAGAAACTTTTCTTTCCGCGAAAGAATTAAAATCTGGTATCTTAAAAGATGAAATCCAAAATATTCCTGCTCCAAAAATAAAAATAAAAATACTAATGCCAAAAAGCACCATATTTTTTGTAATTTTTATCCGCTTTACTTCTTTCTTTACCCGAAGCAACCA
>CAYQPS010000004.1:0-21605 GCA_964419555.1 uncultured Candidatus Saccharibacteria bacterium | reverse complement strand
AATCAAATCTTGGACATGACGGTTCGGCATGTCTTCGTACATATTTATCTCTTCAATAATCACACCTTTCTCTTTTTCCATTTCTTTGTCGGGAAAAGTGGAGTTGAGATAAACGTCCGACACAATATCAAAAATTTGTTTGAAGTGCTTGGCATCAGACTTTGCGTAGTACCCGGTGTATTCTTGCGCGGTAAAAGCATTGTACTGACTACCCAGAGCATCCAACTCTTTCGAGATGTCGAGAGCGCTTGGTCTCTTGGTTGTACCTTTGAAACACATGTGCTCTAGAAAGTGCGAAATACCATTTACTTTTTTCGTCTCGTATTTCGAACCAGCTTCCACGAGCACTAGCACCGTTGCGGTCGGATTGTCTTTCATGGGCACAGTAATAACTCGAAGTCCATTATGTAAAACTTTTTTTGAAAATTTCATTTAAATCCTATCCTTAAGATATTTTTTCAAATCTTCCACTTTTACTCTTTCCTGCTCTCCTGTATCTCTGTCTCGGACAGTAACACTATCATCAGTAAGTGTGTCAAAATCCACCACGATACAAAACGGCGTGCCGATTTCGTCCTGCCGGCGATAACGCTTTCCGATATTTCCATTATCGTCCCAAGCCACCCGGCCAAATTCCGCCTTTAGTGGTGCAAAAACTTTTGTGTTAGCGTATTCTACGAGCTCCGGCTTATTTTTTAAAAGTGGCGACACTGCGCAAATGACCGGGGCAATACTAGGTTTTAGTTTTAAATACTCTCGTACTTCTCCGTCTTTTTCATCTTCTTGATAAGCGGAAAGCAGAAGCGCTAGGAATGCGCGATCAAGTCCGAATGAAGGCTCTATCACGTGTGGAACCATTTTTTCTCCCTTCTCTTCATCTACGTATTCGAGCTTGTGAGTTTTTAAGTCAAAATCCGTTCTGTAAGCTAGGCCGAAAAGTTCTTTTTTGCCGAAGGGGTAGTCAAACTCAAAATCAATGGTTCGTTTTGAATAGTGGGCTCTGTCTCGCTCTTCCACTTCGAGCTCATGAACTTTATTCATATCAATTCCAACTTCTTCCATCCAGGCAAGCATTTCGTCTTTCCAGTATTCAAAATATTTTTCCCACTCAGATGCTCGGACAAAATATTCTATTTCCATTTGCTCAAATTCGCGCTGACGGAAAATAAAATCCCTAGGTGCAATTTCATTCCTGAATGCTTTGCCGATTTGTGCTGTACCAAAAGGCAATTTTGGATGAAAAGCATCTACCGTGTTTTTAAAATTTACAAACATACCTTGCGCGGTCTCCGGACGAAGATATGATGTGGTCGCCTCAATGCCTGCACCTATTTGTGTTTTGAACATCACGTTGAATTGCTTGCCATCTTCTGTGGGGTCAGAAAAACCGGCGACATGTCCAGACGCTTCCCAAACTTTCGGGTTCATAATAATCGCTGCATCCACACCATACATATCTCTTCTGCCGTCCACAAATTTTTTCCACCAAGACTGTTTGATGTTGTTCTTGAGCGCCAAACCAAAATGCCCCCAGTCATAAGTACCGGCCAACCCCCCGTAAATTTCGGAGCCTTGAAAAACAAAACCTCGCCTCTTGCAAAGCGAAACAATTTTTTCCATTAAATTATCATCTTTTTCTGTCATTTTTTATTCCACGACTCTATCTGCATTGTTTGGAGCAGATGGATCACTGGAGAGTGTTGTACTTAGAGAAGCTTTGTCGACTCTAATATCCACATTAGCAAAATCATCATGTCCGGTCAAAACCATATCATTCACCAGGTCAGGAGCAACTCCAATTTGTGAAAGAGAAGGAATCAGGGCAACTTGAAAAGCAACTTCTCGACTGCCCGCCGTTATTCCAGCACCCCTCGCGATATTACCCACATTCCAAGTTATTTCCTTGGTTCCTGCATTGTAAGATACATTTTCTGAAGTCGGAGAAATAGTGCCGACGAAACGAACCCACGAAGGTAGATTGGAAACCACTTTCGCTTTCGAAATGTTGTTTACAGTATTGGATAGAGTCCAAACGATCGTATAGGTAGTTTCTTTTTCTGCTTTGGGGGGTATGGGCCCAGTGTTTTTAAAAGGCCCAGAGAAGTAAAGCGCTTTTCCTGCAAGTCCGACAGCTGAAGCAACTTTTATAATCTTGGTTTCTGAATTTGTTAATTTTTTTATTTCGTTACCTTCGAGCGGTTGTTTGCCTGCAATGGAAATCTCTACATTGATAGAAGGGTCCAAGAGTAATCCATCTCCACCAGAAAATGGAGATAGAGAAGAGAAAGAAAATGATACGGAACCAGATTCCCCAGGATTTATCTCTCTAAATATTTTTTGCGAAGACTGGTCCCAGATTATTACGTTGTTTAATGAATCATATGTGCCGAGTTGCGGTCTGACCATGTTTCTATTGAGTGCATTCCCGGTAATCTTGGCTCGAATTTCTAGGTCGTTAACTTTCGTATCTAAATTGTTCACGAAACGAATCTGTGCCTGCACAGGAACTTGCGCTTCTGTAGCATACTCTCTCTGATATGTACCATTTACAAAAAGTTTCGCCTCTATAAAGGGTTTCTGAATAACCAAGGTGTGAGCTAAAGAATTGAAGATAACTCCAATTTGAGATTTATCGCTGTTGGATTGAGGCCCGCTCCACACTCTAAATATTTTTTCTTCTCCATCTGTAACATCAATCATTTTACCGAAGATGGAAATATTTTTATCGGCGCCTGGAGATAAGTCACCCAAATCCCAAACATTGTTGCCAAAAGATGGTGCAGGCTTGCTAGATGCAAATTCAAAACCAATAGGATAGTCTAGCCTGACAAGCATTTTGGGGGCTACTTTGGTTGCATTGAGCGTGGCTTTCACATTTAAGACAAACTCCTGATTTGGGCTAATCAGGGGCGGGGCGTCTACAGAGAGGTCTACGGGTGTGGAATTTATAGAAACATCAAACACTTTTTCTTTCACAAAAATAGCATTTGAGCCTTCTACTCTATATTCAATGGAAATCCTTACTTGGCGCGAACTACCCTGTTCCCCAAATAATACTATTTTAAAACCTTCGCTTCTCACAGTCCCAGCGGGAATGGTCCCCAGCGACTGGCGAAGACGTTCGTTGTCTTCCGACAAATTACCCGAAGAACTCTTAGGGTACTCTATGACCAAATCCACGAGTTCAAGAGGAGAACTATTTCTGTTTGTTATTTCGACTTGGATGGGCAGTTCTTCGCCGCCGGCAGTGAAAATATTGCCAAGCACATTTATGTCTATATTATTACCAGAAACAGTATTTCTGTCGGCAAAAAACACATAAGAACCATACCCGACAGCAAGAATAAAGAAAATTAAAGAAAGGAAGAAGAATTTCTTGAACCTGGATGTCTTGCTAAAAAATTTTTCTCCTATAAAAACCCCGTTTTCCTCCCGAGGAGACCAAGAATCCGGTGTATGGTTCTCTGGCAAGTGAGTAAAATCTCCACGATGTTCTACCTTGGTTTTATAACTTTTAGTGAAAAGCTTGTTTTTTAGCTCTTCTATTCTGTTTAGTTTACCGCTATCATTCTCCGGCATTTAAGAAGTATACCATATTTTAAAGGTGAGTTTCACGCAGTGCTTTGTTTATATGAGAGAGTACTTTCGCCTTGCTTTTACTAATTTCAAACACTAAATTTTCTTCAAAGGGAGATTGAACTAGATTGGAAATAGCTTCATTCCCGCCGATATATCCAAGATTGTGAAGCATTCGAAGAACAATAATAATTTCAATATTGCGCAATTCTTCCTCTGTTTTGGATTTCTCTAAAATAGAAAAGCCTCGAATCAAATCATTAAATAAAGTTTCATTGGCGTCTTCTCCTTGGAGCAAACGTCGCAGTAGGCTGGAAATATTGGAAACAGTCCTAAATACTTCTGGATTTTTGGAAATATTTTCCAAAAGATTTGTTTTCTCGGCACTGGTTAATCGCCAAAAATCTTTCCCCCTGACTAAATCAACTTTCAAATAAGCAAAGTCTTGCAGAATGAAGCGTAATTTAGAAGATATCTTGCGTACCCCTTGTGCAGAAGCTCTGAGCATCCCCAAATCCCGCGTAAAAATATAATAATACTTCCCCGCTTCACCGAAGTTTCTACTGCCCAATATTATTCCCTCGGTGTGATAAATATGATGCATTATTTTATGATTTTGATTTTAAATACCAACTCGCCTATCCTTACTTCTTCTCCAGAGTTATCTTTAAGTTCTATAGTAGATGCGAGAATTACTTTTTTCATTTCAGCTTCAAATTTTTGAATTAACTGCTTGCCTTCTTCATTTACTTCGATAGAAAGCGAAATTGCTTCACTGGGCTTAAGCCCGAGCTTTTTACGCATATCCTGCACTGCACGCAAAAGTTCGCGATAGTTGCCTTCTTCTTTTAACTCATGAGTCAACTCAGTAGTTAATTTAAATTCTTTCCCAGCTGAAATTTCTTTTACGTTCAATTCATCCTTTATGAGTTCAATATATTCTTTATTAAGACTCAAATCTTTAACCTCTAATTTAGAAAGTGGTTGGCGGACTTGAATTTTCGCTTTCTGTCTTGCTTCTAGACCCAAAGAAACAATCTCGCGCGACATTCTCATATTCTTGAGAATGTCGGAATGTATTTTGCTTGCTTCTGGCCACTCTACTAAATGTACGCTCTCTGTATCTTTTTCGTTTCTTAGTTTTCTCCAAATATCCTCTGCTGAAAACGGCGCGAACGGGGCCATTATTTTTGCTAGAGTTTTTAATACAAAGTACAACGTCGCTTTCGCTTCTTTGTCGCCTTCTTTTATTCTCTCTCGAGAACGGCGCAAATACCAAGTCGACAAATCTTCAACAAACTCATCTAAGGGGCGAGTGGCGAGCGCCATATCATACGCCTCCATCCCTTTTGTTACTTCTTCTAAAACTAGATTAAGACGAGAAATAATCCATTGGTCAAGAATATTTTTAGAGCTGTTTTGCTCTGAAGTATGCTCTAGATCAGGATAGAGTTCATAAAACGCAAGTACATTGAAAAGTCGCCCGACAATTTTGCTAGCAATTTCTTGCACAGATTTTTCTGAAAAGTTCGAATCTTCTCCTTTCATGAGCGGACTCGACATTAAATAAATTCGAAGAGCATCAACTCCGTATTTATCTATGAATACCCAAGGGTCCGGGTAATTGTTTTTAGATTTGGACATTTTTTGTCCATCTTCAGCTCGAAGAGTACCTGTAGTAACTACATTCTTGAACGGAGCATGGTTAAAAAGAAGGCTAGAAACAACATGGCTGTAATAAAACCAGGTTCGAGTTTGTGCTATATATTCTGCCACAAAACCAGCCGGAAAATTGGTTTTCTTCCACTTCGGATTTTTAAAGGGATAATAGTCTTGGGCAAAGGGCATTGACCCAGATTCAAACCAGCCATCCAGAACTTCAGGTATTCGTTCCATTTGTCCACCACATTTACAAATAAGTTTAATATCATCTATATAAGGCCGATGGAGATCCAATTCATAATTTTTATTATGGGGCAATCGAATAAATTCATGTTCCTTATGCAGTGAGGCAGTTTTGTTTTTCATTTGATGGTGAAAAATCTCCAAAGAACGCTTTTTATCTGCAGTTTCAATTACCGCTGGCACGAGCTCTACTGAAAGCCCATGTGAAACAATCAATATTGTTTCATTTTTATTTTTCTCATCAACGTCGTAAAGAAAGTCTCCGAAGCGTTCTTTGCCGTCTTGAAAACTTTCTCCTCCGGGAACTTTTGTATCAAATTCCCAAGTTTTGTCCTTCATATAATTCCAATATTCTTCCACTGGACGATTGGAAAAATCTCCAAATTCCAATTCTCGAATTCTGTCGTCATGAATAATTTTCTCTTTCGGGAAGCCAATTTGTTCTGCCACCATATCTGCTGTTTCTCTTGTTCGTAAAAAAGGAGAGCAGTAAATTTTAGAAATTTTCTGTTTCTTTAGACTTTCTACTGTTTTCATAACCTGCTCGCGACCCCTTGCCGTCAGATGGTTTACGTTCCTATCAGAAGAATAAATGTTTTTCGCATTGTTCTCTGCCTCTCCGTGTCGCATGACAAAATATTTGTTCTTGGACTTTAGAGTATTAGCTTTTAACTCTGCTAGTGAGCTTACAAACTTTTTTTCTTTACATAAAGCGCATTTCCAAATCGGAAGCGGTGAGGCCCAAAACCTATTTCTGGAGATATTCCAGTCTGGCGCGCTCTCTACAATATTTTTAAATCTCCCTTCTTTTAAATGCTCGGGCACCCAATGCATAAATTTTGCATTTTTTAAAATACTTCTTTTTTCCTTTTGTATATTTATAAACCAAGACGGCAAAGCATAGTAAATGATGGGCGTATCGCAACGCATACAATGCGGATATGAGTGAATTATTTTTTCTTTATCAAAATATGACCCTGTTTTTTGCAGGTATTTGATAACCTCAATATCGGTACGTAAGTGAGCGTCTTTGTCTTCGGCTGTATCTTTTGGCTTTACTTTTAGCCCAACAAAATCAGCTATTTCTTCCTTAAATCTCCCGGTTTCATCCACGTGGATAATCCATGGTATATTTTTCTCCTTTGCTAAGTTCATGTCATCTTCGCCGAACGCAGGCGCCTCATGGGCAAGACCAGTCCCCATTTCTGTCGTCACAAAATCCCCATGCCAAACTTTCCAAATATTTTCTTTGTTTGGCATTTCTGTGTTTTCGTAATAAGGAAACACCGGCTTATACTTCTTGCCAACAAGTTTTGACCCTTTAAATTCTTCAACGACAGTAAAAACTTTGTCTTTTAGAACTTTTTCCGATACATCTTTCGCTAAAATAAAAGATTCTGTATCTATTTTAACTTTTATATATTTAACATCTTTATTTACTGCAATAGCGGTGTTTCCAGGCAAAGTCCACGGCGTCGTCGTCCATGCCAGTAGGTACGTATTTGGTTCATCCACCAATTCAAATTTTACATATACAGAAATATCTGCAATATCTCTATAACTATTATCCATTGCGATTTCTGAGTTGGCTATTGGTGTCTCACACCGCGCGCAATACGCCAGCACTCTCACGCCCTCGTAAATGAGTTTTTTTTTATTGATTTCCGATAGAGCCCACCAAACTGATTCGATGAAAGTATTGTCCATCGTCTTATATCCGCCTTCGAAATCCACCCACCGTCCAATTCGCTCAATTCCCTTTCTCCAATCTGCATCATACTCTAGAACCTTACTTCTGGCATATTCAACAAAATTACCTATTCCGTATTTTTCTATTTCTTTGTGTCCGGCAATGTTTAATTCTTTTTCAACGATATTTTCAATCGGCAAGCCGTGACAATCCCAGCCCCATTTACGCGGAACATGATATCCTTTCATCGTTTGATATCGTCCGATTGCATCTTTAGCGGTACTTCCTAAAATATGTCCATAGTGAATTTGCCCAGTAGCAAAAGGCGGACCGTCATAAAAAACATAATCGCCCTTGGGTGATTTCTTCTCCAAAGACTTTTGAAAAGTTTTATTTGCTTTCCAGAATTTCAAAACCCGCTCTTCGCGTAGCGCCGCTTCAGATTTATTATTTTCTGCATTTTCAGCCACAATTGGCTTATTTTAGCATAAAATCCTCAACTTTACAGCTTGTTTACATCTTCTCCGGAGCTTCTATCCCTAGAATATTGAGTCCATTTTTCATTACTACAGAAAATGCTTCACTTAAAGCGACTTTATAAGCAGATGCCTCGTCATTTTTATCTACAATTTGTGTGTTGCCGTAAAAGCTATTAAAAACTCGGGCGAGTTCGGTTAGATAATTTACAATATGGTGTGGAGCGAATTCTTCTCCGGTACGCAGAACAACTTCGGGGAATCTATACAATAATTTCTCCAACTCCGTCGTCTGCCAACCCTCTGGCAACTTTGCATTCGGTTTTATTTTTTCCGCTTTGGATTTCTCTAAAATGGAATTCGCGCGGGCATGAGCATACTGCAAGTAAACTCCGGAATCCCCTTCTGTAGAGACCGACTTATCAATATCAAAAATAATATCTCCGCCGATTGATGAACGAAGAATCATATATTTTATCGCGCCGATAGCTGCCGCCTCATTACCTCGGACTTTTTCTTTAACTGTGTCGATAAGGCTCTCTGCAGTTATAACATCGCCAGTGCGAGAAGACATTTTACCGCTAGGCAGACGAAGCATGCCATGAGAAAGGTGCACAGTTTTTTCTGCAAGCTCTGGAAAAATCTCTTTCATTGCACACAAAATAACTTTGAAATAATCATTGATTTCGTTGCCGGTGATTATTATAGATTTGTCATATTTATATTTATCGTATTTTATTTTAGCGAGACCGAGTTCTTTGGCTTCGTATGTTGGCAAGTTTTCTTTGGTTATAAAAACTCTAGTGTGTAAAGTTTTGTCGAAATTTTCTGCTTTGAATATAATCGCTCCGCCTTCTCCTTCTTCAAAAATTTTTCCAATATTTTTCTCTACGACTTCCTTGCCGAAACCTGCCACTTCAGATTCAAAGAAAAAATAATCAAAACTGGTTTCAAGCTTTTTGTAAATATCATCAAAGTAAGAAAGGCTTGCCTTTCTGCCTGATTCATAAATCTCGTTTATTTTAGAATCTGATTTGTCGTATATTTTTTTATTTATTTCTTGAATTTCTTTTTTTGTTTCTTCGCTCTCATTAAATGCTTTAGTGCCGACAGCATAGGCTTCTTTAATATTTGAGCCGTTCAATATTGCCCACACTGCACTAGCCACGTGCATACCTACATCTCCCTGGTAACATGCTTGTTTCACCTCAGTGCCGTTCCATTCAAACACCCGCGCTATAGTAGAGCCAATAACATTGGGCATTAAATGCCCTATATGAAATTCTTTGAAAGGATTGGGGTCTGTATGCTCCACCATTATCCTCTGCCCTTTCAGAGTTTTATTTTCTCCGAAATTTTTGTTTTTTGAAATTTCTTCTAATGAATCAGCAAAAAAATCTGAAGATACATAAAAATTTATGAAACCATTTACCGCTTCCACTTTTGAAATTTCTTTCGGTAAGTTTTTATTTATTTCTACTACAATTTTTTCCGCTAAAATTTTAGGATTTTCCTTTACGATACTAGCTAGGGTCATCGCTAGGTTGGTAGAATAATCCCCCATCTTCAAATCCGAAGGGTGCTCTAAAACTATATTATCTGCTGATAAATCAAGACTTTTTAGGGCTTTACTTATTTCCTTCTTTATTTTTTCTTTAATATCCATATAAGTATTTAAATACGTATTTACTTGTGCCCCGTGCTACCAAAACCCCCACGACTTTTACCTTCCATAACATCGGTTTCTTCCCACTCTGCAATGTCTACCTTTATAAAAGCACCCTGACCAAGCCTCTCTCCTTTCTCTACTTTAACCTCACCATTAGTTATATTATATACCTGTAGCAGTATCTCATCTGACTCTCCGCAATAATCATTGTCGATATATCCAGTGCTAACTAAAAGACCTTTCTTTTTTAAAGTGCTAGACCGGTCTTTGATTTCTAGCATGTACCCTTTTGGAGTAGCCACGATAATATTGGTCGGCAAGCGCTCCAAAGTCTTAGCTGGAATGACAACATCCGTCCTGGAATATAAATCGAAAGCGACCGCTCCGTCGGTTTGATATTCGGGTAGAGGTAATGTTTTATCAATGCGTTTAATTTTTATTTTCATAATTAAAATAATTCTATATACCTGCTAAATTTGGGTAAAAATATCTCCGGTTTCTCTTTAAAGAGTTTGTCCAACTCTTCTACGGAAAACCATTTTATTTCTTCTACTTCTTCATCTTGTTTTACAAACGGATAGTCACTTGCCACAGTAACCGTAAACCATTGCGAAAAATATTCGTGGGTAGTGGATCTTCTTATTTTTGGGCCCAGTACGGGTTTTAGATCAACTAAACCTATTTCCTCTTTGGCTTCTTTAATTATATTAGATTCATAAGTCTCGCCCTCTTCTACTGTTCCTGCAACTGCCGGTCCCCACAGTCCAGGCGCATCTTTCTTTTTAAAAGATCTCTGGGCAAGCAGTATGTCGCCATTAGGAGCGGTTATCCAAAGCGCAGAAACTCGACAAATTTCTTTAGGATTTCTGTCTTTCTTATCCTTATACTCTATTAATTCATCATTTTCATTTACTATGTGGATCCTCATTTTAATTTAAAATGTTTAATTATCATGTTGGCAACCTTTTGCGGAGAAAGTTTAGTATTATCAATTACCAGATTATTTTTTAACCTAGCCGACGTATGCCATTCTCGACCACGAAGTATTTCCTTAAGTTTGGTTTTGCTGTTTAACTTCATGAAGTTGCGGCGAGAATTCCTGCTTACACGACGAAGAAGTTCTTCATCACTTGCATCTAGAAAAATTGGGCAAAATTTTGCTCCAAGTTTTAATAATTTTTTTTCTATATCCTTTATATATTTGGGGTCGGTAAGACCGGTCTTAGAAACAAAATCATGTCTATAACAATGTGTGGTAACAAAACTAACGCGTGCTTTAACTAAACTTTCTAACAAAGAAAACCTTAGAAATTCTTTCATCTTGTGAGAATGATATGTATGACGATCAAAAATCGTATCAACAAAATCATTTACATGATGGTTGTGAGTTAGACGATAACCTGTTTTTTTACTTAAAATCTTAGCAACCGTAAGTTTACCCACTGCAATTGGGCCATATATAAAGACGGCTATTGGCTTTTTATTTTTTGATGATTTTTTTAGCTTTCTCATAAATTTTTTCATGAATGTTTTCTCTAGAATCAAGTCCTCCGTCTTTTACACATTCTATTTTTACCCAACCCTTCTGGGTCTCCGCCAACCAAAGCCCTGTTTTGCTGGAATTAGAGAGATAAGGAATATTGCCCTCCACAATATCCTCCCTCTTGCCCATGTATGCACGGGAAATTTTTTTCTGTCGTTCATTTATCAATCTCAAAATTATTTTCATCGGAACATTAAGGAAAAACACCACGTCTGGCCGTGGAATCTTGAAAACTTCATACTCCATTTTATTTAGCCATTTTAAAAAAGCCTGGCGCTTGTTGGTGTTTGCAATTTTTCCACCCTGATGAATTTGATTTGCGGAAACATATCTGTTGGCTAAGACAATATATCCAGCTTTGAGCCAATCCTCTATTTTTTTTGAAGATTCCCACCTGTCCGCCGCGTAAACCACCGAAGCTATTTTGGGATGCACATTTATCCATTTATAATATTGCTCAGATAGGCAATGTCCGATAAAAGCGCCAAAAAAGTTTTTATAATATTCCGGAAAATCTAAAAGTTTAACTTTATGACCTTCTTTCACTAGTCGCGCTCGTAAAAGAGCCACCTGCGTTGCTTTCCCACTTCCATCAGTACCGTCAAGCACTATGAGCTTGCCTCTACGCTTTGCCATATAGAAAATATAGCAGAAAAAGGGCTAAATTGGAACAATTTTTGTGGCTCTTGTGTTTCTGAATAAAAATTGTAGGATGAAGTATGGATGTACGCCCCCGCGACCAAGGAGGTTACAATGGCGATGCTCGTTTGCATTCACCCGTATGAACTCGCAACGGACAGAGAAGCCTTCGATGAGGCCAATAAAGAGCTGGCGAAAAATTTGAGAAAAATTTACCCCCAGAAGCCCGTGGTTATTTACTATTCAGGCGCAACCTCGGCCACCCTTACGGCTAATACAGTTGGGGTAAGGTTTGGGGTTAAACCCAGAAAGTTGGCCGGAATGGGAATTACCGCCGAAGAGCTGTGGAGCTTGGTTGCCAAACGAGATGGTAATCGCGATGTCACAATCGTTATTGCCCCTCACCTCAACGAGGAACTGCTCGCCCTTGGACGTGTTAAGACAAAGGGAAAGACAGCACCTTGCCCAATGAATCATGGTGACGTTGTGGAGCTGGACACGGAAACTGGAGATGTAGCCAGAAAAAAAGTACAGTAAAAAACCCATAAACCAAGGAACAACGGAAAACCTATCTGTTAATCGGGCCTCGGTGCGTCATGCACCGAGGCTCTAGCATTATTTTATCTTGGGAAGAATTTCTTTTAGAAAGTCGTCAATCGGTTCTAATTTCGAAATTTCTTCTAGAGTTAGCCATTTAAAATCAGTATGCTCGTCACTTAATTTTACTTCTCCTTCCCCTTCACCAGTGTAAGTAAGGCGAACTATGTGCTTATTAGTTTTTAAAATATCTTGAGCAGCAATTAACTCCGGCTCTCCTTCAATTTCTAAACCAGTTTCTTCCATTACTTCCCTTTTTAGATTATCCGTGAGTTGCGTGCCTGGGTCTATTCTTCCACCCGGAACTTCCCATTTTGCCCCTGCTTCCGGATATTTTATGCCAGAACGAAGCATTACGAGATACTTCTCGTCTTTATTTTTTAGCAAAATTTTTACCCCAACCTGTAGTTCCATAAATTATTTTTCTCCTAATTCTTTTAAGGCTTCTTCGGCATAAAAACGCACATTAGGCACTAGCTCCATTGCATCAAGTTCTTCTTTGGTTACCCACTTTGTTTCACTGCGCTCGTGGTCGCTTTGCGAGTCCGCCACGATGTCGGTATCTGACTTCGCAAAATACACAAAAGTTATGTGCTCGTGACCTCCGGAAACAGGATGCTTCCCTAAATATCGAGGTGGAACTAAGTAGGTATATTCCCTATTCTCTGGAAGACCAGGAAGAGGGCCATACGCCTCACCAGTAATTTTAATATCGAGCCCAACCTCTTCTTTTACTTCGCGAGCCGCCGCCTGGTTTGGGTCTTCATCTAGTTCAATATGCCCGCCAATCGAAAGCCAATATTTGAATTTATCATGCATGCGAAGCAAAACTTTATTTTTGTGCACAATAAAAACTTCTACGGTGAAATCAATTTTTTCGTGAATGTGTGGCATTTATTTTCCTCTTAAGACTTTATCAATTTTTCTCGCAATCGTAACCATATCTTTTTCTTTTTTACCTAGAGTTGTCTCCGCAGGAGTGCCGATGCGTATACCCGAAGGGTCAAAAGGTGAACGAGTGTCGCCTGGAATAGTATTGAAATTGCAAATTATGCCTGCTCTTCCAAGCTTTTCTTCCGCTTCTTTGCCTGGAATGCCTTTGCCGTTCATCCAAGTATCTACTAAAAGAAGATTTGAGTCTGTGCCTCCGGAAACAACTCTCCACTCGAGGCGAGACATTTCAGTAGCCAGAGCTCTAGAATTTTTTACTACTTGATTGGCGTATTTTTTAAATGCTGGACTGGAGGCCTCTTTCAAAGCAACAGCGACGGCTGCAATCTGACTGAGATGTGGCCCACCCTGAAGACCTGGAAATATTGCTTTGTCTATTAGAGTGGAAATATCTTTGTCGCCAACTTTCTTGTCCTTTCTAGAAAAAATAATTGCGCCTCTGGGACCACGCAAGGTTTTGTGAGTAGTAGTAGTGACAACATCAGCATAAGAAAAAGGGCTTGGGTACGCTCCACCAGCCACTAGCCCAGCGAAATGAGACATGTCTACCAATAGAAACGCTCCGCAAGCGTCCGCAATCTCACGACATTTTTTAAAATCAACAACTCGAGGATATGCGGTAAAACCAACGATGATGAGCCCCGGTTTTTCTCTGACGGCATCTTCCTTCATTTTTTTGTAATCAATGAGTTCGCTTTTTATGTCTATACTTATAGGCACTTGTTGCCAAACTTTTCCTGTGATTGAAACTTTGTGCCCGTGAGTAAGGTGTCCACCAGAAGAAAGAGGCAAACCCATAACTTTACCACCAATCGGAAGAAGCGCTAGGTAAACAGAGAGATTGGCTGGTGAACCTGAGAGCGCTTGGACATTTACGCCCCATAAATCTTTTTCTAATTTAAAAAGTTTCCTTGCTCGGTCTTGGCACAGTAGCTCTACTTCATCTGAAACGGAATTACCGCCATAATATCTTTTATGTGGATACCCTTCCGCATATTTATTATCAAATATTGAACCGAGCGCAGTTAAAACATCTTTCGAAACATAATTTTCTGAAGGGATTAAGTTGATGACACTTTTTTGTCTCTTGGTTTCTTTGGTTATGAGTTTTTCGATTTGCTTATCTTTCATGGGTTGATTTTAACACAAGTCTTTGGAAACTACTTGTGGAATGAAAATTCGACATTTCGCCCATCGGATTTCATAATAATGGTGCCCAAAATGTCTGTTCGGAAGATTTTTGCGCCAAAAGAAGATAGGGTATCCAGGGTTTCCTGGCGAGGATGGCCATACTTATTGTCCCTACCATTTGAAATAAGCGCATAGGTAGGAGAAACAGCCTCTGCAAAGACAGGTGAGGTAGAGGTGTGTGAACCATGATGCCCAACCTTTAGAATATCACTCTGTAGTTGTACCTTGGAGTTTCCGGCAAGCAGAACTTTTTCTGTCTCTGTTGTAGAATCCCCCGTAAGCATTACAGAAGTCTCCCCATAAGTTAACTTGGCCACTACTGAGCCGTCGTTGGTAGTCCAAGCCGAAACATCGCGGTCTGGAAATAAAATATCAATCACTGCTCCCCCGCCAATATTTAATCTCATGCCTGCCCTCGCTAGAGTTTCCGGAATATTTTTGTTTTTTATTTCATTTTTAAGATTTTCATATATTTTGGAATCGTTGAAAGTTCCAGATTCAAAAACTTGTCCCACCTTGTAAATCTTCAAGACGTCTAGAAAACCCCCGACGTGGTCTTGGTCCGGATTGGTAATGATAATCGCGTCGATTCGTCTATCTAAAGGAGGCATCACCCGGGAAAGCTGACCCAAAATTTTTCTTGGAGGGCCGGCATCAACTAAGATTTGTGTCCCGGTAGGAGACTCTATGAACAGAGCATCTCCTTGTCCAATGTCGAGCATGGCAAAAGTTAAACCATGGCTAGAACCACGAAAATCGATATAAAAAATGAAAATAGTTGAAATTAAAAGCACCAGTACGAAGAGAAGCAACCAATATTTTTTACAATTAGCGAACATGGTATAATCTTAGCATATGAAAAAATTTGAAGAAAAGAAATTTAATATCGGAGAATTAAAAGGTATCTCGGCAAAAAATATCGAGGAGCACCTCAAGCTCTATGCTGGCTACGTGAAACATGCCAATTTGATTTTGGAAAAAATTACAGAATACAAACAAGATTCCGAAAAAAATGCCTATGTTTTGGGAGAACTGCAACGCCGTTTCGGCTTTGAGTTCAACGGCATGCGCAATCATGAATATTATTTCGCCTCGCTCGAAGGAGGCTCCAAACCAGTACCAGCAGGAGGAGCTCTTACTATTGCAGCGATGGATACATGGCCAAGCTATGAAGCATGGCTTGCAGAATTCAAGGCCATCGCTTTTACTCGCGGAATAGGCTGGGCGATGCTTTACTATGATCCGGAAACCAAACGTCTTCTAAACGCTTGGGTAGACGAACAGCACTTAGGACAGCTTGCCACTTGTAATATAATTTTAGCGCTAGACATGTGGGAGCATGCTTTTGTCTATGACTACCCTACTTCGGAAAAGAAAAAATATGTAGAGGCTTTTTTTGAGAATCTTAATTGGGAGGTTATAGATAAAAATTTTACTGAAGCTCAAAAGTAAAGAAACTTTTTATACTTCTTCCAAAAAGTCTATAAATAAAATAGGCGTAGATTAGGAGTGTAATTATTAGTGGAAAATTTGGAATAGAAAATGACGCGAATGAAAAATTGGCAAAAAAATTAACGACACCAAGCTCGTAATGTAAGAAAAAATACGAAATATATCCTAAGGGGACAGAAAACCCTTGCCAAATAAGCCCCAAAAACCCAGTAAAGAATCCGAGACCCATAGTCACCGGAATGAAGGGTAAAATTAAAATGTTGGCCGGCAAAGCCACCAAGGAAAGATTGCCCATTTTGTAAAGAATAAAAGGCAGAACAAAAATATATGCTGCGACAGTTACCGATACAATATCTCTCAATTTAAAACGAGTGGTAACCCACAAAAAATATTTCTCAATTTTCGGAGTGAAGAAAATTACAGCCACCGTCGCGATAAAAGAAAGCTGGAAAGAAACATCGTAAACCAGAACAAAGGGATTGAAAAGAATCATCCCCACAGCAGTCAGGGCGAGCGCCCGAGCTACGTCTTCGTTTCTACCGGTCGCACGAGCAACTAATGCTAGAGTCGCCATAATTCCTGCACGCACGGCAGTGGAAGCTCCACCGGACATTAGAACAAAAAGTAAAATACCAAATACGCCAGCGCCGAATCCTAAGTTACGAGGCAAAAACGAAAATATTTTCATAATCCACTCTGCGACGATGGTAACGTTATAGCCCGAGAGGGCCACTATATGTATCGTACCAGTATCTATCAATTTCTGACGAAAATCTTGACTAAAAGAAGAGCGCTCCCCTAATATTAACCCGCCCATAAGCTTTGATTCCGGCTCTCTGATGACAAAATTCATTTTTTCTAAAAACTTTTCTTTAATGAAAAATAAAGCGCTTTTTATTTTATTGCCGTTTCCTCTAGAAATTATTTCAACCTCGGGATAACTGACTATATAAAAGATTCCGTCTTTACGCAGATAATTCACATAATCAAATTCTTTGCCCTGATCAGTAATAAAATTCTCCGGTTTCTCTAAAAGCCCTGAAAAACTAACTTCATCTCCATACTTATAATATCCATCGAAATTTACGGTTGTTAAAATTTTAGTTTTTGCCTCTCCTAATTCCACTTCAATAATTAATTTTTGATTATTTTCTCTAATGTCCGGCTCGTCAATAACTTTTCCAGCCAAAGAAATTTTATTACCTACTTGCGACTCAAAAACGTTGGGCGCTGGTTTGTCGGCAACATGAAACTTTAAAATTCCAAGTGAAAAAGCTAAAATAAAAACACAAAAAATGACTGCCCACTTACTACGAGCAATCAAAATTACAAATCCAATTAGAATAAAAAATATTACCGTGAAAACATTTACAAAAATAAAAGACCGTAGCAAAATACCTAAAATAAACCCGAAACAAATTGAATAAAAAACTCTATCCCGCATCTAAAATTAATGTTTAATTTTTAATTTCACTGGCTCACCTTCCGCGAAACTCGTGGCTATAAGGTCTGCGCGGTCGTTATATTTGTCTTCGTTATGACCTTTGACATAATTCCAATTCGGTTTGAACTCTTGGGTAAGTTTATACAGCTCTTCCCAAAGTTCTCGATTCATCACCGGCTTTTTGTTGGCACTACGCCAGTTATTGGTAAGCCAATTATGTATCCATTCCGTAATACCCAAGATTACATATTTTGAGTCAGAAATAATTTCTACTTGTCCGGCAATTTTATTATTTTTTAAAAACTTCATCGCTTCAATCGGCGCCGTGAGCTCCATAATATTATTGGTCGCGTGTTCTGAACTTCCACCAATTTCAAATTCCTGCCTGCCGGCAGGCAGGAATTTCTCTAAAATAAATACAGCGCCCCAACCTGCCTTACCGGGGTTTCCTTTCGCTGCACCATCTGTATAAATTGTAATTTTTCCGTCTTTCATGTCTACACAATGTCAACAATTCTTAATCTTAGCTCTTCTCTGCCTCGAAATCTAGACAGGTCGAAGGTCGCAAGTAAATTAACACTAAACCCTAAGGCAATAAGAACTTTAAAAGAGTCTTCTTTGGAGAAAAAAGATACAGCTTTGGCTCTGTTTTTGTCCACATCTGAAAAAATAATCTCCAAATGCTCTCCCGAGCCATTCTTGCCGAATTTTTTTATATTTTCTATCTTTACATTTTCAAACAGAAAAACCGGTTTGGGATTTTGAAATCCAAAGGGCGCAAGTTTTTCTATTTCTCGCCAATTTTTAATATTTACTAGACTCAAACCAGACTTGATCTCAAAAGTAACTTCTTCTTTCTTTTTTAGTTGTTTGATTTTGCTGTAGGACAAAGACAAAGTTTCTTCTAGAAAGTGAATTTTATCGCCACTGACTGTGAACCCGCCCGCCAACTCATGACCACCAAATTCTAAAAAAGAATCTCGACTTTCTGTCATAAGTTCTACTACCGAAACCGAACCATCGCTTCGACAAGAGCCCTTTATGCAGTCATTTTCGTCCTTACCCCAAACAAAAACAGGTTTTTTATACTCATCCGATATTTTGCCTGCCACCAAGCCCAAGACCCCTACTCGCCACTTTGGATTGCCTATAACTATGACTTCTCTTTCCTCTCTTTTTTCAAATGTCTTATTGACCTCTCGCATAATTCCAGTTACAATAGTTTTTCTTTCGTCATTTATTTTTGATAAATGATCTGCCAACATACCAGCCTCTACGACATCGTCTGTCGAAAGAAGTTCAAACGCCCGCATCGGATTGTCCATGCGAGAAGCCGCGTTCAGCCGAGGGGTAACCATAAAACCGACATCGTCTTCGGTTAAATATTTCTGCTCGATGTTCATTTTTGCTAAAAGTTTTTGCAATCCTGGACGAGGAGACTTGCGCAATACTTTCATTCCAAAGGAAGCAATCGCTCTGTTTTCTCCTGTCAGAGGAACCATGTCGGAGAGAGTCGCCAAACCCGCCATATCTAGCATCCATTTTTCGGCTCCTTCTTTAATCTTAAAAAATTCGCCATATTTTTTGATAAAACCCTGAGCAAGTTTAAAGACAACTCCTGCTCCGCAGAGCATTTTCTCCGGATAGTCATCAACTTTTGGATTTAAAATCGCACAGGCACGAGGTAAAATCTCGGGAGGCAAATGATGGTCAGTAATTATTACGTCAATGCCATCCACCTCTGCTTGAGCTACTTCGGCAACTGCGGCAATGCCAAGGTCGATGGTTATTAGAAGTTTTACGCCAGACTCCGCAAATTGTTTGATGGCTTCTAGGTTGAGCCCATAACCCTCGGAATTTCTTTGTGGTATATAAACTTCATAATTTTTATAACCGATAAGTTTGAACAAATCCTGTAGTATCACTGCCCCCGGGATCCCATCACAATCGTAGTCTGCATAAATTACTATTTTTTCTTTTGCCTCTGTTGCCTCAAAAATTCTCACACACGCCTTTTCCATGTCCCGCATTAAAAAAGGGTCGTGTAAGTCTCTTTTATAGCTTGGATTTAAGAAAATGTCTGCCTCTTCTTCTCGACTGACTCCTCTTCTCTCCAAGAGGCCTCGTAGTAGCTCCCCATACTTTTGCATAAGTGAAATTTTACCACAATTTGATACAATATACTTATGAACGAAAACGAGTGTATTTTTTGTAAAATAATAAAAAAAGAAATACCATCGCACAATATCTATGAAGATGATAATTTTTTAGTATTTCTTACTATAGAGCCTGTCTCTCTGGGACACCTTTTGATAATCCCAAAAAAACATATAGTTTGGATGTATGATGCAGATGATGAAATCATATCCGAGATTTTCAAATTAGCAAAAAAGTTAATGCGGGCAATGAAAGAAGTTACGGAGGCGGATTATGTCCAACTCTCAATCACCGGCGAAGAAGTAAAACATTTCCACATTCATTTATTTTCTAGATATGACAACGACGGCCTGGCAAACTTCCCGCACAAGAAACATGAAAACAGCGAAGCAGAGGAAATAGCTAAAAAAATTACCCAAGCGCTTTGATGCCGGGGAGGGTTCCGTTGGCAAGAAATTCTAAAGTTGCTCCGCCACCGGTAGAAATAAAGAAAAAATCTTTTTCCAAATTCATGGCAGAGATGAGGGCTACTGTATCTCCACCGCCGATAATACTTTTGGCTTTTGATTCAGCCACTAGTTTTAGTAGATGTTTGGTACCTTTCTCCCCACCCACTTCATATTTACCAACCGGACCATTCCAAAGAATTAATTTGGCATTTTTGATGTAGGGTTCTAGTTTTTTGATAGTTTCGTCTCCTATATCTAGAATGACTTCGTCTGCTTGTACTTCTCCCACTCCTTTATTTATCAATTTGTCGCCAATTTGGATTACCACATCTTCTGGTGTTATTAATTTTTCATTTTCCAAAAATTTTTTTATATCATAGCCTGACTCATCAACCAGTGACTTCCCGACTTCGTACCCTTTTGCTTTTAAAACATCATTGGACATAGCCCCACCAATAAATACATCGTCCGCAAGTTCAAGATATCTCTCAATCAAGGGTAATTTAGTGGAGAACTTCGCTCCTCCCAAGATGAACAAAAAGGGGTGCTCTGGGTCTTTAAAAGCGATAGATAAATTTTTTACTTCTTCTTCTAGCTGAAAACCGGCGTAAGCAGGCAGAAGTTTGGGTAATAAAACCAGCGAAGCATCTGCTCGATGACTTACAGGGAAGGCTTCGTTTACATATATATCTCCGAATTTTGCCAAACTCGCAGCAAAGCTTTCGTCACAGTCTTTTTCCCCCTTATTATCTCGTAAATTCTCTAGAAGAATTATCTCGCCCGCCTCCATCTCTTCAACTGCTTTTTGGGCTTCACTACCTACAATATCAGGCACGAATTTAGCTTTTATAAATTTATTTAGAGCTTCGGCCACTGGAGCTAAAGTTTGCCCTACGCTACTATGGTGCGATATTAAAATTAATCTGGCTCCTTCGTTTATTAAAAATTCTATCGTCGGCAAGGACTTTTTTATTCTAAAATCATCCATCACCTGGGCATTTTCTATCGGTAGATTGAAATCTACTCGCACCAAAACTCTTTTTCCTGTAATATCTTTTAACTCTTTAATGCTTCGCATATTTTTACAATCTCTGTGAACTTCTTGATATCGAGACTCGCTTTACCCACCAATAACCCAGATACTCCGCCGTTCTCCAAAAAATCTCTGGAGTCTTTCTCGTTAACTGACCCACCGTAGATAATTTTTGTCTTCGCTGCGATTTGTGGTGAGCTTAGGTCAGAAAGCACTTTTCGGATAAATATTGCCATTTCGCTAGAATCCTCCGCGGTAGCATCTCGGCGACCCACCGTAGAAGAAATAGCCCAGACCGGTTCGTAGGCGACGATAATCTTTGAAATCAGGTCTTTAGAAATTCCCCGCAAGCACTCAGACACTTGTGTCTTTACAATGTTAAAATATCCATGATTGTGATCTCTTTCTTGCTCTCCCACACATATTACAGGGATAAGCCCGGATGCCAGCGCGCCCTTTATTTTTTTGTTAATTAGTTCATTGCTCTCTCCCAGTGCTCGTCTCTCGGAGTGTCCAAGAATCACATATCTGGCGCCGATATCATAAAGCATTTCAGGTGAAATCTCTCCAGTAAAAGGCCCTGCGTCTCCGTAAAATGCATCTTGAGCACCTAAAGATATCTTTTTGAAATTTTTTGCAGATATTTTTCTTATGTTTTCTAAGTATAAAAATGGAGGACAAACGACAACCTCAGTATTTTTGAGTCTAGAAATGTTTTTTGATACGTTGGAAAACAATTTTTCCGCTTCTTTTTCTGTAAACGGATTCATTTTCCAATTTCCAATAATAATTTTTTTCTTCATATTGTTATTCTATTTCTTGCCAGTCCTGAA
>CAYQPS010000003.1:0-22826 GCA_964419555.1 uncultured Candidatus Saccharibacteria bacterium | reverse complement strand
AACGTACTAAGTATACAGCACCCCTTTTATTTTTGCAAGTTTTTCGCGGTCACGAAATGCTTGTCAAAAGGTAATATATGTTATAAGATATACTCATGTCAAGCTTTTCTAAGAAAATATTGAAAAAACTAGCGGAAAAATCAGCTCTACCAGTAGAATTTTTGAAACCCGAGGACACAAAGAACACTAAAGCCTCGTATGCGACCACCCGCGCCCTAAAAAACCTCGTAGACCAGGGTTATGCAGAAATACATAGAACAGAGCGACAAAATTATGCCCGAATTACTCCTCGCGGCAAAGTGAAGTTGGATAAACTGTCACTCGAAGGCAGCGATGCCCTAGTGCCTACTGTCTGGGATGGACTTTGGAGAATTATCATTTTAGATATTCCGGAAGATAGAAAAAGTGAGCGCGAAGCTTTGCGATATCTCTTGAAGAAAGCAAATTTCGTCTGCATCAAAAACACCGTCTGGATTTCACCGCTCCCCTACGAACACCTTTTCACAAACATCAAAAAAGATTTGGGCCTCTCCACAGAACTCATGATAATCATCACCAACAAACTCGACGAAGAAACCAACCTCGCCTTCCTCCGCGCAATAAAAAATTAATATACCTTCTTTTCCACTCCTGTACACTACCTGACGGCCGTCATATTTGATACAACTTAATATACCTCCTGCTGATAGCACTTCTCGCAGTATATTATTTCTGGTCTATCTGGCGCATAAGCAGTTTCAAATTCATTTAAGCATTTATTTGAATGTTCATGTTTATCATTGTCACACATGCATTGTCTCTCCCAAAGTTGTAAAGGATTTCTCTGTTTTAGCCTCTGGTAACGCCTGCAATTGGGACACAATCTAGGTAAGGGTAAGTTCATCCTTCGATAAAATTTCAGGTCTTCGAGAAGAATTTTAAAAGCAGTCATGCAATCTTCTTCGCATTCTCCTTTATGTTCACAGGAAATTACTTCATCTAAAATTGAATCAGGTATTTCTGTAATACTATCTGGAACTTCTTCTGCATTTTTTGTTGTTTCGTAATTTCTTTCTTTAGGTTGTTTCCAGTTATATCCACTTGCTATGGCTTGTTCTTCATTGAGAGAGAAATATTCCTGTGCCGTTGTTTCGTTATAACCAAATGGTGAAAACTCAACTGGAAAAAATTCTCCGTATTTATATACTCTTCCTTTTTTGTCGATATAAGGCATATCATTCATATGTTTTATTATTTTAGGAACTAGCTCTTCGTATTCTTCTTTAGAATATTCCTTATTTAGGATGCAATATTTCTTTTTCTTTAACCCAACACAGCCAAAAATATATGACGACCCCGGGACGGTAATATTGTAATTTGCATTATTTGTATTGGTCCAATTACCCCAACCAAACTTAACATTATATATTCCGTCTCCGGACTGGAGAGTCTCATAAACCAGTTCAATGTTATCTCCATAGTGGGTAAAGTCATATGTAGTTTTTACCGGTCCATTAGATACAAAAGAGCAAAATTTTGAATCTTCTAAGTTGGCGGCGCCAAAGCAGGATTTAGCATTTTTAGAGTGTTCCAAATAGTCTCCTGTTACGTTTACATTTTGCACGCCAAAATAATATTTTTTAGGAAATTTTTTCCAGAATTCTTTTGTTTTTTCTTTCAAAGCAATAATATTTTTATGAGAATCTAGTCCAAAAGACTTTATTTTATTTTCATATTCTTCTTTCGTATAAGGAACGTTCCAAATGTGGTAACTTTTTTTATGAAGATTTACACAGCCAAAACAATTATTACACCCACGAAGACCATATGAAAAATATACATCCACACAATCTTCGCAATTTTGTGAAAAAAAAGTTTGATAGCAATTTATACAGGTTACTATTTCATAGCATAATTCACATTTCCTAACCATAGTAACATCAAGAGAATCTTTGGTATAAAAAACTCCACTTCCGTATGATACATTTTCATCAAAACAACCATCGTACAATAGATAGCAATTTTTCAAATTATTCGTCATGTTGGAATATTGAGAATTGATCATGGTGGGGCCAAGGACATAAAGATTGGGCGCAGGAACTTTATTAAAAAGTTCAAAAAATTGACTGAAAAATGGTTTCGAAAAATCAACGTCCATCGCGTGGCTAGAAGCATCCCACTCATCGCTCCACCAGCATTTATCGCAATAGACATCGGATTTTGAGTCCGGACTATATATAGAAATAATTTTCTTTTGACACAAACTGCATTCTCTCTTGTAAAGACTTTTTTCGTTGCGCCAAGCAAGACGCCTAATCAGCCGACATTCTGGGCAAAATGTCGGCGGAGGCACATCCATTTTTTTATAGAATGAAAAATCATCCGGCTCTATGACGAAGTCTTGTTTACAATTCTGGCAGTTTTTGGTTTCTGATTTCATATTTTAATATACCTCAGCTTGATAGCATTTCTCGCAATAAATGGTCTCTGGACGCTCAGGGGCATAGGGAGTCTCAAACTCATTAGAACAAACTTCTGTGTGGCCATGCTTGTCAATCTTGCACATACAGGAACGATACCAAAGCTTGAATGGATTTCTCTGTTTTAGTCTCGCTTCGTGACGGCAATAAAAACATTTCCTCGGGATTGGTATCTGCATTTTCTTATAAAAAATTAGTTCGTTTTGTGTGATTTTGTAATTTCTATCGCATTCCGAACATTTTAAAATTTCTTCCAATATACTGTCTCCCACATCATTTATAGAGTCAGGAATGTTTTCAGGTAGTAATGTTTCTTTTCCGGTTGTTTTCTGGATGTTATCCTGCCATCCATATCCCCTACTCTCTGCTTCTTCTTTTGAAAGCGGCACTAATTCAGGTCCATGTGTTTCATTGTAGCCGAATGGAGAAAGTTCTATAGGATAAAACTCTCCATATTTATAAATACTTCCCATTTTATCAACGTAAGGCATTTCATCCATTTGCTTCATTATTTTTGGCACCAATTCTTCGTATTCTTCTTTCGTATATTGCTTATTTAGTATGCAATATTTATCATTTCGAAGAGCCACCGAACCGAAAGTATATTTGCAATTATGACAATGCTGAGTATATTGTATATCCTGGCTTTTCACCGAAAAAATTCCAAAAAGATTGAGTTGAGAATGGTCTGATACCACTCCTTCATAACATTCAGATAATTCTCCAGAAGTCGTCAGATCGTAAGAGTCCTTGTCTCCCGCAATAAAATCGCAATACCGGCAGTTTTCGCAGTCTTTTGCAATGAAGCAGAATTTGGAATTTTTAGAATTTCTTATAGTGTCTCCGGTGCAATTTAAATTTTGATATAGCGTTGCATATAGGCGTGGGTATTCTAAAAGAAGCGCATTGAATTCCTCGCGGGCTTTTTCTACGCCAGAAAAAGTATCTGTTTTATAGCTTTCTATAATTTTTTCATACTCTTCTTTGGAGTATTGTTTGTTTTTAAAAAAGTATCTTTTGCCACGAAGACCTGTACACATAAAACAATCAGAGCAGTTGCGGCAGTCATATAAAAACTGTGAATCAATACATGAAAGACAAAATCTGGAATATTTCATGTTATAAGATTTTCCGCAATTTTTAGACTCATAAAGCCGTTCAGATTCAGTTAAAATATCCAAACAATCCACTATTTCTTTACCTGCAATAATACCGTGGCTGTACAATACATTTTCTACATACCACCCACCAAAACACATGTAGCAATTTTTTGAAAACCACCAGTCATGAGTGTACTCACAGTTTAGACTTGCAATCCCATCATCATTCACGATAGCCATCTGTGGAACCCTTTGAATAAGTTCTCTAAATTGTGTGAAAAAGGGTTTTGAAAAATCATAATCGACTGCATAACTTTTTGGGTCCCATTTATCACTCCACCAGCACTTGTTGCAATAGACAATTAGACCAGAATCAGGAGCATAAATAGAAACGACTGGCTTTTGACACAACTCACAGTTGCGATTATAAAGAGACATATTATTCCTCCACGACCAACGCCTATGCATTCGGCACTCTGGGCAGAAAGTTGGCGGAGGAACTTTGATTTTTTCATAATAATTAAAGTCCTCTGGCTCTATAATGAAGTCTTTTTTACAATTCTGACAGTTTTTGGTTTCTTGATTCATGTCTTTTTATCTACGCCATGGCGTATATTGATAATCAGGCTATATTTTGTTTATAACAATCTTCACATGCTATTTTTTGATATCCCCATTCTGGTGGATAATAAGCCATTATATCTTTTTTGCAGTAAAAACATTGGTGCTTGTAACTTTTTAGAACACTGGTTTTTACCATTTTACTCATAATCCTTTTGTCGAAATGTATACGCGGCAAAGCAAACTTCTTGCGTTTATGAAATTCATATTCGCTAGGTGAAATATTGAATCGATAATTAGTCTCCGGACAAATAAAAGCCTGCGATGAAATATCAGGAGCAGTATTTAGAATACTGTCTGGCAACTCTGCCGAAGGAACTCCATCTGATGATGATAAATCTTCCTCTGACCAATAGCCACCTTTTTCAATTATTTCTTCTTTAGTAACATTTGGAAAATAAGTCATTCCCGTAGAAAGATTGTAATATCCCGTACCCATAGAGTACGGCAAAAATTCCCCGTATTCTCCGCTCTTCTCCATATCAGATATAATTTGTTTCTTTAAATTTTCATATTCAACTTTTCCATATTGTCTGTTTAAAATACAGTACTTCTTGTTTCGAACGCCTACGCAACCAAAACAATATTCTACTTCTCGGCAATTATCTAGATACTCCGAATATCTGCCGTCTGACCAAGACGAATGTTTTATCTCGAAACCACCGAATACACCACTGTTGTCTCCAGATACTTCGTTGTGCCAAGTAAAAGTTTGGTCAATGCAATCTTTTGTGTCTATTCCCCTTACTTGATTCCTGCAGTTTTGAGACCTGTCCCAAGAAAAACAATTCACACATTTGTCGCAGTCTGTCAGATAATTCCCAACAGAACCTGTGGTCCTGATGTTGAAATTTTCTCGATGCACTGCATCATTTCGGATAATATTTTCAAATTCGTCTTTCAATGCTTGCACATTTTTATATGAATCAAGGCCCATTTTCCCTAGTTCATTGAAATAATCTTCTTTTGAGTATTGCTTGTTTCTAATGCAGTATTGTTTATTTCGCAGGTTCCAAGACATAAAACAATTTTGACTATTTCGACAATCAAACAAAAAATACGACTCGATGCAGTCTTTTGAATTTTCCGAAAAGTTTAAGTTAAAAGAGTCGTGACAGAAAAGACAATCATAAGAATCCTGTAATTTAAACGAGTATACAATGTCGAAAGAATCTTTGGTCTCTAAAGTTCGATATATATAACTGCAATTCTCACATTTTAAAAGAGCCCGGCAAAGATAGCAGTTTTTGGATTCCCAAACGTCGTCGCACCAATCGCAATTGGTGCTATTTTCTCCTGTTTGGTGCGGACGTGGAACTTTTTCTTGAAGTTCTTTCAATTGTTCAAAAAAGGAACGAGAAGAATCGTAATCTTGGCCAAAAGACATGGGATCCCATTTATCGCTCCACCATTCGTGAGATTTGTAAACAGGATACCTGAGTTTTGCTGGTAAAATTGTAATGAAACTTTCCCCTGAAAGGTCAGAGTTTCCTTTTCTGAATTTTCCGAACATAGAAAAGGCAAAGTGCTGTTGAACTCTGCACTCAAAACATTTGTTGGGAGGTCTCAACTTAACTTTCTCGTATAAATCGAAATCACCGGAATCTATTGTAAATTCATTTTTACAGTCAACGCAGATTTTATTCTCCGTCTTTGTATTCATATACATTCACCCTCGCAGGGCGGATAATGCGTTCGCCGAGCTTGTAGCCCCTTTGGATTACTTCGGCTACTTTATGGTCTTGTTCTTTTTCATCTGTCGGCAACATGTCTATTGATTGGTGAATATTGTGGTCAAAACTCTCCCCCACTTCTCCCACGGCCTTCACCCCGTATTCTTCAAATATTCCGTTCATCTGTGAGTAAATATATTCCACTCCCTTGCGCCAATTCGGATCTACTTTATCCCAAGCTTCTTTGTTGGCAAAAGCCATACTGAAACTATCCATCACAGTGAGAAATCTAGTCAGGATTCGCTCGCGTACAGATTCGGAGAACATGGTTTTTCTGTCTTCTTCTTGTTTGCGATAGTTAGCAAATTCAGCTCGCTCTTTCTGCCAGCCAGTCAAATATTCTTCTTTCTCTTTCTTGAGCGCCTTCAAATCAGCCCTGAATTTCTTCAGAGTTTTCTTTAAATCCTCCTCCCCATCATCGTTAAATTCAAATTCAACAACGTCATCTTCCTCTTCTGGAATCTCGTCTTTTTTTACTTCATCTTCAGCCATAAATCCATCTTAGCACAAAAATCCCCATATTTTCAAGGGGGATTTAGGTTGAAATTGGGACAGTCTATAAAAACACAGTTACGTAATTTTGTCTTGCAATTTTTATCATTTAATTATTTTTCTCTTTGTAAATAAAATTTTTTATTTTTCTTTTCGAATCTAATTTTGAAATTCTCGAAAATATCTTTTTGGCCTAATAAACCTGAAGTCATTAAATTTTTCAAAAAAATTACTTCAGTCTCAAATTCTTCTTCGAAACCTTCGATTTTGAATTTTATTTTAGATAAAAAACCGTATGCATCAGATTTATCTGCTCCTCCAACTTTTACTTTAAAACACTTAGATTCCTCAATACCCAACAGTTCCGCAAAATCGGCATTTATTAACGTACTATCTGTTCCTGAATCTATGAGCGAAAAACAATTATAAGATTTTTTTTCATTTATTATGGAAATACTTATCATTGGACGATAAATAATTCCTCCTCTTGACTGGTTATACTCTCCAGTATAACCATATTCTTTCCACGGCATTAGAAAGCAAAAGATGCGTCACTAGGCAACACTTTCATGTAGAGAGCATCTTTATCATTAACTTTATTTCTAAGTTCAACCAAATTTTCTGATGCACCTAAAACTTTAGATCTGTTGGGAGAAAGGGCAACCCACTTGTTTTCATGGGACTTATTCAAAATTTTACTCAAATTTGTATTTACTTTCATACTACTTTATGACGTTTTTCACTACCCATTATTACTAGAATTTTATCATATAAGTGGCAACAACACCACAAACCATAAAACCCGCAAAAGCGGGCTTTATGGAATTTAACGTTTAGACCACTGCGGAGCCTTTCTTGCTTTCTTGAGTCCGAATTTTCGGCGCTCTTTTGCGCGAGGGTCTCTTTTAAGATAACCTAGGGGTTTTAAATTATGACGTAATTCCGCATCAGATAGCACCAGAGCTCGAGCTAGGCCGTGTCTTACAGCTTCTGCTTGGGAATGTGTGCCTCCACCAGAGACTTTCGCTTCTATGGCCCATTTAGAGCCTGGAGCGCCTTGTATTACAGGGTCAGCTATTAGGCGTCTTTGGTCTTCTGTCTGGAAATAAACTTTACTGTCTTTGCCGTTAACGACGAAACTTCCTTTAGACGATGCCCAAATACGCACTCTAGCTGTGGAAGTTTTTCTTCGTCCTACTGCCTCAATATATTTTCCTGTTGATTCTTTTTCCATTATATTAATCTTCAATCTTTAAATTCTTCATCATTTCTCTGCGTAATTTATTTCCTGGAAGCATCTGGTACGTAGCAAGCTTGATTAATTCTTTTAGACCTTCCTTTTCCTTAGTCTCTGTACCTTTTATAATACGCAGTCCGCCAGGTATACCTGAATATCTAGTATGAAAAATTTCTGCAAGTTTTTTCTCTGTAATTCGAAGTTTGGAAGCATTGACTACTTTCACCGGAGAACCAGAATAAACATTCCTCTCAAATGAGGCTTTGTTCTTGCCCATCAAAAATGAAGCAACCTCGCTAGCCACTCGGCCTAGCGTCCTACCGGAAGCGTCTACTGTTGTCTCTTTTGTTGTTGTCATTTTTGCCATACTAATCTATTTTCAATAAGAACACAAGAATTATACAAACTCAATAATGGCCATTGCTGCTCCGTCGGCTTTTCGAGGCCCTAGTTTCAAAATTCTGGTGTAACCTCCTTTTTTGTCCTTGTATTTTGGAGCAATAACTTCAAAAAGCTTTTTGGTCTCACGACTGCGATTGGAAAGCCTTGAAATCACTGTCCTCCTGGTAGCTAAGTCCCCTTTCTTTGCGGAAGTTACAAGTTTTTCAATAAAAGGTCGAAGTTCCTTCGCTTTCGGCTCAGTTGTTTTTATTTTTTCACGCACGATTAGATTGAGCGCTAGCGAGGCAAGCAGAGCGTTTCTCTGATTCTTTTCTCTTCCGAATTTTCTTTTAGTATTACCGTGTCTCATATTATTCCTTTAAATTAAGGCCGAATTTTCCAAGCACTTTCTTGATTTCAGTAATTCCCTTCTCTCCGATGCCTTCAACTTCGAGTAAATCTTCTCTCTTTTTCCTGGCGAGGCCTCCGAGAGTGCGAATGTTGGCAGCAGTAAGCGCGTTTAGCGTCCTGGTGGAAAGGTCTAGACTGTCGGTTCTGGTTTTCAAAACGTCTGTAAAGTCTTCGCTTCCTTTTGATTCGCCTTTTTCTTTTTCTTCGCTTTTCTTCTTTTCAACTTTTATTTCCTCTTCCGGCTCTTTGAAGTCAATGATGGCTTTAAGCTGATTGATCATTATTTCAATTGAGTTTGAAAGAGCCTCACGAGGAGTAAGCGTACCATCTGTCTCGATAGAAATACGCAGACGATTGTGGTTGGTCTTGTCGCCGACACGCATGTTTTCAACTTCGTAAGCTACGCGACGAATCGGAGTAAAAATAGCATCGACAGCTATAGTGCCGATATCAACTTTTTCTTTCTGCATGGTTTCTTTTGGAATAAATCCGAGTCCTTTCTCTACCCTCATTTCAATATTTAAATTCACCTTCCCTGTAACAGAAGCTATGTGTAGGTCTCCATTCAAAATTTCTACCTGTCCGCCGGTTTTAATATCCGAAGCTGTAATATCTTTCGGGCCCTTGATTGAAAGCGTTACAGTCTGTGGCTCATCTGACACCATTTTAAAACGAACTCTTTTTAGGTTTAAAATTATTATAATTACGTCTTCTTTTACACCGTCCATGGTCTGAAACTCATGTGTAACTCCATCTATCTTGATAGAGGTCAAGCTCGCGCCCGGCAGAGAAGAGAGAATGATTCTGCGTAGAGAATTGCCCAGAGTATGGCCATATCCAGGATAGAGGCCATCTATTTCAAAAACTCCTTTGTCTCCAATCTCTGAAACAACACGAGGTTTGGAAGGCATAATTATTTTATAGTCAGGCATAATAATATAAAAATTAAGTTAATAATAAAAAACAAATAAAATTTAACGACTGTAGAACTCGAGCACAGCATTCAAATCAATAAAGGTCTCGACTTTTTTCGGTTTGGATAAAATCTTTCCTTCCACTTTTCCTAAATCAAATGCAATCCATTCTGGGGAGTTGAAGTCCTTAAGCTTCTCAGTCAAACCTTCAAAAATTTTCTTCGCTTTGGAACCTTCGCGAATTTTTATCACATCTCCGACCTTCACTTCATAAGATGGAATGGTTACTTTCTTGTCGTTGACGATAAAATGTCCGTGAGAAACCATCTGCCTAGTAGCACGTCGGCTAGCTCCTAGCCCCATCCTGTAAATAGCATTATCAAGACGAGATTCTAGGTCTTCGTAAAACTTATCTGCCGTACCAGCACCTTTTATGTGAGAAGCTTTCTTGACGTAATTTGAAAGCTGTCTTTCTGTTATGCCGTAAGAGAAACGAATTTTTTGTTTTTCGAGAAGCTGTATTCCGTATTCAGTAGCAGCTTTGGGGCGACGTGCGCCAGGACCAGCAAACTTGCCAGACGCAGCAGAAAACTTGGAAGTCTGACATTTATCATATACTCCGGGCCCAAGTCTTCGACAAATTTTAAATTTTGGTTTGCTTATCATAATTTATTTTAAATTAATTTTTATACTCTTCGAGGCTTTTTTGCTTTTGGACCGTTGTGTGGCACTGGTGTAGCATCTTTTATAGAAGTGATTTCTATACCATGAGCCATGAACGCTCTGATTGCCGGCTCACGTCCAGAACCAACGCCGAGCACCACCACATCTGCATCCTTCACTCCATTTGCTTCTGCTTTACTGCCGATAAGGTCTCCTACTTTGGAAGCAGCGAAGGGGGTACCTTTTTTCGCACCCCTGAAACCGAGACTTCCTGCGCTTGACCAAAATAATGTATTACCGAGTTTGTCCGCAAAAAGAACTTTCGTGTTGTTGAAGGTAGCATCGATATACACAATACCCGAAGTTACTTTTTTCTTTGGTGCTTTCGGCGCAGCTACTTTTACTTCTCCTTCTTTTGGAGTTTCTTTTGTAGCTTCAGTTCCTTCAGTTGTAATTTTAGTCTTTCCCATATAAATTCTTATGTCTTTGTCTCTTTTCTCTTACCAGATGCCATGGTCTTTCTGACATTTCCTCTAATGGTTCTGGAATTTGTTTTTGTCCTTTGACCTCTCGACGGTAGACGCTTCATGTGTCTGATACCTCGGTAAGACTTGATATCTTTCAGTCTCTTGATATTTGCTCCGACTTCTCTTTTTAAATTTCCCTCTATTTTTATTTTTTCAACAATAAGACGGATTTTATTTTCTTCTTCTTCTGTCAGGTCTTTGGCCACTTTGCCATGCGCAATACCAACCTGATCTAAAATTCTGCGAGCAGATGGAATGCCAATACCGTACAGGACCGTGAGGCCCACTTCGAGTCTTTTTTCATTTGGTACTGTAATTCCAAGAATTCTCATAATTATTGCTTTTGTTTATGCTTTGGATTAGAGCAAATAACCCGCAAATGCCTTTGCCTTCTTACTATTTTGCAGTTATCGCAAATTTTTTTAATTGATGCTCTAATTTTCATAACTCTTCTTACAACGAAAGAAAAACAGGGGAAAAACCCTTATTTTTAAATGTTTATAACGTTTTAGAAACCGTGATTCTTATGATACACCATCTCCTATTAAATTACAACTCTCTTATAGTCTCTTGACTATTCTGCCCTTACCACCATACGGGTCGAGCACTACCTCAACCGCGTCTCCGATTAAAACTTTGATTCTGTGCATTCGCATTTTCCCCGACAAGTAAGCTAAAATCTCTTTCTGCTCACCTCCTTCTTCTTCCCCGGAATTATCCATTTTGACTCTAAATAATGTCGAGGGCAGGGCTTCAGTGACAACACCTCTTGCTGTCAAAACTTTTTCGTTTTTGGAGTCGATCATTTTGCTGTTATTATACTAACAAATTTAAAGAAAAGCGTCAAATTAAAAGTATTAACAACTATTTAGGATAATTTACGATTATTTTTATACTCTTCTCTTTTGTAGGAAGAGACATTTTCCAAAATGGACTAAGGGCTAAGTCTGCAGAACTAATGTTTACATATTGAGATAAAATTTGTTCAAAAGTTTTTTTCTTCTTACCTAACAGGTCGGTGACGAGCTTACCTTCATCCACCACCCATACTATGGTCGGAGCACCGGAGAGGCTGAAATTTATGCTTTTCACGTCTGTTGCTAAAACATTTCTATTAGTAGTGGAAAAAGTCAGATTTTGGATGTTTGGTATATAAACCTCACTGCCGTCGTATTCTGGAACCAAGGCTTCGGTGATTTTTTGAGTTAGTTTCTTTTCTTCAAAAAGAAGTCCATAAAGTGTGCCCTTCTCTGTTAACGGAACCATGCCGTCTTTGGAAGTGACACCAACAGTCTCATTCGTGATAATCAAGAGCGTGGCATCTTTAAATAAAATAAAGCCTTCGGGAATCTGTTCGGTGGCATTTTTGAAAAGTTTGGTTTGAAGCGCCTCCTTGAGTTCGGTTGCCACAGCTGCTTTTTCAGTATCGGAAACAGAAATAGCTTTGCCCTTAAAACCCCCGGCAATCTCTCCTTTTGATCTGGCATAGAATTTTTCATACTTTGGTGTTCCTTTGAAACCAAAAATGTTAAAATCGAGCGGAGCGCTGTTATATGCCTCTCCTGCTTCTGTACCATAAATTGCCACTTCAACCGAGCCGGGCGTGCTTCCCTTCATTCCTGGTACAATCGTTGATGTTTTCGTTTTGTAAATTTTACCGTTTGAACCTTCGAGCCTAGTGTCGATATCAAGTCGTTGATTGGCAGAACTAAAAGCGTTGTAAATCAGCACGGTACCCTCCGCCCTTTTAACGACATCTGTCTCTTCCCCACCAGCTATAGTTTTACTTTCTTCTCCAGAGAGAACCACCAGATCAAAAGGCAAGTCTTCTGTGCTCCCATCCTTAACTGCTGAAAAAATTTGATCTAAAGGTAAATCCCTTATTTTTGGATTGACTGTAATTTTAGCTCCGGTAAATAAAAAAGAGACAGCAAAAATGAAAAATATAAAAGAAGCTAGCGCTACAAACCAAAGCGTATGCTTTCCTCTGGGGCTTTTTGGCTTTCCTTTGTCATCCATACCGTCATCCATCACATCGTAAACTGAAACAAATTTCGTATTCACTTCAGGACTTTCAACTGGCTGTTTGGGTTCTTCTTTTTTGACAACTTTTACAACAGGCGCAGGTGCCACAGCAGAGATTTTTTCTCTCTCTGCTCTTTTGACTCTGACCATGTCTTGAAAGAAATCTTTAGGCATATATGTTTTATTTTAACACGTTTTAGTTGAAAAAACGATTGATATATACGGCTTCCATAATCGTAAACGAATCGCGAGTAACCTCGTCCTCGAAATTCGCCACCCCATGAAGAACTTCTGTTCCCAAGAATATAACTTTAAATTTAGACTCGGTTAAAATGTATTGATTGAACTGCTCCGTTTTTATGGTTTCAGAGAAAAAATTTGCTAGATCCTGGTTTACCGATATGAAAACAGTGGCTGGAATAGAAATGTCGTTGGAAAGATTGGCTAGAGATTCTTGAAACTTCTGTAGCCATTCTGTTTTTAATTTATTTATGACCGGCTCAAGACCTTTTAATGTAGATTCTGCAATATGTCCATCTTTGTATGCCGAAAAGAGAGACTGTGCTTCGGGAAGCGGACAACTAAGTGCTGTGGCAACTCCTCGTGTAATGAAATTTCGGCCTAGAGGGAAAGAAATAGATTCTCGTAAAACATCTTTTTTTATCATGGATATATCTGTCATTTCTCCGCCAATATCAACTAAGAGAAAATTTTCCTCTTGCACAAACAAATCTCGCACCACAGCAAAAGAGGCCATAACAAAAGAAGAAAACTTTATGTCTTGTTTGTGAAAATAATGGCGAATGGTCTCTTGCACTTTCTCCAAAAACTGCTCCGAGCTCATAGATATGAAAATAGTCATCTCTATCTCTTTGGTCTTTTGGTTGGTAGGGTCACTGGTCTCGTAACCATTTAACATTACTTTCATGTTCTTGATTTCAATCGGTAAAACCTTGCTTCCAGTATGAGCATAATTTTGTTTATGTTCTTCTTCAAAAAGACTTATTTCTTTTTGAATTAAGCTATCGGCTAACTTTGGAGTAAATACAAAAGGTGCATTTTTTTTAAGTTTAATGACTCTAGTCTGAGAAGCGTACCAAGGAGAAGAAAGGACACAAAAAATCTTTGAAGGCATGCCAAATCCTTTTTTAAAAATTTTGTTAGCAACCACGGAAAGAGACTTCATAGTAAGAGAAAGAAGCTGGTCAACATCAACTTCATCCAGTACCAAAATGGGCTCGCGAACAGAAAAAACTATTCTCGGCTTATTGGATTTTTCCATATAAAAAAGAGCTCCTCCGACAGAAGAAGACCCGATACCAAAAACTAATACCAGTTCTTTTTTTGTATTTTGTCCAGAAAAAATACCCATGTATAAATTATAGCACAGCTTTTATCCTACGTATTCCAGCAGAAACAGCCTCTTCTTTAAGAATTTTAAATTTTCCGAGCTCACCTGTATTTGCCACATGTGGACCCCCGCAAAACTCTTTTGATATAACTTTGCCTCCTTTGCCTGCCCCGTCCCCGGCGGGGTCTTCAATAAAGTAAACCGACACTATATCCGGATATTTAGTGCCAAATTCCATTTCTGCACCGATTTTTTCCGCTTCCGAAAGTGGCATCTCGCGACGGACGACATCGAGTTTCATTTGGATCTTTTCGTTTACCCAATCTTCCACTTTTTTCTTTTCCTCCTCAGTTAGTTTATGGTCGCAAAGAAAATCTATACGCAAACGTTCTTCAGTAATATTACTTCCCCTTTGTTTTATATTTTTGTCTACCACCGCTTGAAGTCCTGCTAGAAGCAAATGGTGCGCAGTGTGTAATTTAATTGTCTTTTCATCGTGATTCGCAAGTCCGCCCTTGAACATACCGGCAGAAGAAGTTTGAGATAATTTCTGATGCTCAGCCATTTTTTTATTAAAATCTTCCAGGTCTATTTCTTTCCCTTTTTCTTTTGCCAGTTCTATGGTCAATTCTATTGGAAAGCCGTAAGTAGAAAATAAAACAAAGGGATCCACACCTGCCTCAAATTCTTTAAGACCCCGATGCAGTGTTTCTCTAAATTTACTCTCTTCTTTTTCTATTTCTCCCTTATCATCAAGCTCGTATACGTTTTCGTAAATTTTCTTTATCTTTTCAATTTCCTGTACCAATGAATTTTTTGAGAATCTAACTGCCCTGCGAATCAACCTTCTAAGAATATATCCAGCCCCTGTATTTGAAGGAATTACTCCATCTGAAATCATGAAAAGGGACGCCTTGACGTGGTCTACAACAACTCGTTCTTCCCGAGTTTTTTCATTATTAAACAAATCTGTTTCATATACATTATTTTTTTTCTGCACTTGAACTAAAAGTCTCTCTAGTCCCATGCCTGTATCAATACCTTTGGTATCCAATGGCTTATACTCCCCTTCTCTCGTTTTATAAAATTCATTGAAAACAATATTCCAAATTTCAACGCCGTTTATGTAAATCTCCGTTGTTGGACCACATGGACCTTCCTCTCCTGTCGGTCCCCAAAAATTATCTTCCTTCTTGTGTTCTTTTATTTTCAATTTCGAGTCAATTTTCTGCCATATTTCTCTAGATTCTTCGTCAGCTGGAATTCCACTTGTTTCGTCTTTAAAAATAGACACGTAATCAATGGTAAGGTTTAATTCTTTGGTTATAAATTCGTAAGCATACTCTATGGCTTCACTCTTCCAATATCCACCAAAGGAAAAATTCCCTAACATCTCAAAAAATGTCAGGTGTGTGTCATCTCCAACTTCATCTATATCGCCAGTGCGAATACATTTTTGCACAGAAACAACATTTTTTACTCCAAAATCTTTTACCGCACTCTCTGGCGCCATGTAGAAAGGCTTGAACTGTTGCATTCCTGCTGTAGTGAAAAGCACCGAAGGATCATTTTCCGGCACTAAAGACGCTGAGGGAATTATTTTATGCCCTCGTGCTTCGAAAAACTTTAGAAACCTTTCTCTGACTTCGTTTGATTGCATACATTAAAAAAACTAAGTTATTCGGGAGACTTACTGCTCAAGCTGTCAGAAATTTTTCGAATTGGTTTCTCTAAGAAAAAAACTACAACCAAAATGAAAAGTATAAGGAAAGTGGAAATTATCGCCAAGCTAAAAAGTCCGAAACCAGAGGCCATGCCGATGCCAGCTGTAACCCAAAGTCCACCAGCGGTAGTCAAACCAAGCAGTCTGTTCCCTTGTAAAATTATCGCACCTGCGCCCAAAAATCCTATACCCACTATTATCTGAGAAGCAATTCTTGTCGGGTCAAAACCCCCTATGTTCGCATATTGTATAGAGATTGTCTCAGAAATGATTATAAATATCGCGGCCCCCAGAGAAACCAATGCATGAGTTTTCATACCTGCCTCCTTGTGAACCAAAATGCGCTCCGCCCCTATGAGCATACCGAGACCGACCGCTACCACTAATCTTAAAATTACTTCACTATTTTGTGCAAAAAATGATGATTCCATATTTGAGCATTATAACAACTAAACAATAGTTAGACAACCACTCCACCACCGAGGCAAACGTCCTTATCATAAACCACGACAGATTGTCCTCCTGCGACTAAAACTGGTTTCTGGAAGATAACTTCTGCGTTAGTTTTACTAATGACTTTAACCTTACACGGCAAAAATTCTCCGTGATAACGAATCTGAGCTGTGTAATTTTTGCTTGAGCTTGGAATCTCAGAAATCCAGTTTGTATTTTCTATACCAACATTCGTTAGAATGTTAGAATGAGAAAAAGTTTTATTTTGGGAAACAGTCAAAGTATTTTTATTTATATCTTTAGCAACTATGTAATATGGTCCATCATTTGGACTCTTTTTGGTAATTGAAAAACCATGCCTCTCACCTAGCGTATGAAAGACAGCCCCCGGATGCCAGCCGATTGTCTCCCCTTTTTCATTCACTACTTTACCTTTTTTTGACTTAATGTAATGCTTCAAAAATTCTTTCAAATCTACTGGTCCCAAAAAACATATGCCCTGGCTGTCCTTCTTTTCTGCGACTGGCAAAGTAAATTTTTTTGCAAGCTTGCGTACTTCTGTTTTCTTTAGTCCCCCAACGGGAAATAAAACTTTACTCAGCTGTTCTTGTTTGAGTGTCCAAAGAAAATAACTTTGGTCTTTTGACTCATCTTTGCCTTTCAACAAAGAAGAATCTTTATTGATGGCATAGTGCCCAGTAGCAACATAATCCGCACCCATCGCAAGCGCCTTTTTAAGGAATGCTCCAAACTTTACATGTTTGTTGCACATTACGTCTGGATTCGGTGTTCGGCCAGCTTTATATTCTGAAATCATATAGTCTCCAACTTCTTTTTTGTAAACACTCTCTAAATCAAAAGTAAGAAATGGAATATTTAAATGAGCGGCTACGCGTATGGCATCTAGGCGCTCTTCCTCTTCATTGCACTCCAAAAAATCAGGATGCCAGGTACGAATAAAAACCCCAACGACATCATAGCCTTGTTTCTGTAAAATGGCGGCAGAAACTGAGCTATCCACTCCGCCCGAGAGGCCGACAAATACAGTTTTCTTGTTATTTGAAATCTTTACCATACATCAAGTTCTAACGGCTCAACGCCGTTGAGCCGTTGATATTACAATTCCATCAGCTTTTTGTAAAGCTCAAAGGTCGCTCGGGCGTCTGATAGGGCACGATGTGGAGAATCATTTTTTATACCGAAACGCAGACACATTTCACGCAAAGAAAAATGTTCCAAGTCCGGCTCTCTGTGGAGCTTTGCCCAAGCGATGGAAATTGTATCTAGCTTATGATAATGCATACTATTTGAAATTTTTGTTTTAGCAAAAGCATGTTCTAAAAATCCAGAATCAAAGGCTACGTTTTGCCCTACCATTATAAAATCTTTCGTCTTTGCAGAAAAAATTTTCATGGCCTCAGATAGAGTATGCGCTCCTTGCCATTCCTTTTCATTATATCCACTGATTTTAAGCGAAACAGGTTCAGCGTCCTCTATTCGCTCAGGTTTAATTTTTAAATCAAATTCCTCAATCACCTCGTATTGGGAAGTCGTCAGAACACAACCTATTTCGACAATCTCGTGTACTAGAACGTTGAGTCCAGTGGTTTCTATATCAATAAAAGCTAAGTTGTGTTTTTTCATTTTTATTTTAAATATTTTTCTTTATTTGCTTTGTGCTCTTCAAAATTACGAGCAAAGTGAATACCACCTTCACTGTCATGGAGATAGTAAAGATAAGGAGAATTCTCTGGATAGATGGCGAAATTTATGGAAGAAAGACCAGGGTTGGCAATTGGACTCTTTGGTAATCCTTTCACTTTATAAGTCTCTGGTGCAGCATCCACTTGGAGTGGCATGCCTTGTGCCAGTCTTTTCCATAAGATCCCAGAGATAAATCCCCGGTCAGTTTCTCCTTTTGCTTCCTTTTCAATAATAGAGGCCATTATTATGATTTCTTTTTCCGTTTTACCGATTGCTATAATTTTCGGCCGAATGGGTTCGATTTTCTTTTCAAAATTTTCACTCATCAACCGAAATGCCACTTCTTCATTGTCGGTTGTAAAGAAAAAATAGGTATCTGGAAAAAGATAGCCCTCTTTGAGCTCCGCCTTTTGCAGAAACTTTCCTCTATCAAAGCTAGGTAGATTGGTATCGAGGGCTTCCGCAATATCAAAAACATCGAAACCTTCTGGAATCGTAATCTTAATCGGAGCCAAATGAGTCTCACCTTCTGATACGCGTCTCGCTATTTCAAAAACTGGTAATTTGTTTTCAAATAAATAATCTGCGGGGATTAAATGTTTTTCTCCGCCATAAATTATCACAAAAACTTCGAAGGCTAGCCTAGAACGGATAATATGCTCATTCTTGAGCTGATAAGATACATTTCGGAGCCCAGCTCCACGTTCTATATTTACCATAGCTCCTGCCTTGAAACCATTCGGCGCGCTGAAAAATAAAAAGTAACTAAACAGCAAGATTGCAAGCACTCCCAATACATAAAAGGCAATCTTTTTATTTGAAAAATATATAGAATCCATAAATTATATCGGCAAGTTTGGAGGTGGAGAAGCTTCTTTGGACTCGATACGCTCCAGAGTAGGAACTTTGAGTATTTGGCCAGGAAAATGCCAAAGTGTAGCTATTTCTTCGGTATTTAAGACGTAGGTGTGCTGGTGTTTGTAGCCTAAAATGAGAAAAGGAGAAATAGGCCAAGGAATCGGAAATTTATCAGCTAGAAGTGTGTGGCGCATGGCATTGTGAAAGAAAGATCTTTCCCGATATTCAGTAAGCATTCTGTCGCTTATTTTCATAACCAGCTCTGGGCCAATTGAAAATATTCCGCCATAAGCATCTCCTTGGGTCGGGTTGCAACGTTCCAGCTGATTACAGTCTGGCTTTGCATATTGACGAAAAATCAGACGAATATTTCTGGAATTATTTGTTCGCTTTCCGGGCGGAAATATCTCTTTCTTGGCAACGTACATAACTCTAATGCCGGCTTCAAAACCAACTTTGGAAATCTTTTTACTCATTGCTTCCACGACATCATCCATGAACTTTGGGGAACGAATTTCTTTTGAGATATCGCTTGGATTTGACACCTTGGAACGTTCCGCAGTAAAAGGTAACAACATTTTCTGTATTTGAATTCTTGATTCTTTTACCCAATCGTGATGTCCAAACCAAGTACCCTCTGTATGAAATTCTTTCTTAGAAGGGGTAATGACAAGTTGCATCCAAGCTTGTTCTCCTTTTTGAAGCGAACCAAAAAATTCTATCAGTGGAGAAATAGGGTCAATTTTATATTCTTCCTTTGGGTCATCGTTTAACTTATAATCAACATAAGTTTTAATTGGAAAAGCTTCGTGCTTGTCTAACTTAAATTCAGCCCCCCAGGCATTCCAGGCACTTTTGGGAGAAATTTCATCAACCGCCAAAGTATAATCTTCTACCACTCTCACTTGCGCTTGTGGGTATTGAGCATACATCTGGGTTTCAATAAGGCCCTGTATACGAGAAGGAGTGCGTATATAAAAATGAACTTGTCCGTCAATAGAGACAATCTCAAGTGAGAACCAAAACCAGACTGCTCCCTGCCAATACTCTTCCTTGCCTCCTTTGTTACTCATGTGATAAAGAGCATTGGTCAAGAAAAGCTCCATAGCTTCCGGGGAGCGCAACACTTCACGCGGAGGAATAACTTCGAGAAGCACCCAAGTAATGCCGGAAATAAAGTCTTGCTGGATGTAGTGTAGCCAAAATTTAAAGGAAATGTAGCAAAGTAGGAGTGTGCCAATCACAGACAAAACTTCTTTTACTACTCCAAATTTCCAAACGAAAAACAAAAAAATTATGGCTAAAATGTGTAGCCAGTAATGACTTAATATGCCCGAGAAAGGGGGTTCGGCAGAATTTTTGTCAGCCATTCTCTTATTTTAACATAAAACAAAACAAACTAAAATACAACCAGAAACAACCTAGGCCGGAGAATAGAGCCCATTTTTGTTCTTTTTGAAATATTTCGGGTTAACTAGATTAACTAAAATAGTGTTCTTTTTGAAATATCTTTCTTTCATTACTCTATCCACCACTTCTTCTTTTGACAGTGGGCCTTCTTTTTTAAGAATATCTCGGATAACCTCGCGAGCGACACCCGCCTTGTACCCCCATTCAGCTAAAGCGTACAGCCCTCGTCCGACAAGTACAAATCTAGGGTCCTTGATGAGCTCGTTGTGGCAGGTAGCATAGTGAGTCTTCTTACCAAAAACTTTTGAAATAGAGTCTGCGACTTCCTTGAAATGCATCGGCGAACCGTGACGTCTCATCACAAGAAAAGCAAAGTCCTTCACTCCGCGAGTGCGAATGTTTGGAGAATGTGCTTTACCCCATTCTCCCAATGGATTCTTCGAAATAGTTTTAGACATAGAGAGCCATCGCTTGGCTATTTCTGCATTCCTGAATTGGTCCGAAATGTCTTTTATGTGGTCAAGAAACTTTTTAATCATCTCAGACTCCGGGATGAGATCTTCATCATTTAAACTTGCATAAAGTTTCTTGAGAGAATCGTGAACCTTGGACGCCATCTCGTCACTCACGCTCCAGCGAGTGTGAAAGTGGTCATCTTCTCGATGTTTCTTAAAAGAGTCGCTAAGGGCCAAATAAAATTTCACATGATTGTGAACTGCCTTGTCTTTTGATATATGAGGTAGAAGTTCGTGCTCTGCTACGATTCCTCCCAACGAATGTATTAGTTGTTTCAACTCCTCAAAAACAGCTTGTTCTCCTTTAAAGGCTTCGGATTTTTTGATTAAATTTAGGGCTACTTCTTCAATCTGTCGAACACGCTCACGAGTGATGCCATATTTTGCTCCTATTTCTTCAAGAGTCTTTTGCTCTGCGTTTGAATCCAATCCGAAACGGCTCATGATAACATCGCGAGCGCGGTCTTGGAGATGTGATGTTATTTTTTTAGTAACCTGTTTTGGTTTGAATGATAGTGATGTAGACATAACTCTTTTTCAATTTAAAACTTACCTATATATTATGCACGTATTTGACTTGATGTCAAACTTATTATAGAAAATGGTGACGTACTAACTCTTAGCCACTCGGTCGGCGCGGGTTCGGTCAATATCTGTCAAATATTTTTTTCGAAGACGGACAGATTTAGGAGTAATTTCGAGATATTCATCTGCACTCATTACTTCAAGTCCCCGCTCAATGCTTAAAATGAAAGGCGGATTTAGATATATGGCTTCATCCGTCCCAGAGGCACGCATATTCGTAAGTTGCTTGCCTTTGGTAGGGTTTACTGACATATCCTCTCCCTTGAGAACGTTCCCGATAACCATTCCTTCATACACCTCTGTTCCGTGCTCAATATACATAATACCACGTTCTTGTAAATTTGCAAGGGAGAAGGCCACAGCCTTGCCAGGAGCCATAGAAACCATAGAACCATACTCTCGCTTTTTTATCTCCCCAGCGTATTCTTTAAATCCAGTAACTCGAGAAGACATGATGCCCTCGCCCTTCGTATTAATTATAAATTCTCCGCGATAGCCGAGTAACCCACGCGTTGGGATGTCAAAAATAATTCGAGCAATGCCTTCTTTTTCTTCCATGTCCTTCATGATGCCTCGGCGCTTGCCTATCTTTTCTATAACACTACCAGAAGCTTCAATGGGCACATCAATCACTAATTCTTCGTATGGTTCGGTCTTTACTCCCCCTTCTTCTTTGATGATTACTTTCGGCTCTGACACTTGTATCTCAAATCCTTCTCGACGCATGTTCTCGAGCAGTATTGCAACGTGAAGTTCTCCCCTACCGTAAACTTTAAAGAAGCTAGGTCCTGACGTGTCGCCTTGCTCTGGAGAAAAATCTACTCGGAGTCCCACATTTATTTCAAGTTCTTTTTCGAGCCTCTCCTTTATTTGCCTAGAAGTGACAAATTTCCCTTCCTTGCCGGCAAAAGGAGAATCATTTACTAAAAAATTAAGAGAAAGTGTCGGCTCATCTATGGCAATGGCTGGTTTTGGTTCTACACTCTCGTCTTCACAGATGGTTTCTCCAATATAAATATCCGGAATGCCAGCGAGCAGTACAATGTCCCCCGAAGTTGCGCTTTCTGCTTCTGTTCTGGTTATTCCCTCAAAAGTGAAAAGTTTAGTTATCTTGCCTGACCTAGTTCCTTGCTTTCCTTTCACAAAAACTGCAGCGGGAGATGAAATTTTTCCGGAATAAATTCGAGCCACTGCCATTCTGCCCAAGAAATTGTCATAACCTAGGTTAAAAACCTGCGCGGACATTTTACCATTCTCGTCAAGAGAGGCTTCCGGAACTTTTTCTAAAATTAAATCAAGAAGCGGTGAAAGGTCTTTGGATTCATCACCCAAATTTTTAAATGCCTTGCCCTCTCTACCAATGGCGTAAATCGTTTCAAAATTTGCCTGTTCCTCGCTTGCACCTAGTTCAAAAAATAAATCCAAGATTTCATCGTGCACGCGGTGGGGGTCGGAAGCCGGTTTATCTATTTTATTTATTACCACTATTGGTTTCAGACCTAGCTCTAGAGATTTCTTAAGAACAAATCTGGTCTGAGGCATCGGTCCTTCGACGGCGTCCACCAAAAGAAGTACTGAATCGATGGCGCGCAACACCCGCTCTACTTCTCCACCGAAGTCCGCGTGCCCTGATCCGGGATCGACAGGTTCACCGTCTTCGTGAA
>CAYQPS010000002.1:0-23171 GCA_964419555.1 uncultured Candidatus Saccharibacteria bacterium | reverse complement strand
GATAAAAGTGTCCGCCTGTTCCTCCTCCCGTAAAAACTATTTTCATAATTTTAAGTTTTATTTATGCTGGTTTACGCTGAAACTTGGATATTTGAAGCACTATACCTATGGCTACCAGGTCTATCATGAGAGATGTTCCACCGTGACTCATGAAAACCAGGGGCACTCCAGTCAACGGGAAAACCCCGATAATGGAAGCAATATGCATAAACGATTGAGCCATAATCAGTATAACAATTCCAGAGACTAAAAGTCTACTGAAAAGGTCTGGAGAATTATTGGCAATCCGAAATCCGCGCAGAGCGAAAAGCAAGTAAAGAATTATGATGGCTATGGCTCCGATAAATCCCAGCTCCTCCCCTACTACGGCAAATATAGAGTCTCCTTGTGGTTCTGGCAAGTAGCTAAATTTCTGTATACTCTGTCCATACCCTCGTCCTAAAATTCCTCCGGAGCCAAGGGCGATTAGGGATTGCTGAATCTGATAAGATGCCCCTTGTGGGTCATCGCCAGGGTTAATAAATGTTTTGACTCTGTCTTGGAGGTATGGAGTAAAGAAAACGAGTAGACAGAGCACTAGTCCGGCTATGGCTCCTAGTCCGAAAATTTTTCGGAGCTTTACTCCAGAGAGAAAAAGCATAGCAAAACCGGTAACGGAAATTAAAATGAAACTTTTTGTGTCTGGTTGTTTAAATAAAATAAGAGCGATAACTGCAAGCATTATGCATAGAGGCAGAATACCAAATTTAAAATCATCTGCTCGATGTTTGACCCAAGAGAGCCACGCCGCGAAATAAATCACGAAAGCAAATTTCAAAAGTTCCACTGGCTGAAAGGACACCGGGCCGAGCCCTATCCATCTCTCTGCTCCCTGATGTGTCACCCCCAGATTTGGAATAAAAACAGCCGCGGTTAAAAGTATTGCGCCCAAAAATATATAAAAAGAATATTTGCACCAGAGCTTGTAGTCTATTTTCAGAGCGATATACATCCCGATTAAACCAAAACCGAGACCCAGCACCAGCTGGCTCCGTAATACTCCATAAAAAATGTCTTTATTTTTAGCGAGAATACCGAGCGAGGCAGAAACAAACATAGCCAAACCCACTGCAATTAAAAGAATCACCACTATTAGAAAAAATCTATCTGCTTTTTTTCCTTTCATTTTATCTACTAATAACTACCAAGATTACTCCTATAATTGAAAAAACAACTGATAAAATCCAGAAACGCATGGTGACTTTATAAGAAGGCCAGCCTATACTCTCGAAGTGATGGTGAATCGGTGCCAGCCGGAATATTTTTTTTCCTCTCCATTTTTTTGAGGCAATTTGTAAAATTACTGAAAGTGACGTTATAACTAAAGGCAACGCAACCACCGGCAGAATGAAAACTGAATCAGTGAGGAACGCGAGCGTAGCGAGCGTGATGGTGAGCGCCATGATACCGGTCTCACCCATATAGAATCTGGCGGGTGGAATATTGAACCACAGAAATGCTAATGTCCCGCCCGCCACCACAGCAGAAAAAGCAGCCAAGTCTATCTGCTCATTGGTAAAAGCGATTACAGAGTAGGCAGCGAAAATTGAAGCGAAAATACCACCAGAGAGTCCGTCTATACCGTCTATCACTCCCCCAGAGAACGTCGCGAGTGATACTAAAATAAAAAATGGAATAATTAAAATTCCTAAATAAAATTCCCCACCGAAAGGAATGTGAACACTTGTCATGCCAAGCTTGTAAAAAAACCAGACACCGATTAGAAGTGAAATGAGCGCCACTAGGCAAGCTTTCCATTTGCGCCAAGAAACATCGTCGTGCGCGAATTTTCCCTTGCCGTAAATCTGAATCAAGTCATCCCAGAGTCCGAGAAGCGCTCCGAGTAGAAGAGTGAAAAACGGTATCACGGTTTGATTGCGACTCAGAAAATTCATTTTGAGAGACTCACTAGAAGGAAATAAAATAGAAGAAAAATAAAAGAAACACACGGTCAGAAGAACCGAAACCCAGACAATCATCCCACCTACCCTAGGAGTATTTAGTTCTTCTTGCTCGTTGTGAATCTTAGGAAAATCCGGAGAGTCAACTCCCTCATTTCGGGAGTATTTCTTCCACATTTTGTATTTATAAAAAAAGTGCGTGGCAACTGGTGTAATGAAAATACCCAGAAAAAAGGCCACTGTGGTCGGCAGAAATATTTTAACCAAGTCCATAAACATAGAATTTAGTATAGCAGAATTAAGCCTTTTTTAGTATATCCCCAACGGCGGAGCGCCGCTCTGCCGTTGAGATGACGTGAAGTTGGAACTTTAATTATAAAATTGACTAGAAAATAAGAAGCCGCCTGTAAAAGCTCGGCTCTTACAAGCGGCACATGGACACACTTATGATACATTCAGACGTGAAGCCATCTCGTTCGGAAATCGAGCATTCGATTCCAATATGCATTGAGATAATAATGCATATCGTCTGTAAACGAAGACGGACTATTTTCCATTTGTTCCTTCAAATCCTCTAATGAAAAATAATTGATACCTGCAGCTTCACTGTCTTTGAAACGGAGGGCACCGTCGTATACAGCAAAATAAATGTGCGATCTGTTGCCCACCGTGAACCTCTCGCCGCCGATAACTTTTTTAACGAAGATATCGACGGTTTCGATACGCAAGGCCAGCGAAACGGTGTCGGTATGCTTCTCGAGCATTGCCACCACTCTGCCAAACTCGTCGGTGTCGTCAGACACATATGCCGCTGTGCCCAGCTCTTGAATGGTTTCTCCCATAACAGTGAGTTTGGGAGTCTGTCCAGAGGTGATGTGTCCACCAATCGACTTATCCAAAAGTCCAGGGTTGTGTTTTTTGTTCGTTGCACGTTTTTGGAGCGCAAGTAAGCCGTTAGGCTTGAAAAGGAAAATCTGAACGACCTCAATCAAGAGATCCTGAAATTTTCCTTCGCAGATACCTTTATAAAAAAGGTCACGATCCATCGGCAACAACGCGTACGGATCATCCTTGCGATAGGTATTAATGAGTTCTTTCATGAGGATTATGGGTTGAATTGGTTAGTGGTTGAATTGGTTAAATCAAAATTCCAAATTTTGGAAACCTGACTAAACCAATCCAATCGTAGCCAAAACTCTTGTTTAAAAGGGCAAAAATACTTTTATATAATAGCATAAAAAAATAATACAGTCAATAAACCCGTATAGGTTCAATGGCTTGGCACACTACCTAACGGCAAGATGCCGCCAACGGCTCAACGCCGCTCCGCCGTTAATAAACCTCTGCTTGGTAACATTTCTCGCAATATATGATTTCCCGCCTCTCAGGTGCATAAGAAGTTTCAAATTCCACTTCGCACTTCCCTGCCTCGTGTGAGTGATTATCTTTTTCACACATACAAGACCTGTGCCAGAGCTTAAACGGGTTACGTAATTTTACTCTACGGGTATTACGACAAAAGAAGCAAAACCGTGGAATGGGCACATTCATTCTTTTATAAAATATCAGTTCATTTTCCGTTATTTTATAATTCCTGGAACAGGATTCACATTTAAGTATTTCTTTTATTATGGATTCTGATACATCTGTGATGCTATCTGGAATATCTTTTTGATTAATTGTTTCTTGGCCGGTCGTCAATTGAATATTATCTTGCCATTTTAAACCTCGTGCGAGTGCCTCTTCGCGCGAAAGAGTATGTAAATCCTGCGCTTCGGTTTCGTTATAACCAAAGTGAGAAAAGTTACTTGGAAAAAATTCTCCCCATTCTCCTGTCTTTTTCATATGCTCAATAATATTATCTTTAAGAGTAAGGTATTCTTCTTTTTTGTATCTTTTATTTAAAATAACATATTCCCCTTTTTTAATACTAATGCAACCAAAAAGATTACTGGAAGAAAAACAATTTTCACAGTAAGCAATTTCTTTATCTTCCCAGCACTGCATACTGAAGAAATTATTATAAGAATGGTCTGGGGTAAGAGCCTCGTAGCAACACTCTGTTTCTCCTCCTCCGGAGAGGTCATAACAATCTTTAAATGTAACTCCATTAATAACATAACGTGATTCTTCGCTAAATGAAGCAAAGAAAGAATCCCGAGTATGTTTAGACCTAGTCATGTCATTGCCTGTGCAACTAACTGTATTCCTTAGTGCCGCAAAACGACGCGGATAACTTAATATAAATTCATTAAATTCACCTTGCGCTCTTTGCCAACCATTTCTTGTATGAAGAGCATACGATTCCATAATTTTTTCATATTCCTCTTTTGAATATTCTTTGTTTTTATAACAATATTTTTTGTTTCGTAAGCCTGTACACATTAAACAATCTGCGCACTCTCTACAGTCATAGCAGAAATCACAGTCTGTTAATGTACTCCCATACACAACATTTCGACATCTATAGCATCCATCGATAATCATAGACTCATACATAAATTCACAAGCTTCTTCTGCGCCAAGACAATCGCAAATTTCTCGCCCCTTGTTTATAAGCATAGAATACATAACATTCTCGAGCTTCCATGCTATAAACACCATGTAACAATTTTTAGAAAACGCAAAGTCATTACAAAATGGACTATTTACACTACCGATTCCATCATCATTAACCAACGCCATTTTTGGCACTTTACTATTTAACTCCATGTACTGTTCAAAAAAAGATTTTTTAGGGTCAAAATCTTGTGCATATTTATAGGGGTCCCAATTATCACTCCAAAAACACTTTACGCAATAAACCACCAGATTAGAATCTGGAGCATACATCGACAGAGTATTCTGGCCACACAAATCACAATTTCTATTGTATAGGTTAAGAGTATTTCTCCAGGACAATCTCCTCAAACTCCTACACGGAGGACACCAAGTGGGAAGAGGAACTTTTATTTTTTCATAAAATCCAAAGTCGTTTGAATCAATAGTGAAACTTTGTTTACAGTTTTGGCAGATTTTGGTTTCTGCTTCCATCTATAAACTATACAACAAATTCACAATATTTTCCATATCCGTAAATCGCCCCTCAAAAGTTGAACCCAAGACAGTAACAGCTATCTCATGCTCATTTTTATTTTTAAATATTATGGTTAGGTTGCCTCCAGCCAGCACTGTGTAGCCAGTTTTGGAAAATAATAAATTCGGAATTTTTTCTATGATAATATTTGTGTTTTTAAAACTATGCACGAAGCCTGATTCGGATTTTAAATTTATATCTGGCAGAGTAGTAGCGCTGAAAATTTCCGGATACGCTCGGTGCGCATATATGGCCATGGTGTTCGCATCTTCCGCTGAAGCGAAAGCACTCGGGTGCTCTAAATCAAAGTCGAGTCCGGTAGCACTGAGGAAAAAAGTTTTTGCCATTCCGATTCTTCGTGCTTTGGCATTCATTTTTTCTACAAAAGTTTCGTCTCCTTCGGAAAAAGCATACGCTCCGTCGTTTGCCGAAGAAAGAAGAGTGAACTTCGCCAAATCCCCTACCCTCCACTTTTCATACGCAAAGAGTCCAAAGTCTCCAGCCTGGCTTACTGAATTTGGAGAAGTAATTATAATGTCGTTCAATCCTCTTTGGTTTAAAGCCACAATCACGGTCATGGTTTTCACGAGCGAAGCAAACGGTAACGAAATAGCATCTTCTTTGCCGTAAATTTTTCTATTTTCTGTGACGTCATACACCGACACAGCCTTGGCCAACACGGGTATGTTTGCCAGAGTAGCTTGCAATTTCTTTGCACCCTCCACTTCAAACCTTACTTCTTCATTTAACTTAAAGTTCCCGGCAGAAAACAAAATTGCCACTAGAGCAAAAATTGATAGAACAAAAATTAGTAAGTGGTGTTTATTAGTTCCCTGTTGCATTTCCGTCCTCCTCAGTCATTTCTGCTAAATTTTTGGCTGCTGTTTCAATTCCACCATTTACCTCCTTAAATTCAGGCAATTCTTCCACTGACTTTATCCCCATAAAAGACAATAATTCAAAGCTCGGATTGTAAATATAGCGTCTATTGTCTTTTGGGTCTATGGTTCTCTCTACAAGCCCACGCACAGAGAGCGCACGTAGAGTAAAGCTAGAATTCACTCCGCGAATGTAGTCTATTTCTGCTCGGCTTACCCCGTTCTTGTAAAGAACTATAGACAGGGTTTCTAAACTTGCTTTTGAGAGCTCTTTGTTTAGTTCTTCTTTCTGTAAGTCTTCAATAAGTTTAGAAATCTCTGGGTTGGTGCCGAGAGTGACGTCATTATCTTTCTCCAGGAGCACGATTCCCCTATCCTTCAGACTTTCTTTTAGTTTCTCCAGCGCTTCATTTATTTCTGTTTGATTCGCATCCAAAATTTCTGCGAGTTTTTTCCTCGACATCGGTTCTCCTCTCCAGAGCAGTATCGCTTCTATTTTTTTATCAATTTCCATAATTTTAATTTGCAGTTCCTTTTTCTATTATAATATCGTCCGAATCGCCTTCCTGTACCGCATGCAATATCCCATTCCTGACAAGCTCCAGCATAGCAAGAAAAGAAACTATTACAAAAACTTTCTCTTCGCGAGTCACCGCCTTGCCAGCAAAATCTTTGAAGTTTATTTTTAGAGAATTTTGTATCCTTTCTGTAAGCTTACCTATCATTTCTTCTATACTGATAACTTTTTTTACCTCCACTTCTGACAAAGACACTTTCTGAGGAAGATTCCCTAGGGCTTCTTTGGCAAAAGTCATCATAGACTCTCTGGTTATCTGGCCGTCCGGCAAAAATACCAATACATCATTTTTCTTCTCCCCTCCTGGAAAAATTATTCTTTTACCAAAATTGCTTTTTATATTTACCCCGAGCTTTGCGAAAAGCTCAAAGAGGCGAAGTCGTTCCTCCAAACTTCGTATATCACCTTCTTCTTCACTAGTGAGAGCTAAATCAGGCAAAAGAGACTTCGACTTTATTAAAATGAGTGTTGCCGCCACCACAATAAAGCTAGAAATTTCTCTTGGTTGTGCCTCGCTCAGTTCATTTACATATTTCAAATAATCTTCAGTTACCTGTGAAAGAGAAAGGTCATTTATGAAAAGTTGGCGCTTCTCAACCAGGTTAAGAAGCAACCCAAACGGACCCTCAAACACAGCCGTTTTTATCTTATAGGAATTTTGTTCATTCTCTTTAGTGTCCGTTTCCACCTTTATATATTAGCATTTTTCGTGAAAAAAGCTATACTAGAAGCCATGAAATCAAAAGGCGTTCGCCTGTCCAAAACTGTCATCCCAATCAAGTACGACATACAACTTCGCCCGGATTTGGAGAATTTCACCTTTTCTGGAATTGAGACGATTGATCTATTGCTAAAAAAATCTACAAAATTTCTTACACTGCATAGTAAAGAAATAGATGTGGAAACTGCCGATGCAGTAATAGGAAAAAATAAAATATTTGCAAAAATTTCATATAACGAAAAAAATCAAACCGTAACTTTTGCCTTTCCGAAATTAATTCCAAAAGGAAAAATAAAACTTGTGATTGTGTTTCGTGGAATACTCAATGACAAAATGCGCGGGTTCTACAGAAGTAAGTATAGTATCGCAGATAAAGAACATCACATGGCTACGACTCAGTTCGAAGCCACAGATGCACGAAGAGCCTTCCCCTGCTTTGATGAGCCAGCACACAAGGCAGTCTTTAAAGTCTCTCTCATAGTGCCTAAAGGTAAAACTGCGATTTCAAATACTTTACCGGTGTCCGTCTCCGAACATGAAGCTGGATATGAAGTAGTAAACTTCTCCCCCACTCCTAAAATGTCGACTTACCTTTTAGCTTTTATCGTCGGCGATTTTGAATTTATTGAAAAGAAATCCAGCCGTGGCGTTTTGGTGCGTGTTTACACTACCCCAGGTAAAGTGCATCAGGCAAAATTTGCACTCGATGTGACTGTGCGAGTCCTTGAATTCTACGAAAAATATTTTGATATTCCGTACCCGCTCAATACTCTCGACATGGTGGCTATCCCGGACTTCTCGTCCCTTGCGATGGAAAACTGGGGAGTAATTACTTTTCGAGAGGTAGGGCTTCTAGTCGATGAAAAAAATACTTCCATTGATTCCAAAGAACTGGTCGCAGAAGTAATAGCGCACGAACTCGCGCATCAGTGGTTTGGTAATTTAGTAACCATGGAGTGGTGGACGCATTTGTGGCTCAATGAAGGATTCGCTTCGTATATTCCATACTTGGCAATCAGTAAACTTTTCCCAAAATGGAATGTTTGGGAGCGTTTCGCCACAGATACTCTGGGTATAGCACTACGGCTGGATGCACTTCTAAGCACACACCCTATTGAAATAGAAGTTCACCACCCTGATGAAATCGGTGAAATCTTCGACGCGGTATCTTATTCAAAGGGCGCATCCGTCATCCGCATGCTTGCAGACTACTTGGGTGAGAAAAATTTCAGAGATGGACTGCGATATTACTTGAAAAAACATAGCTATAAAAATACTGCGACCGTTCACCTCTGGCAAGCCTTTGAAAAAATCTCAAAAAAGTCCAGAGGCTCTTTGACTAAAATGATGAAGAACTGGACGGGTAAGCCAGGATACCCAGTAATCAAAGCCGAGATGAAAAACGACAAAATTGATTTATCCCAGAGCAGATTCTTTTCCAGTCCCGCTTCCAAGAAAAAAGCAAAAGATAAAACTAAGTGGGAGATTCCAGTAATTTTTGGAGAAAATAAAGTTAACTTAGGTGAAAGTGGATTTTTCCGAGTAGCTTATTCCAAAGAACTTTTGGAGAAGCTAGTTCTACCCGTCAAAAATAAAAAACTTTCCGCTCCGGACCGGCTCGGCATTATTCGCGACCTCTTTGCACTCTCTGAAGCTGGGATAATACCCACGACAAATGCATTGGAATTCTTGTCTGCGTATAAAAATGAAACCAACTATATAGTGTGGGTTGAAATTGCAACCGGTCTCTCTAGACTCGAACAACTTCTCGCAAAAACTGGAGCGAAGGATATTTTGCACAAATTTATCATAGAATTATTTTCTGGTTTACTGTCTCGGCTCGGATGGAGCAAGAAAAAGGGTGAACTACATTCCGACAGCCTCCTACGTTCACTTACAATTTACCGACTTGGGAAATCAGGACATAAAAAAGTCATCGAAAACGCTAGAAAATATTTCAACTTGGTGAAAAGAGATAAACACATTGACCCGGATATCCGTGGCGCTGTGTATGGAATAGTCGCTTTCTCCGGTGGCATGAAAGAATATTCAGATTTGACAAAATTGTATAAAAAAGAAACTCTACACGAAGAGAAGAACCGCATCGGCCACGCTTTGGGAGAATTTCAAAATACAAAAATATTAAAACTTGTTTGTGGTTTTGCTCTCTCGAAGACCGTGCGCACTCAAGACACCATAAGCATCCTCTCCGGAGTGGGAGCGAACCCTATGGGTCGTGATATTTGGTGGAGTTTTTTACAGAAAAATTGGAAGACTTTTGTTTCTCGCTATGGTGAAGGTGGGCTCGCACTCGCAAGAGCTGTTAGAGCAATAGGAGCCAGCGCTGAAGAAAAACACCTAACGTCTTTCAAAAAATTCTTCAAAACTCACGAAGCTCCTGGCGCCAAACGCGCCATAGACCAAGTCCTTGAGCGTCTCGAAGGAAATATACTCTGGCTCGCCCGCGACGGCAAGAAAATACAAGAATTTCTAACGGCTCAACAGCGTTGAGCCGTTGACTATTCAATAATAATCACCTCACCGTCTCTAACAGCTTTATAAGGAATGTTATTTTCTTTGCAATACGCAATTTCTTTATCAATATCTGTCGATTCAGGATGATTGGAATCCCAGTGAGGCATGAATGCGAAGTCCACGAATCCAAGCCCTTCCCAAATGGTTTCTTTCAATCCCCCATAAGGAGTTTCCGCCGCATCATCTACTATTGCATATGCCTTTAAATCTGGCGCAAGAACACACCCAGCTGCGCTATAACCAGCGTACAGGAAATCATTATTCTTATCTTTAAATTCTTTCAGTATTTCATCAAGACCGCTCAATTTCATTGCTTGCCGTAAAACGAAAACATTTCCACCGCTAATAAACACAGCGCCAAGTTCTTCAAGTTTCTTCCTTAGCTCGTCTTTTTTATTGAAATAATTAGTTAGATCAATTGTTTCGGCCTCTATCCCAAGTTCATTTAATAAAGCGGAGTCCCTGTCAGTGCGATTCACTTTTATTTCTGGGTCTACGGTAGAATAATCACGTGCATTTGGAATGTAACCAATTTTTTTATTGGGAATTAATTTTTTTAATTTTTCTGTTTCATTTCCCAGCCTATAAGATGATAGATAGAATTTCATTTATTTAGAAGTTATTCGGGTTTTCTAGGTTTAAAATAAGAAGCCAGAATTGATTGCATCTCCTCAATTACTCTTTCGAGTGTAGCTAAGCCTTGTTCTATTGTCTGGAAATCTTTCAAATTGACATACAAAGGGTTTTGCTCATCTCGCTCTGCTGTGGGATCAGGCATAAAAGGAAAATATTTAATTAATGCGTAATAATCATCTCCTTTTCTTAAATCTCGAAGCAACATATCCACTCTTGATTTACTAAGATTAAACAAGGACATTATAAGTACATCATAGTTCTTACCTATTTTATAAAAATCTTCGTTAAACTGGTGATGTCTTCTATAAATTTCATTAACCCTCTTGAGCTGTTCTGGGGTTAAGTTTACTTTTTCAAGAGATTTATCAAAATTCATAATACTTAATTACTTGCATCTATTTTAGCCGCCAAAATAAAATCGTTTTCAGAGAGCCCGCCGATGGCGTGTGTGGAGTGCGTGAGTTTTACTTTGTTGTAGTTAATTTTAATGTCTGGATGATGCCCTTCCCCTTCGGCAATCTCGGCTACTTTGTTCACGAAATTAATAGCACCAATAAAATCTTTAAATTTATATTCTTTAGAAATTTCTTTTGAATCTGAAGAAACATTCCAGCCTGGAACATCTGGCATATAATTTCTCACCTCCACATCAGTGAGTGGGTCCATTCCCCCCTCGCACGGTATGCATTTTTTACTTAATAAATTCATCTAAACATTCTAACATAAAATTTGTCGTAGGCGTATTTTTAAGAAAGCCTTGCGTAGCGCGACGGCGCGAGCAGTTCGCTCCGCAAGCTTACGGAGATAGATTGCTTTATAAAAAGTATGCCAAGAAAAAATTTTATATAGTAATATTTTCTCGAAGTCTTGCAATCTGGTAAATACTTCCGACTAAAACAATAGCCGCAATCCATTGCGATATAGACAGAACTGTATGATTTACAACCATATCTAAGAAAATAGCTACAAAGGGGAAAGTGAGCTCCAAAATTGTAGAAATATGCACTGGAGTTTTCGCCAGTCCTCTATAGTAAATAAGAAGGGCCACCATGCCGGTGGAGAGAGCTATAAGCGCCAGCCAGCCGAATTGGGCGGTGGTAGGTGCGGAGAGGCTTGCTCCGTGTCCGAACAATAGAAGCACAGGCAGAGCAACAATGAGAGTAACTAGAAATCTATAGAAAGTAGTGACTTTGAAATCTACCCTTCCTAAAAGCATTTTGGAAAACGTTGTGGAAGAGCCCCAAGCAAAAGCTGCACCGAGAGCGTAAAGGGCAGCGACGACTGTCCCTCCTCCGGTGGAAAGGAAAACTTTTCCGTTTGGAAATGTTACAAAGTAAGCCGAGACGAGCGCCAAGAGCGCCCATTTGAGATATCGTTTATCCAACTTTTCTTTGAGAAAAATACGAGCAGTAGCTATAGCAAATATTGGCTGGAGTTTTTGCAGTAGAAAAACGACTGAGACAGAAATAAAATGCACTTTACCGAGGGCAGTAGTAAACCAAAGAGTCCCAAAAAGCCCGCTTAGTATTGCGATTAAAATAACGAGCTTCCATTCTCTTTTTTCTAGTTTGGTTTTTAAAACATATTTAAAGACAAAGGGAGAGAGAATTATTAAACCAATTAAATGCTCAAAGAAAATTATGGTAATCGGCGGAAGAGAATATAAATGCTGGCGAATCAGCCCATCAAAAGCCCAAAGTAGCGCAGCAATAATAATAAACACGGGTCCAGTATAATATTTCAGCATAATTTTAAATCTTCCTTAATTTGAATAATCAATTCTCTTTCTGTGTTAAATTTTTTGTATTCGCGTAAAAATTTTTTTAGTTCTAAAGTCACTTCTTTCCCGTATGCATCTTCATCATAAGCCAACAAATGTGCTTCCACTTTACCTGTGGGATTTATAAGAATCCCAGCTCGATAAGTTTTATTCTCTAGGGTTGCATTGCCTGCATACACCCCTTCCCTCACTCCCAGCGGTTTAACCGCTGTATTTAAATTTATAGTCGGAAATCCCAATTTTCTGCCATACCCATCCCCTTTTATGACCTTGCCTGTAATTACGCAGTTCAAACTATTTGTCATTACGTAATTTATTACTTACCCAACTTAATGCCAAGCTCTTTGAGTTGTTTATCAGAAATTTCAGACGGCGAATTCATCATCAAGTCTTTGCTTTCTCCGGTCTTCGGAAATGCAATAACTTCGCGAATGTTTGGTTCATTTTGGAAAAGCATCACGAGTCTATCAAGCCCCCATGCAATACCGCCGTGTGGTGGAGTGCCCGTCTTGAATGCGTGAAGCATATGGCCGAAATTTGTTTCAATGTCCTCTATCTTATGTCCCAAAATTTCAAAAACTTTTTGTAGAGCTTCAAATTCGTGATTTCTTATACTTCCTCCGCCGATTTCATAGCCATTTAAAATAATATCGTATTGAGAAGTTAAAATATTCGCGATATCTTTTTTGTTTATAAGATTTTCCATGTGCTCATTCTTGGGACGAGAAAAAGGGTTGTGGGTAAAAGTCCACTCACCCTCCGCTTGTGCATTGTCTGACTTATCAGTACGTTCAAAAAAAGGAAAATCTACAACCCACCCGAATGCAAGTAGATTTTTATCTTCTTTGTCCCCTCTGAAGTCCGGCCTGTCGTTTCCGTATTTTTCCATTGCTTCTTGATAGGAAATTCTAGGAAAAGGAATCTCTTGAATTTTTTTCTCTGGGTAAAGAGTTTGAACTATATGTATCAAAAGTGCTTCGTTGAGCGCCATCACATCTTCTCGCTCCACGAAACTCATTTCCAAATCGAGTTGAGTAAACTCTGGCTGTCTATCCCCCCTAGTATCTTCGTCTCGCATACATTTTGCGATTTGAAAATATCGCTCAATGCCTCCCGCCATTAAAAGTTGCTTGTACTGCTGAGGAGATTGCGGAAGAGCATAAAATTTTCCTTGCCAAAGCCTGGAGGGCACAATGTAATCCCGTGCACCTTCAGGTGTTGATTTGGTTAAAATAGGGGTTTCTACTTCTGTAAAATTTTCCTTATCTAGAAAATCTCGAATGAGTTTAATTATTTTGTGTCGCATGCGAATATTTTTCTGCATTCTTTCCGTACGCAAATCCAGATACTTGTACTTCATCCTAGTATCTTCGTTTACTCCTACAGAATCTTCGCTTATCGAAAATGGAGCAGTTTCAGCTTTGTTTAAAATTTCTATATTCGTAACTTCGAGCTCTACGTCGCCGTTTAATACCCCAGCTTTTACATTCTTCTCTGGTCTTTTGTTTACAATTCCTGTTATTTTCAGAACCCATTCAGGTCTTATTTCTTTAGCTTTTTCAATCACATCCGCCCGGCTCGGAAGAGCCACCGCCTGCACCTTACCCGTCATGTCGCGCATGTCAAAGAAAACCATTTTCCCTTGGTCGCGTCTGATATCCACCCATCCAGCAATGATGACTTCTTTGCCGACGTTATCTTTCAGGTCTTTGATATAAATTCGATTTTTCATTATCAGAAATATTCTAGCATAAAAAAAGAAAAATGGGGCTCCCGATGTGGCAAGCCCCTTTTCCTATCCCGATTTTGCACCTACTGCAGTTCGACACCCCGCTCGAACTCTTGTGGCACGATACCAAAAACATCTATCCATCTGCTGTCCAACGGACCTCGCGACATGTCCAGCGATAGAACTGGTGGACTGGGCGGTAGTACGGGTAGTTGTTTGATGTCCTCCTGTACTTTTTGTGGTTCACATTTCAGTTTGGACAGCTTATTGCCATCCTCCTGTACTTGTTGACCACAAACAACACATGCAAACAACTTGTCTCCCTTAGGGCCCGAAATCGCAACCCTGCGATGAGAGCCAATCCTCACAATCCTTTCCTTTCTGGTCATTGTTCGCTTTCCTATCGCAAATGGGTGAAGAACAACAAAGCCTTCTATTTCTAGAAGGCTCGTTTTTGGGTTGTAGTTTGGGAGAATGTTTTACAGCGCAAAAATCAGCCTTCTAGATTGAAGGGTAATAAAAAAGAAAATCGGGCAGTAAGCCAAACTTCCTTTATTTTGCTGTAAACTTCGACTCATAATTTAAATATAATTTATGTCTTTACGAAGCGCAAATGCTTGATGTGGAAAACTTTTACAATAAAAATGGGGTGATGCTTTTCACAAAGCACCACCCCATTACAAATACGCTGGCCAAGCGCAAGATAGAAGCCAATACTACTATTCCACAACAGTTCCCAACTGGAGACATCTTTTACCCCCATGCACCGCACGGCTCTGAGTGGCTGTCACCACTATGTCGGCCAACCGCCAAGAAACATAATGAACAGTTACTCGCATGAACCAATCGCTTGAACTCCTCTCTTCCCCGTTTTCAAACCAGGAAAAAGTTTGCGGTTGGTTGTAAACTTCCTCTTGGAGAATCCAGTTCATGTTCTGCCTGTCGGCAATGCGAAGAGCGACATCGAAATCTGAGTCGTCCGAGAAAAACACTCCTTTCATTCCAGACGATACGGACTCCTTGAGCACATATCCTCGAGAAGCAATTCGAGTTGTTCTTTCGTAATTATTAACAGCCTGCTTGCCGACGAACCAGGTCTCTGGAATGTATCTGCGAATAAGTTCCAAAGATTTTCTGTTGACGAAAGAAATCAAAATACCTTCCAGCTGCTCATCTCTCCCTTCGTTACGCAGAAGAGCGAGAACTCCCTTGGCTCCGAAAAAAGGCTTCGGTGGAATCAGGAACGCCACTTTCCTTTCTTTGTAACCAGAAACCATTTTCTCGTAGAGATCGATTCTGTTGTTGAGAAACGGCATATCAAGGAAGAGTCCTTCCTTGAGCGACTCGGGGGCTACTTCCATTTCTCCCACGAGCGAGCATCTCATTCCCTGATTCTCGAATTCATTCTTCGCAATTTCAAATTCGGGAATATAGAAACGCTCCTGATGAGCATAAAGAATCTTAAGCTCACTGTGGCCAAGGCGTTTCACTTCCGCAACAATGGCGTTCACCACACCAGGTAGAGACTTCGAGCCAGGACACACAGCTTCACGAAATCTTTTGGCGAGTGTAGAGTACCCCACCCCATGTTTGTTGTGTCCATCAATTTCTGCAATTTTGAAACAACCTTTTTCGTCGACCATTACATCAACTTTGAGAAGCCTGGGAATATCACGAACATTCAAACCCTGGAGAGCCATGTGAGTGCTGGGTACTCCGGTAGAAAACGCCTTTCGGACGACCCCCCACGCACCTCCATAGTTTACCCTTTGGTCGTAGGCTATAACTGCCATCTGAGATAATCCCAGCAGGCAACTCGAGAGAGCGAAACCGAGCTCAGAAAGCTCCTTCTTCTTGCTTTCACTGATGCGAAAAACGCTTGGCGAAAGCAAGAATGCATGAGACCTTGCTCTCTCTCCTGCCCAAATCCCAGATTGTGAGGCAACTGTGTTTAGCGTAGACAACATTTTTCTTCTCCCTTGGGTGAGTTGTGGAAATGAATATAACTTCAAGGACAAGTCCTGTAGTAGTATTTTACAAAGAACAAACACCAGCTTTTGAAGGCTGGTGTTTAAGTTGTAAGTTATCTATTTACAGCACAAAACCAGCCTTCAAATGTAGACAGTGAAGTGCCAAAAATAGTTAAGTTTTAAAATTTGTTTATTCATATTTTTTAATTATTTCTTTTAATTCTCTGATATCTGTTATTACATGTTTGGGTTCTTGTTCTTCGTTTCCCGGATGTTGATCACTAAACTTACCCTGCTTAACCCAAACTGTTATGTAGTTTAATTTATTTCCTACTGTAATTTCTTCATAGATTCTATCCCCTACTACAATAACTCTCTCTTCCGTCCCGCCAACTTCTTGAAAGACTTCAACGGACTTATCGTCAACAAAAATAACTTTATCAAAAAAATTAATGATACCCAGATTATCAAGCATTTTTTCTCTTCCTGCTTCTTTCTTGCCTATCACAAAAAGCTGATGGTCATCTGAAAGCTCTTTCAATAAATCAAAAACACCAAAAAAAAGTTTTTGGGTATCGGGGTCAAAGATTGTTCGATTGTAGTCAAATATTATTTTCATATAAACAAAAACGGGCTTCGAAAAATTTCGAGAGCCAGTTTACAAGCTAAGTATTAAAGGAGAATCCTACAACACGAAAGCAACCAGCTCTTTCTTGGAGAACCAGTGGAAATAATATGCTTTGGTTGTCTTCGTAACCATAAATTTATAGTATCATGTTTTTTTATCCCCGGCAAGCAGGTGTGGAAAACTCCTAATACACTTTTACTCCGATTTTTTCTCGCACTTCATTCATCTTAGCTCCAGCGACTTTTTTGGCCTTCTCCCCGCCTTCTTTGAGTATTGCCAACGCACCCGGGATGTCCTGTTCAAATTTCTTTCTTCTTTCTCGAAGTGGTGCGATGAATTTTTCTAAATCTTCAACCAAAAGTTCTTTTAGCTCTTTATACTTCCCCTCTTTTTCTTTATAAATTTTCAGCAGTTCACTTTCAGGTCGTAAAAGTTTGTGAATAGCAAAAACATTTTGCGGAATTCCGATACTTGAATCAGTAACTATGCTCATCACACACTTTTTTATTTCGTCATACTCAGCAAAAAGTGGAATAGTGTTGTTGTAGCTTTTAGACATTTTTTTACCGTCCGTGCCCGGTACTATTGCAACTTCTTTCATTATCATCGCCTCCGGCAATTTAAAAGTCTGTCCGTAAACACGATTAAATTTCTCCGCCGTATCACGAGCAATTTCTATGTGCTGTTTCTGATCCGCGCCAACAGGAATAATATCAGCATCATAGAGTAAAATATCCGCTGCCATCAGCATTGGGTAATTAAAAGTACCGACATCGATTTCTTTGTTTTTCGCCTCCGCATCTTTAAAGGCATGAGCGCGCATCAGGTACGGCATGGTAGTAAGAGTTTCAAAAATCCAAGCAAGTTCAGCATGCTCGGCAATGTCTGACTGTTTATAGATAAGAGCTTTCTTGGGATCGAGACCAATGGTCAGAAAATCAAGCAATACAGCAATTATATTTTCCTTCATTGCTTTGGCATCTTGAATAGACTTTAAAGCATGGTAATCAACGATGAAAACACGAACATCGTATTCGTCTTGAAAATCCACCATTTGCTTCATCATGCCGAAATAGTTGCCGATATGGGGCTTGCCGGAAGGCTGAATACCTGATAATAGTATCTTTTTTGACATGGCTAAATATTATCACATTTGTCCACATTTTAGTAACAGTATTACGCACTTTGGCGCTTTGACATTTTTTCTCTCGTGCTAGAATGCAAGAGTACCAAAGCAATGGCAAAAAATTCCAAGAGCAACAATAAAACAAATTTGCGCATACCACCACAGAGCATTCCCTCAGAGATGGCAGTACTGGGTTCTTTAATGCTCCGCAAAGACGCAATGCATGAAGTAGAAGACATGGTATCTCCCGAATCTTTTTATGTTGAAAAACACAGAATGATTTTTCAAGCAATGCTCGACCTATCTCTTAAAAACGAGCCGATAGATATGCTCTCCCTCTCGACAAAGCTTGCAGAAAAAAAACAACTAGAGCAAGTCGGCGGCAACCAATACCTGGCGGAAATAGTAAGTGGTGTTCCATCGAGTACCAACGTCAAGCACTATGCTGATATTGTGCAAAAAAAATACGTACTTCGAAGTCTAATCGAGGCGGCAGATTATGTATCTGAGCTTGCTTTCGAAGAGAGTGACGACCACATGAGCGACATTCTAGACATGGCTGAGAAAAAAGTTTTCAGCGTCGTTTCTTCTCCCAAAAATCAAAAATACACCAGCCTCAAAGACGCTCTACCTGAAGCTTACGAGCGATTAGAAAAATTGCATGAAAATAAAGGGATGCTCCGCGGACTTCCTACTGGATTTAAAGATTTGGACACGATGCTCTCTGGATTGCAGAAATCTGACCTAATCATCCTTGCTGCTCGCCCTTCGATGGGTAAAACAACGCTCGCCCTCGACATCGCCCGCATGACTTCGGTTAAACATGAAAAATCCGTAGTTGTATTTTCGTTGGAAATGTCTTCTCAGCAATTGGTAGACCGCATGCTCTCTGCTGAATCGAGAGTGAATGCTTGGAACCTGCGCACCGGACGACTTTCTTCCGACCGAGAATTTTCTTTGCTTCGTGATTCACTAGATAAACTAGCAAAAGCTAAAATTTACATTGATGACCAACCGGGTAATTCAATAGTCCGCATGAAAGCTCTTTCCCGCAGACTTAAAGCAGAAAAAGGTCTTGACCTTATCGTCGTCGACTACCTACAGCTCATGACTACTTCCAAGAACTATGACTCCATGGTCAACCAAGTGACAGAAATCTCAAGGTCGCTGAAGTCATTGGCAAAAGAGCTTGATGTGCCAGTTCTCGCCCTCTCTCAGCTTTCCCGCGCGGTAGAATCTCGTGGTGGTAAGCCTAGACTCTCAGATCTGCGTGATTCCGGCTCCATTGAGCAAGACGCTGACGTGGTGATGTTCATTCATCGAGAAGACAAAGGCAAAGATGAATCAGAAAAAACAAATATCGCGGAAATTTTGATTGAAAAGCACCGAAACGGTCCGACTGGAAAAATTGAATTATATTTCGATGAGAAGACCACCACTTTCCTCAACCTGGAAAAAAGTAGTTTGAGTGAATTCTCTCCTTCCAAAGTAAACGAAGATTTAGATGAATTTTAAAATAGATTGCTTTTCAAGAGAAGCTATCTTAAAATTCAAATACCATGGATAGCATAGATAAACTGACCGAAATTTTTAAAGAATTTCCCGGTATCGGAGAGCGACAAGCAAGACGCTTTGTTTATTTTTTGATGTCCCGAAACGGAGATTACGCAGACAGCCTGACGAACTTAATTTTAAACTTAAAAAAAGAAATAACTCAGTGTAAAGAGTGCTTTAGATTTTTTCTGGTTAAAAATAATAAAGATAAAACGTGTGAGCTGTGCACCAACGTAAATGCTGAGCCATCGCTCATGGTGGTGGAAAAAGATTCTGACTTGGAAAGCATACTAAAGAGCGGGGTGTACCATGGTAAATATTTTATTCTGGGCGGACTGGTGCCTATCGTAGAGAAAACCACCAAAAGAAGAATTAGAATTGAGGAATTGAAAGAAAGAATGAAGAAAGACGGAAAAGATTTGCAAGAAATTATTCTCGCTTTCTCTCTCAGCCCCCAAGGCGACCACACAGACCAATACGTCCGTGAACAGCTGGGTAGCGGAATTAAAATCTCCTCACTGGGCCGAGGACTTTCCACCGGCACCGAACTTGAATATTCGGACAATGATACTCTGCGCAACGCATTAAAAAATAGACAGTAAACCATGCCATCAAAAGATCTAAAAATTATAATAAAAGCGGCGCACGCAGGTGGAGAAGTTTTAAAGAAATACTTTGGACAAACTCTCACCCAGAAAGAAAAATCAAACCCGAGCGATTTACAAACAAAAGCGGACCTGGAGTCTGAGAAAGCTATCTTAAAAATTTTAAGAATAAAATTTCCTAAGTATAATATTAATTCTGAAGAAGACGGCGAATCGAAAAACGGTTCTGATTATACTTTCGTAGTAGACCCACTCGACGGTACAGCCAACTTCGTGATAGGCATTCCAAATTTCTGTGTTTCAATAGGCCTCTTACACAAAAACAAAATAATTGCTGGGGTTATATATCAGCCAATCCCCGACGTAACTTATTTCGCCGAGAGGGGTAAAGGTGCATTCCTAAACAATAAAAGGATGCGGGTAAGCAAAGTCCTCAACAAGAGAAGAATAATAATCGCTCCTTGTTTTAATTACACAACAAATAGAGACTACAAAATCGCTATGTTCGCCACTTTAATTAAAGCGAGACCAAAAAGAACCAGTTGGAACTGGTCCGTGGCTGGCGATTTATGCTTTATAGCGAACGGTAGGATTGATTCACTGATATCAAGCGGAACAGAGATTCACGATTTTGCGGCTGGAAAATTGATTGCCAAAGAAGCTGGGGCAAAAATTATTGATTTTAAAGGTAAAAAGGAAACTGACGATTTGAATAGATACTTTGTCATCAGTAACAGCGAAAAAATAAATAAATATATTTTCAACATGATAAAACCACTACAGAAAAAACTGTAGAAATCTTGAGCACGTTAAAAAATAGGCAATAAAAATGATGCAGGCAGATTTTGACAAGTTAATAAACAAAGACAAGTATCAGGTTTTCGTGTTTATGTCTCACGCTTCGTTACCTGTGCTTTTTTCTGTACATCCTTGGATTGTGATAAACGAGAAAGGAAAAATTTCTCGATTGGAAATCAAGCGCGATCGCAATAAAAATGAAGAATTGGGATATTTATATATAAATGATCAGCTCCCCTATGAGGGTCTGCCAATTATTTACCCATTTAAAAAGTTTCCTTGGAAAGCACAAGTGCTTGGACTTATTGAAGGGGACGAAAATTCACTGGCTAAGAGGATGACTGATTTTATAGGAAATTCAAAAAAAACCTATCCATATTTAAAAAAGTATTCGTTAATAACTGGTCCGAACTGTGGCACCTACGTAGAGTGGGTTCTGGATAATTTTCCAGAGATAGAAATCAAACTCCCGTGGAGTGCTATTGGGAAAAACTATAAAAAATAGGTAGTCATTAATCGGCTTTTAACTGTGAAGTTAATTCTGCTAGTTCTTCATCACTAAATTCTGAGTACTCTCTTTGCATTACTGACCACAAATTAGCATGAGCCTCATCTGGCTCCTTGTCTTTTCTAGCTTCTAAAAACCATTCAAGATCTCCAATTATTGACTCCATATCTCCAGTAGCATGAAATGTCTGCTTAAGCCTGAATAGCCTCTCTCTTACTTTATTTTTTTGTGGAGAAACTTCCATGAACTTCTATTTTATAGAAGTAATTTTTACTTTGAAAAATGGCTGCCGGTGACCGTTTCTGCGGAGATAGCGAGATTTTTGTTTGTATTTCATTACTAGAACCTTGCGCGCTCGGCCGATTTCTATGATTTCAGCATCTACTTTCGCCCCAGTTATATAAGGAGTGCCAATAGTAGTATCCTTGCCGTCATCAACCAAGAGAACCTTATCAAAAGACAGTTTGTCCCCTTTATTGTATTCCCCCTTTATCTTCTCAATAGAAACAAGAGAGCCCTTGGAGACCTTGTATTGCTTCCCACCTGTTTGTATAACTGCAAATTCCATAAAAATCATATTACTCGAAAATTGCCAAAAAGGCAAGCTTCATCTATATAAATAGAAAACAGCCCGAGAGAGACAAAGCTGTCCCCGTCGAGCTGTGATGGCAAACCTAGATTCCTAGATTGCACATCCCCCAAGCCCTAGAAAAGTCGCTAGAGCCATGCAAAATCCAACAAAAATGTAAAGAACCCTGGGATGCATGTAACTTCCTCCGAGCAAGGTTGAACTACATGAGACTGCACTTGTTACTTATATTATACACCTAAACAGGATAAAAGTCAAGGTGTTACTCTGCTTTATAAAATAACGTCCTTTTGGTATACTAAACCCATGCAAACAAAGATAATGGAGAAGTATTTCTTTTTTGGATTACTGTTGGCCACCCTGGTTTTTACTTTTATGATTTTTCGGCCTTTTTGGATAGTGCTGGTTTTGGGAATGTCTTTTTCCATAGTTCTTTACCCTCTCTATGAATGGCTCAAACATAGACGCCTGCCCGACTCTCTGGCCTCCTTCATCACCGTACTTTTTTTCGTAGTGGCACTCTGTGGACCGCTTCTCGGCATCGGTGCATTGGTTTTCAATCAAAGCCAAGAGGTTTATCATTTTATCGTAGAAAACGGCAGCCCTAAACCATTTCTAGATAGAATAGAGTTCGCAGTCAATGACATGTTGCCGGAGAATATATCTTTTAACGCGGAAGAAAAGGCTACGGAATTTATTTCATACATATCGAAAAATATAGCGAGTATTTTCGGTAGCACAGTGACTGCTTTCTTTTCGTTCATTCTGATGCTCTTGATTATGTTTTATTTTTTGAAAGATGGTGCAAGATGGAAAAAGGCAGTAATCGTGCTCAGTCCACTCTCGGACAAAGACGACGAGAAAATCATGAAAAGACTAACGCTAGCCGTAAATGGAGTAATCATGGGAAGTCTTTTGATTGCTTTAGTTCAGGGAATATTGATGGGCATCGGACTTTGGCTTTTCGGAGTTCCCAATCCTGCTCTCTGGGGAGTCGTCGCGGCCTTTACTTCCCTTCTGCCGACTATCGGCACTGCACTTATTTCTGTTCCGGCAATTCTTTTCTTATTTGCCACCGGGGCGAACGTATCTGCTATTGGACTCATAATCTGGGCGGTAGTTATAGTGGGATTGGTTGATAATTTCCTCTCTCCCATTGTGGTCGGCGGTAAAACCAACATTCCTCCCCTCCTTATTCTCTTCGCGGTGCTTGGTGGAATTTCACTCCTCGGGCCAGTAGGCATACTGGTGGGACCGCTTGCTATAAGTTTGCTTTATACTTTAATTTCAATTTACCGAAATGAATTCCGACAAAACCAAAGTGCACAAAATACATCTGTATAACACTCTCTCGCGAGAGAAAGAAGATTTTACTCCGCTCAATCCCCCGCACGTAACTTTTTATTCCTGTGGGCCGACGGTATACAACTACCCGCACATCGGGAACTATCGCGCTTATATTTTTGCTGACACTCTTAAGCGCGTTTTGACATACGCGGGATTTGAGGTAAAGCACATCAT
>CAYQPS010000001.1:0-33807 GCA_964419555.1 uncultured Candidatus Saccharibacteria bacterium | reverse complement strand
GGAGGAGGAGTTGCGGGAGGTGGAGTGGTAGGAGGAGGTGGTGGCGGAGGAGTTGTCGGCGGAGGTGGTGGAGGAGGGGTTGTGGGTGGTGGAGTTGTGGGTGGAGGTGGAAGAGTAGGAGGAGGTGGAAGTGGGGAAGTTCCTACCAATTCTATATAATTTTCTTCAGTCCAAGCAGTGTCGCCGTCATCCCAAGTAATTCTCCACCAACTGTATCCACCGGTATTCACTGTGGTGGCATGATATGGCGAGTTAATATATCCCGAAGTTGTTACTGTTCCTGTTTCACCTAAAGTCAAAACTCTAATTGGAATACCAAAAGGTCCGGAACGAGTTCTTGCGTTTATAGCATTAACTACAACTCTATCCCCTACTTTAAATTTACTTGAAGGCGCAGTGCCTGGGTCCGAGAGTCGCTGACGATAACTATCATAAGACCCCCCTATAGCAATTACTTCACCAGTTTCTGGATTTAAATGATTGCCGTTAGCACCGTTTAGACAAATATACCATGCACCGCCAATATGAAATGGAGAAAGGCGACCTAAATTCCAGCAAAGAGTGAGCGCACGCTCATAAGAGGCTATCTGGGCGGCTTGTTCAGGTGTTGCTGATGGTGAAGGTAGCGAAGCGACTAAGTAATTTTCCGCGCTCCAGCCGTCCACACCACTAGCATAATCAATTTGCCACCATGTATATCCACCGCCGGTTACTGGCCCTCCTACAACAGAACCAGGTGAACCAGCGTTTTGTTGTCCTATGATAGAACCAAGTACATTGTTTACAGGAGCAGTCGCTCTGACGTTTAGAACAGCGGTAGTAATAACCCCAGTGCTTATGGAAAATTTCGGTGTCTGCGCAGAAACAAAAACAGGAGCTAGGAGCAAAATACCAAAAGACAACAAGCCGAGTATGTACTTTTTCATATTTCAATTGTACCACTATTTTTTAATATAAAAAACATACAAGTTATCCACATTACGCCTTTCTTTTAAAGACTTTTTTCACCGCCTCTTTTATAGAATCCTTCCCCATCCCGTAATGCTCTACGAGCTCATCTGGGCTTCCAGATTGACCAAATTTGTTAGGAATTCCAATAAATTCTATCGACACAGGGAAATTTTGCGCCAACACTTCCGCCACCGTGGAACCCATACCTCCTGCTATTTGGTGTTCTTCTACTGTTATTATTGCTTTCGTTTCTTTGGCAAGCGCCACTACAGCATCTACATCAATCGGTTTGATGCTCGAGAGATTCATTACTTTTGTTTTAATTCCTTCGGCTTCCAGTTCTTTGGCGGCAAGTAGGGCTCGATGCAGAAGACCACCGGTGACTATTATTCCTACAGATGCTATGCCCTCGGGCATCCAAAAAATTTCCGCTTTACCTAAATTAAAAGGAGTTTCAGTCGTAGTGATTATCGGAGTTTTTTCTCGCACTAGACGTAAATACGCGGGCCTTTTTGTTTTTGCTAAAGCAAGTGTAATTTTTTTTGCTTCTATCGCATCACATGGACTAAGCACATCCATGTTCGGCATCACACGCATCAGTGCAATATCTTCGAGCGCTTGATGTGTACCACCATCGGGCCCGACAGAAATGCCGGCATGCGAACCGACTACCACCACTTTCCTGTCGTTGTAAGCAATCGTGGTTCTTATCTGCTCCCAATTTCTTCCAGGAGAAAACATCGCGTAGCTCGAGATGAAAGGAATTTTTCCCATCGCAGACATGCCGGAAGCCACAGTGGCTAAATTCTGCTCCGCTACACCAATCTCAATAAATCTTTCCGGAAACTTTTCTGCAAACATGCTCATTTGAGTCGATTCCGTCAAATCCGCGCAAAGGCCAACAATATTTTTATCAGCTTCTCCTGCGGCAACAAGACCTTCGCCGAACCCCTTACGAATCGGCACCTGCTCAACATCCTCGTTAAATAATTTCGGATTTAATTTTAAATTAGGATTTAACATTTTATTGATGTTCGCTTTTTATTTTACCGCCAAGAGTTCGCAGTTCATGTAAAGCCATTTTTGCTTCCTCCTTGTTTGGCGGTTTACCGTGCCACTTATAATCCCTTTCAAATTCTTTTACACCTTTACCCGGAATTGTGTGCGCGATTATGACCGTTGGCTTCTCAAATATTGCTTGAGCCTCTACGACTGCTTCATGAAAAGCTCGGAAGTCATGGCCCGACGCCTCAATAACATGCCAGTTGAAAGATTCCCACTTATTTCGGAGTGGCTCAAGTGGCATGATATTTTCTGTAAAACCATCTATCTGAATATTATTTCTATCCACCACCGCAATTAAATTTCTCAGTTTATGTTTGCCAGCCAGCATGATTGCCTCCCAAGTATTTCCCTCATCGTGTTCCCCATCCGACATAAAGCAGTAAATAAATCTATCTGTATCTTTTTTATCAATTCTATCAGCGAGCGCCATGCCGACAGCTTGAGAGAGCCCGGCACCTAGTGGCCCAGAAGAATTTTCTAACCAAGGCATGTATTCCCTATGCGGATGTCCTTGCAATCTGGTACCAAATTTACGGAGAGTTTTTAATTCTTCAATCGGGAAATATCCGGCATGCGCCATGGTAGCGTATAGCACCGGGCAAATATGCCCGTTTGAAAGTACCAATCTGTCGCGCTCCGGCCAAGATGGATTTTTGGCATCGTGTTTCAAAACATGAAAATAAAAAAGAGTAAAAATATCCGCCATACCGAGAGGCCCGGCCGTGTGTCCGCTTCCCGCTTCTAGCAACATGGAAATTATAGACTGGCGAATGTCGTTCGCCTTAATTTCTAATTCTAAAATTTTTTGTTCAGTTAGTGAGGACATGGTTTTCTCTTTTATTCCTGCCCCGTAAGGAGCTCTGCTCTCCTTCGGGGTTGGCTTCGGTTAACATATCAATTAGATATTTTTGAACTTCTCTATCGCATCAATTATATCATCTGTATTGAAAATAGCTGAGCCTATAATTAGACGTTCCGCGCCTGCGTCAATTACTTCCGGGGCGGTTTTTAAGTCAATGGCACCGTCAACTGAAACTATTAGCTCAGGGAATTTTTCTTTTAAAATTTTAATACTTGCCAGACATTTTTTATCAAAGTCCTCTCCTTGGAAACCCACGTGGTCTATACCCATGACCTGTACAAATGAAACATGAGGCACAAACGGAAAAATATTTTCAATCGGAGTATTGGGACTTATGGCAATACCCATATCAATACTGTCCTTGATATACATATCGATACCCTCAAGAAAATCTTTGAATTCATTTAGGTTGCCTACAGCTTCAATATGGAAAACTATTCTTTTGGGTCCGAGCTTGGTGTAAACATCGAAGTTGGAAACGCTATCGCTCACCATTAAATCCAACTCGAATTCGATATCCTCCCAAAAAGGCATTCCTTCCTCTTCGTTTAAAATCTTTGTGAAGTGATAATCGAAATCCCCTCCGATAAATGGCCAGGTAGTATTTTTTACAAAAACTCCGTCGCAAATATCCACCTGCACAATGGGCACTCGAGAGCGCACCAACGCAATTTTATTTTTTAGGTCTTCGTAATTTTTCGGCAGTATCGCCGGAATTATTTCTGTCATTAAATCTTCAAATCTTAATGGCATCTATTTTCCCGAGCCTGCGAATGTGCCGTTCTCCTTGACTATAAGGAGTCTTGAGCCAAAGGTTCACCGCGATTATCATCGTATCTTCTGTAAAATACCTAGCCCCTAAAGATAGAACATTGGAATTGTTGTGTTCACGAGAGCGAACAATTACGTCTGCTTCATCGTCCACTACTGACTGTGAAGCTCCGTAATAAACAATAGCTCGAACATGCGGAAATTTGTTCGCAGCGATAGCTTCGCCTTCACCAGTTGCTCCGAGAATAATTCCGCGCGAATTGTCCGGGTCACGGGAGACTTCTTGCGCAACCGGAACAACGAAGTCTGGATAATCATCTCCCTCGTTGTAGTCGTATGCTCCTTTATCCACAACTTCATGCTCTTGAGCCTTGAGCAAAGTTACTAGTTTCTCTTTAAGTACAAAGCCCGCATGGTCTGTCCCTATAAATATTTTCATATGTATATTATACTCCTTAATTACTTTTCAACAACAAATTAGGGCTTCTCCCAGATTACTGATAAATCATTCTGGTATGCATACGAACCACCTAAGCTATGCGATTGTTTTAAATTCATCTTCTTGGAACTGCCGTCCTTTTCGCGAACCACAGATGACGTAAGGGATTCGTAGAATTTACCTGGTCTGTTTGTAGCATGACCATGGCGTGTGTCAGTGAGTACACCCTCGAAGCCATTCGCTTCTGCAAAATCTGTAACCTGTTTCGTGAGCCATTGATAAAGTTTCCCCGATGAAACTTTGCTTACAATATCAGTCGAAGGGTTCGGACAATATAAAAGATATTTCTTTTTACTCTTCGGTTCTTCCATCACAAGAAGCATCACCGTACCTATATTTTTTTCTCTATCCTCGTCAAAGAGCACAAACTCAAAGTAATTAGGATTTTCGAGCATTTTTGGGTCTGCCGCAATACACACGTCTGCCACCATGCGCGCATGAGCATTCTCTCTGTTTTTACTAAAATACCCATGAATCGAACGTTTCTTTATGGTTTTCTCCTGTGCGCCAAACTTTTCTTTCAAAGTATCGACTTCCATTACTTCTTCATACTTTTCAAGTTCTATCTGAATCTCCCTATAGCACTTATCTTGAATTGCCTCGATGTGTTTGCCATCTAGATTGCCTATCACTGCTATATTACGCAAGACTTCAGCTATCTCGATAGGTAATTGTTCGGGAAGGTTAGACACCGAGTCAGCGCCAAATTTCATAGCCAAACTTTCCACTTGGTCTTTCAACTGATAAATTTTTTGAAAACGAGCTTTGAGAGTTGCAATAATCTTCTTCTGTACTACCTTGTCAGTAATTTTTTCTTGCGGTAGCTTTGCTAGGTCTAGAGATATTTTGTCTGCCAGTTCTCGAACATCATCTTCTGATACCAATTTTTCTCCGCTTTCTGTGAATACGTCCTTATCTGGTCCTGACATTACCTTTCCGAATATTTCCTTAATGGTTTCCTTGAGCCTATCTCCATATCTTTCCGCCAGCTCGGTGAGCATAATGTATTCTTTTTCTACTTGCGTGCTTTCTTCTCCCGCCTGGTCACGGGTTCCCTGCAGAAAAGCTTGGTACTCATCGCGAAGCTGGTAAGCAAACATGACATCAGAAATTTCATCGTCCGTTTTGCCTTGAATATATTTCAAAATTTTTCCTTCAAGAGTTTCAGGAATAGAGATATCTTCGGCCCCTGAAGCAGATATATTATTCGTCATGAAACGTTCCAAGGCTTCAGGGTTTGCAAGAGAAACTAATTTCTGAACTCTTCCTGAGTACTTTTCCAATATGCTAGGATCAATTTCTTCTCCCTCCTTCACACGATACTCTTGCACCCCGTCGAGTTTTATACGATATCCTTCTTTATTAAATTTAAACCCATCGAGATCTTTCGATCGATCTTTGTATTGCTCAATATGACTGTAACTATTATAATTTCTTTTTGGGTAAACTTCCTCGCAAATTACTCGATACACATCTTGATTATCTTCTAGGACAGGTTGATTACGACTCGCTGCGTTTACTCCTCCCTCTACTCTCTTAAGAAACGCTCTCCTCTCTTCTAGTGTGCTATCTTTTCTAGCAAATTCTGACAAATATATGAGGTGGGTCGATTCGGAATACGAAAATGTCTCACCAAGTAATAGTTGGGTTCGATCACTTAAGACTTTAAGTTCTTGAACACTTTTGGACTCAGCTGCCTCCTGAAGATAGCTATCAATATTTTTCTCTGAAAAATCGCTTTTACTAAGAAAGCCTTGGATACTAAGTAAAACATTCTTAGTTTCCGAAATTTGGCTAGGTGAAAAATCTTCTTGTAATGCTTTTTGGCTAAAAGTATCCCGTTTTATAAGGTTTCGAATAGTATCCAAGTCAGCAAACAGTGCTTGTCTTTCCGGAGCGGGTAAAGAAAACAATGGTTGGTTAAGGGAAAGAGTTTTGATTATATCTGAAATTGGAATTGGATTATTTACAGAATTTTTTAAATCTTTCAGTGTATTTATCCAGTGCATTCTTTCTGTCTCTGGCACTAAAGTAAATGTTGAAAAGGAAATCGGTGTATTCTCCCACCCACTTCCTGAAAAAGGAAGAGGAATTCCAGTTTCCTGAAACTGCGCGACGAACGATTGATATTCTTTTTGTGTTTTAAAGGCAGGATTGTCTCCAAAATCAAAACTTTCAATAACTTTTAAAATAGTGTCATTAGTGCGCTGATTATCAGGCAGTGTTTCTAATAGTTCGGTATAAATCTTGGAAGGAAGGTCTTTAAAAATCTGCACCAAAGAAAGCATCACCTCTTCGGGTAAAGTAACTGCAATTCTTTCGTATAGCGATGACTCAAGAACGTGGGCTTGAAAATTCCTACCTTCATACGATAGTACATCTTTTACCATTTCATATTCTTTATTATCTAAAAGTTTATTTAAATAAGTACTGACCTCTTCCGAGTTCATATTCCGTAGAATAAGAAATTCTTGATCTTGACGTATCACCTCATTCATAAACCATTCTCTTTCATTCTGAAGTAAGTATTCTACAAATCCCTTCTCCCGATAAAAAAGTCCCAATTTCCCTGAAGAAATTAGTCCTTTTGCAAAAGACATATCTTCTGAGTTTGGCGGCGCAGAACTTGCAAATACTGGCCCAGAATTAATTTTCCCAAAAAATTTATTATAATCACCATACTCTTCCAGAATTTTTTGGTCGTTATTCGTTATCCAATTATTCTTTACTACATAATCAATAAGTTCTGGAGTATCCAAACCAAGTTTCTTAATTATGCCAATCTGTCTGCTTGCATTATATGGATATCCAATATTATATTTTCTTATTACTTCAAAAATATCTCCACCTTCAAAAGCATTGAAGTGCTCCAAACATTCATGTGACAGACCACTATGGAGAAGTTTATTAAATATTTCTTTTGAAAATTTTTCTCCTCTTTTAATTTTTCCTTGAAGAGTCGGGACAACTACATGCCAAGAATTATTATCGAATTCTTTTGCCAGATATAACTTGAATAAAGATTCAGGCATGCAGAGATCTTCGAAATAATCTCTAAATGTATATAGATCAAAACCATCTAACAGATTATCTCCATACCCCGCTTCGATAAGAGAATCTACTTCTTTTGTAGATAGGAGATGGCTATCTCGGTGTGAACGGTTAGGACCATATGGATCACTATTGAACCACGAAGATAACTTCCTTATGTTCAACTCTTTTAAACTCTGACCTCCTCCGTTATGTAAATCGTGTTCACGGAGCAATGCAAGCTTGGTTCGACGAAGAAGTCCTGAGTCAACTGGAGGTCGATTGGGACGAGAAAATTCATACACGTCATCTATCACCGCATGAAGCCTTTCGGTAAGAATTTTTTTGGCTTTCTCTAATATTTCAAGTTCAGAAATTACTGATGCTTTGCCAAGCCGTAAAAATTCTTCCGCATCTTCAATTAGCGAATCATATTGAGAATCAACGTATTCTTCTTCGTCTTCTTCGAGTGGAGCAAGTATCTTGAGCGTTTTTTCAATGCTCTGCTCCAGTTCTTCAATTTTCTTATTTATTGCTTCCTGGCCTGCGTCAGAAATACTATCTTCTTTGAGTTGTTTCGCCTCTGGAAGTTTAATGGGAGATGTTCCAAGTTTACTTTCACTGGGCATAATATCTTAGCTGTCTGTCCCTATAAAAATTTTCATAGATTAAAAAGTTATATTTAATTATATAATCTATTATAACTTTTTTGCTGTTTTAATGACATGGTCCACAAGTGTATAAGTGTACCCCATTTCGTTGTCATACCAAGCCATAACTTTCACTAGATTTCCGCCGACAACGCGAGTAAGCCCCAAATCTGCCATAGAACCATAAGGGCTCCCGATAATGTCGCTAGATACGAGCTCCTCTTCGGTTACAGCAAAAATGCCTTTCCAGCGTGGTTCGCTTGTCGCTTTTTTAAGAATCTCGTTTACTTCTTCAGCTGTTGTATTTTTCTTTGAGATAAAAGTGATATCCACTATTGAACCAGTTATCATAGGCACACGTACAGCCAGACCATCAAACAGCCCAGTGAGTTTTGGAAATGCTTTGGTCACAGCAATGGCCGCACCTGAAGATGTCGGTACGATATTGTGCCCACCTGCTCGTCCTTCGCGCACATTGTGTTTGTTTATACTATCAACAGTGGGCTGACTATTAGTAAGTGCATGAACTGTATTTAAAAGCGCCTTCTCTACTCCGAGCCCCTCGTCTAAAATTGCAATGAGTGGACTGCCTGCGTTCGTGGTACATGAGGCGTTGGAAGTTATCACGCATGTATCAAACTTTTCTTCATTTACTCCGAGTAATATCGTGGCACCCTCTACCCCAGCTTGCGGTTCGTCTTTCATCGGCGCAGTTACTACCACTTTTTTCGCGCCAGCATCCAAGTGAACTTTGGAACTTTCATACGTAATAAATATCCCCGTTGATTCTACAACCACATCAATCTCTAAATCTTTCCAAGGAAGTTTGCTTGGGTCTTTCTCTGCCAAAAATTTTACTTTCTTGCCATCAATTATCAGATACTCTCCGTCGTGTTTGATATTCTCGTGTTTCCATTTTCCATAAGCTGTATCGTATTTGAGCAAGTACGCCATGTTGTCGATACTACCTAAATCATTTACCGCCACGATTTCAATCTCCGGCCTCTCCCATGCAATTTTGAGAAATGCTCTCCCGATTCTACCAAAACCATTGATGCCAACGCGAATTTTTTTCATAGATATATTATATGCTATCATAAAAACATGGCAAGCTTCGTCCACCTCCATACACACAGCCACTATTCGCTATTAGACGGCCTTTCAAAGCTTGAAGATTTGGTAGAACTTGCCAAGAAAGACGGCATGCCCGCCATGGCTATCACTGACCATGGAAATATGTATGGCGCTATTGAATTTTACAAACTAGCAAAAAAAGAAGGCATTAAACCCATCATCGGAGTGGAGGCCTACATGACCGCTGGAAATCGCAAAGACCGCACAGCGGAAGCTGGTGGAAGTAAAAGATATTATCACCTCACTCTCCTGGCAAAAAATATGGAGGGCTACAAAAATCTGATTCGCCTGGTCACGCTCGCCAACCTGGAAGGATATTATTATAAACCGAGAATAGACAGAGAAATTTTGCGACAACACTCTAGTGGAATCATTGCGCTCTCCGGATGCCTCGGCGGAGAACTGTCGCAAGCGGTAATGCGAGGTGATAATAAAAAAGCAGATGAGCTTGTAGTCGAATTTAAAGACATCTTCGGAAAAGAAAATTATTTTATTGAAATCCAGTGCCACCCACATGTAGAGAATGACAAAACTGTCCGCGAAGCCCTCGTAGCACTTTCTAAAAAACACAATGTGAAACTGGTAGCAACGCAAGATTCACATTATCCATGCACGGACGATCACGAGGCGCACCATACTCTGCTTCAAATCAACACTCAAGGCGACGGCAAAGATACCGGCAAATTTGAGTTTTCCGAAGATGACTTTTCTTTTTTGAGCACAGAAAAAGCCATAGAAGTTTTTAAGGACACTCCCGAGGCTGTAACCAACACCATGCTTATCGCGGACATGTGCAACCTCGAGCTTCCTCTCGGCAAATGGGTCTTCCCTGATTTTAAAATTGAGAAAGGAATATCATATGACGAGAAACTGCGTGAGCTTGCGTATGGGGGTTTTAAGCGTTTAGAAATAAAAGAGACGCCGGAGATAAAAGAGCGAGTAGAATACGAGCTGAAAATTATTGTGGATAAAGGTTTTTCGCCATACTTTTTGGTGGTTGGTGACCTCCTGCGTTATGCAAAAGAAAATGGAATTCTGACCACTATTCGAGGCTCGGTGGCGGGTTCGATGGTTACTTACTTGCTCGGTATTACCAATATCAACCCGATAGAATATGGACTTCCGTTTGAAAGATTTTTAAACCCGTTTCGTCCTTCAGCGCCGGATATCGACATGGATTTCGCCGACAACAGAAGAGACGAGATGATTGAATATGCAAAGAAAAAATACGGTGAAGATAAAGTAGCACAAATCGGAACTTTCGGTACCATGATGGCTCGCGGGGCCGTGCGTGATGTAGCACGCTCTTTGGGCTATCCCTACACTGTCGGTGATAGACTTTCAAAAATGATTCCGATGGGCTCTCAAGGAATGCCTATGACGATAGACCACGCCATGGAGATAGTCCCAGAGCTGACAGATGCATATAAGAGTGAACAAGACACAAAAAAAATAATTGATTTAGCAAAAAAATTGGAAGGATGCGTCAGGCACATTTCTGTACATGCAGCCGGAGTGGTGATGTCTCCCCTGCCTCTCTCAGAATATGTCCCTCTCCAGCTTGACCCGAAGGGCGGAAAAGTCATTACTCAGTACGACATGTACAGCATAGAGGATGCTGGGCTTTTGAAATTTGATTTTCTGGGAATTAGAAATTTGTCTATCCTCGCTGACAGCATAAGTCTAGTAAAAAAATTCTACGACATAGACATTGACATTGAGCGCATTCCACTCAATGATAAAAAAACTTTTTCGCTCTTGGCAAAAGGAGAAACGGAGGGACTTTTCCAATTAAACGGTTCCGGCATGACTAGATATTTGAAAGAATTGAAGCCGACATCTATTCACGATATCAATGCCATGGTGGCTCTCTACCGCCCCGGACCGATGGAAACTATTCCGGAATATATCAAGCGCAAACATAACCCAGCACTTGTAAAATACTTAGACCCGCGAATGAAGAAATTCCTGGGCCAGTCTTATGGACTTATCGTCTATCAGGACGACCTGCTTTTCTGCGCTCTGGAACTTGCCGGTTACAACTGGGAAGAGGTAGATAAATTCCGTAAAGCAGTGGGTAAAAAAATCCCAGCTGAAATGGCAGCACAATACGAAAAATTTACGAAAGGAATCGTCGCTAATGGACAAACCCAGGAATTTGCAGATAAACTTTGGAAACTTTTCGAGCCTTTTCAGGCTTACGGTTTCAATAAAGCGCATGCAGCTTCTTATGGCCAAGTCGCTTACCAGACAGCCTACATGAAAGCCAATTACCCGGTGGAATACATGGCAGCTATTCTTACCGCCGAATCCGGCGACGTGGAAAAAGTTGCAGAAATAATTGCGGAATGTAAAAACATGAAAATCGCTGTTCTTCCGCCGAATATCAACGAGAGTTTTGGCGGATTTACCTGTCTGCCCGAGGGGAAAGGATACTTTATAGATAAAGAACATAAAAGTGAGAAAATAAGATTCGGATTTTATACCATAAAAAATTTAGGCACGGACATCGGAGACGCCATCATTGTGGAGAGACAACAAAATGCGGCCTTCAAATCAATCACCGACTTCCTCGACAGAGTAAAACATAAAAATTTAAACAAAAAGTCTATGGAAGCACTTATAAAGTCCGGTTGTTTTGATGAGATAGAAGAGCGTGGGAAACTTTTGGCAAATATGGAAGACATGCTTCTCTACAATCATGAATCTGGAAAGCAATCTAAAAATCAGACTTCCCTTTTCGGTGGAGGAAGTAATGTAGAAGCTCCTACTTTCAAATTAAAATCTGGGACAGAAGCAACCATGGCAGAAAAACTGCTTTGGGAAAAAGAACTTTTGGGGCTCTACATTTCTGGGCACCCGCTGGACCGACTGCGCGACAAATTGGAAAGCCGAAATGTAAATATAAAAAAAATAAAAGAAGAAATCGGCAATGGCTTACCAGTGACTATCGCCGGCATCATAGATACCGCAAGACAGGTCATCACCAAAGGCAATGAAAGAATGGCATTCTTAAAAATCTCGGACTTAACTGGCTCTATAGAAGCAGTGGCCTTTCCTTCTATATTTAAAGAATCAATGGAAATTTTAGTATCGGAGAAATGCATCGCCTTTTCCGGCAAAGTATCGCTCCGAAATGGCGAAAAGAGTATTATTATTGAAGCAGTGAAAGAGATTTAATTATTATACAAACTCATCGCCTTCTCTTTGCTCTCAGAAAAAATACATTCCACCGCTTCGGCGACTTTTTTGGAAAGTTTTTTGAGTTGCTCTAGCTCCGGCTTTTTGAATTCACCCAGCAAGAAATTGAGCACAGCTTTGTCCCCTTTCGGTTTTTTGATTTTTCCAGACGGAGTAGCAGGAGTAATGCCGATTCTGATGCGCAGAAATTCTTCGCTCTTGAGCGCTTTGATGATTGAACCCAAGCCATTGTGTCCGCCGGAAGACCGATTGAAAGCAATTCGCATTCTGCCAAGCGGAAGATCAATATCATCGTAAACTACCACAAGATCTTTTAAATCTTTTTTTGTTTTGATAAGTGGAGCGACGGCTTTGCCTGACTTATTCATGAAAGTATCGGGGGTGAGAAATTTAATCTTTGAGTCTTCCAATTTTTTCTCAATCATACCAACTAAAATCCGCCCGGTATTGTGCCTGGTATTTTCATATTCCTCGCCCGGGTTCCCTAGACCAACGACTAGTTTCATATGAAGATAATAACATCTAATATTCCTTGAAAGCAAACTAATCAAAAAGATTATTGCGAAACAACTTCTTGCATCCTGTCAATACTTTTTTATGCTATATTATCAGCGTGGAAAACGAAGTTACGGAATTTAAGGAAAAAATCGAGAAAACTACTAAAACAGGCGCGCAATCATTCTGGGAAGTTTTGCGTTTTGCTATACTCGCCGTAGCTATTGTCATCCCCATCCGCATATTCATTGCCCAGCCTTTCATCGTCTCCGGCTCTTCGATGGTGCCTACTTTTCTAGACAAACAATATTTAATTGTAGATGAAATATCTTATCACCTCGGAGACCCAAAGAGATTTGATGTGGTAATTTTCCGCTATCCAAAAGACCCAAAGAAATTTTTTATCAAAAGAATTATCGGCTTGCCGAACGAGACAGTGGATGTAAAAGGCAAACAGCTTACTATAACCAATAAGGAAAATCCGGATGGCTTGGAATTTGAACAACCCTATGTAAAAAATCAGGGTGGTGTTGATGGTCAATTCAAGCTTGGAGATAACGAATACTTTGTACTGGGCGACAACAGAGGCGCGAGTTCGGACTCTAGGTATTGGGGCGCGGTGGACAGAAAACTTTTGATGGGTAGAGCGTTCCTCCGATTGTTCCCTCTAAAATACATGGACATCTTCCCAGGCAGCTATGAAGTAGAAAACGAATAGAATGAAAAAGGTAAAAACAACAAAAAGTGTGAAGAATAAAACCAGAGACTTGTCCTCTCCTAGGGGAATGAGGGATATTGCAAATGAAGAATATTATGCCTTTCAGGGATTTTTCGAAAAGGCTCAGGAGATAGCGGTATACTATGGCTTCAAGCCCATTGAGACTCCGATACTAGAACACGAAGAAGTTTTTACTTCCGGTATAGGAGAAGGTACAGACATTGTAGATAAAGAAATGTACACTCTGCGCACGAAGGGCGGAGACCATCTAGCACTTCGTCCTGAGCACACTGCCCCGCTCATGCGCGCATATATAGAACACGGCATGCACACCATTCCTCAGCCGGTAATGTTTTATCAATACGGCCCGACCTTCAGACACGACAATCCCCAAGCTGGACGTTACCGACAATTCTACCAGTTCGACTTAGACTCTCTTGGAAGCGACAAGAGCATCATGGATGCGTTTGTCATCAAAGTCGGCCTCAGCATCTTGGCCGAGGCTGGAGCAGAAAACCTTTCTATTGATATAAATTCTATTGGAGATAAAGAATGTCGAGGCGTATACATCAGAGAGCTTACGAGTTATTATCGAAAACATATCAGCAATCTGGCCCCTGTAGACCGTGAAAGATTGAAAACCAATCCCCTTCGCATACTAGACTCCAAAGAAGAAAAAACCAAAGAAATAAATGAGGGAGCTCCTGATTCTATTTCGTTCCTTTGCGCTTCTTGTAAAAAACATTTCAAGGAAGTCTTGGAATATTTGGAAGAACTTGGCATAGACTACAACCTGAATAAAAATCTAGTGCGCGGACTCTCCTATTACACTCGCACTGTATTTGAAGTTTATACTAAAAATGCGGAAGAAGGTGGCGCACCAGTACAAGTCGCTTCCGGAGGACGATATGATTATCTAGCACGCCAAATTGGAGGCAAAAGAGATGTACCGGCTGTCGGCTTCTCTATGGGAGTGGACAGAGTTGTCGGCTCTCCATGGTATAAAAATCTCTCTCCTCGTATCATTAAAAAACCGAAAATTTATTTCATTCAGCTTGGCTCCGAAGCAAAACTAAAAAGCCTGGGTATCATCGAAGTCCTGCGTAAAGCACACGTACCTATCGCTCAATCACTCTCAAGAGATAGCCTAGGCTCACAGCTAGCTATTGCAGAGAAACTCGCCATCCCCTACGCGCTCATTTTCGGCGTGAAAGAAGCGCTAGACAACTCCGTAATCGTACGCAATATGAGCAATCGTTCTCAAGATACGGTGAAGCTAAGCAAACTTCTAGAATACTTAAAAGAGTTGAAATAAAATGAAAAGTATCTTGCAAGCAAAAGAAAAACTCTTGCGACAAAAAGCGAAAGAAGTCCCTGTTCGAGATATCACCACGCCTAAAATAAAAAAAATCCTAAAAGAAATGTCTAGCTCTCTCAAGAGCCAAGACGACGGAGTGGCTATAGCGGCGCCCCAAATTGGATACTCTTTGCGAATATTTGTGGTCTCTGGGAAAGTCTTGCAGGCAGAACTCTCTGAAAAAAAAGATGGAGAACCCAAAAAATTAACGCCAAAAGATTTAGTTTTCATAAATCCTAAAATTTCCAAGCTCTCTAAAGACAAGGAATGGGTGCCAGAGGGCTGTCTCTCCGTCAGATGGCTGTATGGTAAAACTTTCCGCTCAAAAAAGGCATTGGTGACTGCTTATGATGAAAAGGGTAAGAAATTCACTCGGGGCGCATCTGGGCTCCTAGCTCAAATTTTCCAGCATGAAACTGACCACCTAAACGGCATTCTTTTTATCGACCACGCCAAAGACCTTAAAGAGGAGAAACCAGTTAAATAAAATGCAAAATAAAATAAAAGAATTTAATTTTGGATTTTTTGGTACTCCGGATGTGGCTTCGGAGACATTAGATATTTTAAAAGAAGCAGGATTCATCCCTTCGCTTGTTATTACTTCTCCTGACAAGAAACAAGGACGCAAAATGCTTCTAACTCCCCCGTCGGTAAAGGTCTGGGCGGAAAAAAATAAAATTCCATTTATTCAACCAGAAAAAATAAAAGAGATTGAGGGGAATTTTGATGTTTTCATCGTCGTAGCTTATGGACAAATTTTGCCCAAAGAAGTATTAAACTTACCAAAACTTGGTTCTATAAATATTCACTACTCCCTGTTGCCCAAATATCGCGGTGCATCTCCTGTCGAGTCTGCTATTTTAAACGGAGAAACAGAAACCGGAATAACGATTCAACAAATGGAATACAAAATGGATTCTGGACCTATCCTGGCTCAAGAAAAAGTTGAAATCTTGCCGGACGAGACAGCTCCAGAGTTACGCAAACGCCTGATTAAAATAGGTGGAGAACTTTTGGTAAAAATTCTGCCGAACTTAATGGAAGGAAAAATAAAAGCAACTTCGCAAAATGAAAGTGAAGCAACTCACTGTGGAAAAATCAGTAAAGAAGACGGTTTGATAAATTTAAATGAAGATGCCGTAAAAAATTACAACAAATTCCGCGCCTATGCCACATGGCCTAGAAGCTTCTTTTTTAAAGACGGTAAAAGAATCGTTATAACTGATGCTGTACTTTTAGACGGAAAATTCGTAATAAAAAGAGTAATTCCCGAGGGTGGAAAAGAGGTTGATTTTAAAGGACCAATGAGAAATGCCAACGGCTCAACGGCGTTGAGCCGTTAGTATTTCGAAGTAAAAGGATTTCTTTTGGAGAGTCCTTTCATCATTTTTTTGACACTCCTGGCTCCTCTGCGAAATAGTGTCTGCTTCAGGTCCTTTTCTCTGTCTATCTCACTAAAAAGACTGCTGGTAACTTCATCTATAGTCTGATATAAGTCTTGCCCGTCTGCGCTAGAGTAAAATTCATCTCCATTTATTTTTATTAGGCAATCAGAATGGAAAACTTCGCCGGACTTGTGGTGTTTGTTGCTTTTACCCACTTCAAAACGCACCACGGCTTCGCTTCCCTGCTGTTCCATCTTAGCAAGCAACTTCTCCAGATTGGTAACTTTCTTTAGCGCGTGGTCTTTGATTTCTGGAGTAAGCTCAATGTTTTTGGCAAGCAAATTTATCTTCATCTAACTATTATAGCACAGACTGAAAAATTTTTATTTATGCTTATGTCCGCGCAGAAGCGCTTCGAGAATGACTTCCATTTCCATGGTGGCGACGCCGACCACTCGGTCTGCTCCGCCGTAGTAAATGTACAGCAAACCATCTTTTTCAACCATACCGCAGGGAAAAACAACATTGTTCACAACTCCTTCTTTTTCATACTGCTCTTCTGGTTCAAAAATAGGGTCCGTACTGCGAGCTATGACTATCGCCGGGTCCTTTAGGTCAAGCAATACTGAACCGATGCGGTAAGTATGATGATTTCTAGATATTCCGTGATACAAAAGTAGCCAGCCATACTTTGTTTTGATAGGCGGAGCCGTAATACCGACTTTTAAGTTGTCCCACATGTTTGTTCGCGGACCGATAATTCTTATGCATTTTTTTACTTTCTCATTTTTAAAATCAAGCGAGTGTAAGTAATCTCCGCAAATTTCGTTACCGACACGATGCAATATTAGGTATCCTTCAGGAAACTTCTCAGGAAAGATGCAGGTGTCTTTGTCATCAAAGTCCTGCGGGGTGATGAGAAAAGGCTTTTCCCAATTCCATTTGTGAGCCAAAAAATCTTTCTCAGAAATCACAGAGACAGCCACTCGCGGAGGACCAATACAATCGAAAGCGGTATAACATACGTATATATTTTTTCCGATTTTAGTCAATCGCGGGTCCTCACACCCAGAGTTTGCACCACCGATTTTCTTATTTTCAAATTCCTCCCTCGGCACGTACACAGGTTCTGATAGACGCTCCACTACTTCTGTACCATTCTCTATCGCGGCATAGCCAAAGGTAGAAGTATTGTCGGGAGACAGGGCGCGATAAAGAAGATGCGTTTTGCCTTTCAGAAATATTGCCGCCGGATTAAATGCTGCCTTGGCTTCCCAGTTGTTTTCACTTCTAGGAGAAATAATAGGATTGCCCGAAAATCTTTTGAAATGAAAACGTTCTTTGGTTTCCGGGCGCATGCTGGAAATCAGATCATGCACATTCACGTGCGCCGAACAAATGATGGTATCAGCGGCACCATAATATACGGTCAGTATATTTTTTTCGAGTACCGCTCCACTCGGAAAAACTATATTGCCTACATAGCCGGAGAGTTCGTAGGGCTCTTCCGGTACAAGTATCGGACCACCAGTTCTACCGATTATTTTGCTCGGGTCATCCAAATCAAGCAGAAGGGCTTCAATGCCGAAAATTCTTTCGAAGTTATCCGACGTTTTAAAATAATTTTGAATGTGGGAATAAATAACCAACCAACCGTGCTCTGTTTTGATTGGCGGAGCTCCGACTTCTACGTGGTCAAATTCATTTCGTCTCGGGTCTATTACATGCTCGTCAATCTTCTCATGCCACTTTTCCCAAAAACTTTGAGACCATAGTTCCTCTATTTTACTTACTTGAGCGATCACCATCTTGGCTGGAGGTGAATCTGTATGGGCTGAAAAAATTACAGTTATTTTGCCATTGATTCGCTCTGGAAAGAGAGTCATGGCTTTAGCATTAAACGGAGTAACCAAATGTTTTTCATCAACCTTTTTTAAATTCTCTGACACGGCCACCGCCACCTTGATACCGTTTGCCTCAAATGGATATGAAGAGAGTGCAGTATAGAAAATATAATATTTCCCCTCAAAAAAAGTAACGCGCGGGTCTTCGCATCCATATTTCTCCCATTCTAAGGTTGGAATAATAAAGGGGGTCCGATTTTCAAAATGAGTTCCGTCTTTCCCCTTTCCGATACCTATGATTGAAACCTGTTGCGGATTCCTCAAAACGTCCACCATCGAAATAGCACGATACATACCATAAAATGTTGTACCTTTTTTAACGACACTCATGTTGAAGGTCGCGAAGGCTTCCCAATAATGGTCTCTATCGGGCACTAGTATTGGATTGTGAATTGAACGTTTTGCGACAAACATGTAAATTTTAGACCCTAGTAGCTTCTTTTTTTAATCTTGTCGCTTTGTGTTTCTTTAAGTCCTCTAGTAGGTCCGCGAGCTTGATGGATGCGACCCCGACGACTTTATCGGCTCCTCCATAATAAACAAGTAGCTCTCCACTCCTCACCACTGCTCCACAGGCATAAATGACACCCCATTTATATCCCTCATTTTCGTATTTCGTTTCAGGCTCTAAAATCGGACTCACAGAACGATACAGGATTTTTGTCGGGTCTTCTATATCCAAAATCATAGCGAAAAGTTTGTAACGATTGGGCTCATGCTCTTCTATGGCGTGATATAAAACAAGCCAACCTAATTCTGTCTTGATTGGAACAGGCCCGACTCCCCTTATACCTCTCTCTCTCCGTTGCCAGCGAGGGTCACTCTGGTGAATGCTATGAATAAATTTTCTACCATTTAATTCATCCAAACTATCGAAATAATCAATCATGATTTCCGGCGAAATACTATGAAGTATCGCAAACTTTCCATTTATTTTTTCTGGAAAAAGAACCCAATTCTTGTGTATTTCACCAGGCGGAGAAATTAAAACCGGATTTCTCCAATTCCATTTTTTGTTCTCAAAATCTTCTAACTTTATAGAAGTCAGGGCTATCCGCACCGACCCCCATCCGTCGAAAGCAGTGTAGAGCATATAAACTCTGTCGCCTAGGAGTGTAAGTCTCGGGTCTTCGCACCCCCCGCTCCATCCTCCTCCTGAAACATAGTCGATGGGGGCAACATTGAAATCCGATTTCGAAAAATTATTATCTCTACGGTAAATAAAGTAAGCGGGTCTTTCGTCAATTTTATATCCGTCCGGAGAGGAAGCGTAACCTAAAACAGAAGAATCATCGTCTCCGATGGCTCGATAGACTAGATGCACTCTACTACCGGAGAGAAAAGCAGCGGGGTTGAGAGTTGCCTTTGATTCCCAGTAATATGGTCTCGGCTCAATTATAGGGTTCTTGAGAGATCTCGTTAGTTCGGTTCCCTTTTTTTTCTTTACAATTTTTTTTACGCTAGAAGGTTTGGTTTTTTTCACTACCTTAGCTTTAACCACCTTCTTTTTTATAGAAGATACTTTCTTGACCGTATTTTTTTTAACCTTTTTAAGAGCGACCATATTTATCCTCGTAACGAATAATGTCTTCTTCATCAAATTCTCCAGTTGAAATCTCGAGCACTGCGATGCCTGCTTCACCTGCTATTATACGATGTTTTGCACCAAGAGAAGTATTGAACTCGTCCCCCGCCTTGGCGTCGTGTTTGTTTTCCCCTATCTCTACAGTACCATTGCCGGAAATAATTCGCCAAAATTCTGAGCGCTTTTGGTGACTCTGTAGACTAAGTTGCTCGAGTGGTTTAATTGTAATAACTTTAACAGTGGAGGGAGTGTTTTTCGTAAACTGCCTAAAGTTGCCCCAAGGCCTCTCCACTTGGAATATTTCTAATTCCTTCATGAAACAATTATATCAACAAACGGGGACCACAAGCAAATTTATCTTAACTTTTTGGCTTTCTTTACCAACTCCGATGAACTTTGCACTTTTCCCCCAAACCCAACGTCATTTACTATGACACATCCTATTTCTCGGCAAACCAAGACTTCGGGAGTCGGGATATTACCAACATGGCGGTCCCCGCCTTTAGCGAATACATGGGGACGAATGGCTCGTATTTCTTTACTGATACTTATGTCTTTTGTATTCTTTTTATGACTACTTACAATTACCTCATCCACTCCTTCAAAGGCTTCTATCACTTCTTTGCGCTCATGTTCCGGCATAAAGACAAAACCTTTTTTGTAAATTAGCCAATTATCATTGTTGAGCAACACAACCAACTTATCACCCAATTTGCGAGCTTCTTTAAATAAGCGAACATGGCCAATGTGAACCGGGTCAAAACCTCCACTTACCATGACCAGCTTCTTTTTCTTTTTTATTGTGGACTTTCCATTGCGCATAATTGAGTTTTTATTATACGATAAAATATAAAATATTCACATTTAATTTTGTATAAAAATAGATGAGGGTAGCCGTAGAAATCACGACTACCCTCGATCCCGGTGTTCAAACTATCCTTGTGAGATAGCAAGTTCTTTGCAGCCCAACAGGCCTGCTCGGGTCTGGCCTCCGGGTGGCCAGTTTGGGGCTGACTTACACAGCCCCTTTTTCACTCTCTCCTCTCGATGGAAGATTGAGCAAAACTACTTCGCTCGTGAATCTACCCACACCTCGGCCATTCAACTTCTCCTGAATCTTACATTAAAAAAGCCTAAAATCAAGTAGTGGTTATTTTACTTCTTCTTTGTCTCTAAATCTCTTTTTAAGCCATTTTTGGAATAGAATTATGGCTACAACAATCAAGAAAATAAATCCGATACCCGCATAGGCGCTCTTGAGAGCTCCGGAGAGAAGTGTAAACCCAAGACCAGAAAGAAAACCTATAGAAATTACAACCGAAGCCCAAAAAGAAGTTGCTATAGTGTTGAAGCGCATGAACTTTAAAAACGGGAACTGGTTATTACTCATATGTAAAATCATCGGAATACGAGTGCCAGTAACAAATTTTGCAAACACTAGAGCCAGAGGATAATTCCCTCGACTGGCCCGTCTCATGGTCTCTATAATAGTTTCCAAAAAAGTAGTCGCGTGGCGATGAGAAATTAACTTTCGAATAGGGCGAGTTTTGCCAAGCCAAAACCACAAACAGTCCGACAAAAAAGCTCCCGGCACTCCGAAGATAATTACAGCCCCAATAGACAAGACACCGGTCGCGGCCAGAAACCCGAAAAGTAAAATAGCGGGCTCACCTATGAAACCCGCACCTAAAAAAATAATCAAATATTGGTAGTGCGGATAATTAGAAAAAAGCGCCTGTATCCATTCGATTATTTCGGCCATGGATATATTCTAGCAGTTTTGCAGAAAATTTGCCCTAGAAAGTTTAACTAATAAATGCTATAAATATTGAGCATGCCAGTAAAATTAATTTATTTCGTTCGACATGGAGAGACCGTACTCAATGCAAAAGGCATCCGACAAGGACCTGAGGGACCACTGACCGAGAAAGGACGCGCGCAAGCCATGGAAACTGCAAAAAAGTTTCCTAAGAAGAAAGGACGACCCCAGGTAATAATTGCGAGTCCATATCAGCGCACTCGCGAGACATCGGGCATCATCGCCAAGGAATTAAATATGCCTGTCGAGTATTGCGACCTATTAGTGGAAAGAAAAAATCCTACAGAAATAGTCGGACGCTCTGGAACGGAAAAAGATGTAGCGCAAATTGTCGGTCTTATTGACAACAGATTTCACGACGACAATTTTCGATACTCCGATGAAGAAAACTTCGTTGACTTAAAAGAAAGAGCTAGAAAACTTTTGGCTTACATAGCCGAAAGAAAAGAAGAAAGACTTATCATGGTAACCCATGGAATTTTTCTTAAAATGGTCGTCGCTTACTTGCTCTATGGAGAGAGTCTGACCGCCTCTAAATACAATACTTTGAGTTATTTTAATCCAATAGACAACGCTGGTATGACTATCTGTGAATACATCACCGGTTGGTTTCAGAAACCCGAATGGAAACTCCTAGTCTGGAATGACCTTCTGGAAAAAGAAGACGAGGATTTTTAAAATTTTAAAACTTGAAATACTTCGCGAAATGCCCGATGAGTGGAAGTTCTTTTTCTTTACCCTGTAAAACATTTATGATGCCAAATATAATAAAGACAAAGAGTATTAAATGAATTAACCTCATCAACATCATACCTGATGAAAGGAAAAGCATTGGCCCTAGAATATATACGATTAGTTCAATGATGAGTAATAGAAGGCCCTGCTTGATATGAAACTTAACGAAAGGGTCACCTTTCGCCATCGCAAAAGGGATAGCGATTAATATCCAAAGATACGCCAAAATACCAAACAAAGTTCTATTGTTTTTTTTACTATCTGAAGAACTCCCTACAGCACCAGCACTATTGTTATCATCTGCCATAAATATTTTTAATATTAAACTAATAATTATTACTCCTTCAGTTTAAGTATATCACAAAATCTGTGTATAATCCTTGCGAAACTCATAAGATAGTATTAAAATTAAATTGAGTTCGTCCTTTCACCCTACACTACAGGAATAAGCAACATGCCTCGTGGTATCCCTTCCCCCTCCACTGAACGTCTTGTACAAAAGGCGCTCACAACAGCCCGCCGGGTCACCCCCTACCTTTCCGCTGAGGAAAGGCTCGACAGAGCTGAAGGCGATTGGTCCGCCCTCAAAAATCCCAATGAGGTGCTGACGGAGATGCATCACTTCCTTTCGTCGGACTCCCCGTTCGACGACATGGACATCGAGATCGACCTCGAGACCCCAGGAGATGGATTCTCAGCGTTCCAAGCTACGACCCCGATCAACGTCCTTCCCAAGAAGACTAGGGCGCCGAACGGAAGTTCGGCGAGGAGAGGAGACACGCGTCTCGTCAATGAGGACCTTGAAGCCCTCGCAGATTCGCTGGAGTTTTCATACTTGAGAAGGAGACTCGCCCAGCTTTCCAGCCGGGATCGGCGGCGCATGATTCATCGAGGAAAAGGTCATCAGCTTCCCCACTGACACGAATAGTAACATCAAAGCGACGGGCTCTTCCAAACGGAAGAGCCCAGATTCGTTTAGAGTCCAGAATCTAATATTATTTTCTTCTAGCCGCTTTTTTAGCTAGCATCTGTCTCTTTATTTCCAGACGTTTCTTGGTCTTCTTTGAGCGTCTTGATTTTTTCTTTGGACTAAGTGTTGTACTTCGTTTTGCCATATAATTTCATGTTATTGATAAAGTAACTCGCTGATTATAGCACGCTTTGGGAGGTTTGTGCTTATTCACTCATTTGAGCTATAGAATAAAAAAGATAGCGAGCGCACGACTTTCAAGTCGTGCGCTCGTTGTTGTGAACCAATAGTTGACGAGTCACACTCGAGCAACAGGTGACATCGCCCTTTCAAATTCGTCGAGTTGCTCCCGAGACGTAATGGCAACGCCTGCTTCAAGCGCTACTTTCGCAGCATTGATGAACGACTTGGAGACTTCGACGCGCTCAAGCGGTGAAATAAATCGATACTCTGAATTTTCTCCTTTTTGCACGACTCGAAGTGCTTGAGGAGAAATTCTTGAGACCAACACTGGATGCCGGCCGTCGATATAGAAATACAACCCGGAGTAACGAGTTTTACTCCACCCATCTCCGCGTTTCTCCCTCCACTTTAACTTGGGAACTTGCATGGTGCGTTTCTCCGTATGTGTGTGAAATTCCAACCGGAGAATAGCATTTCCATAAAAATGCGTCAATGTTCTGACCGTGTTTTTTTACTACTTTTAAGTTTTTTATTTATTCAAAGTAGCGCGAGTCATGGGACCCACGATGCCGACGCCTGGAAGCCCATTTGAAATTTGAAATAGGGCTACACAGTTTTTAGTTTTTTGACCAAAAGTGCCATCCGCCACTCCGCAGTCATAGCCTTTATTGTTTAGTAATTTTTGAAGCTCCATTACTTCCGGCCCGCGTGAGCCAAGTTTAAGCAAAAGTGTAAATTGAAATGCCTCTGCGCCCAAAACTCCACCGACTCCACCGACAACTGCGGAATTATTTCCACACGGCGCTCCAGTGACAGAGCTAAATAAATTACCGACAACACATCCAGAGATAGTTGCCGAGCTTGTCGGGCACTTTGCTCCGGTAATTGGGCTGAACAAATTGCCGGAAACGCATCCATTGGGAATTGCGGACAGACTCGAAGGCAAAATAACCAAAGGAGCAACTTTCTTTTTTCCACCGCCACCTCCCCCGCCGCCCCCGCCGCCACTTGATGATGGAGGAGTAGGCACAGCATTTACATTCACAGTACGAGTCGCTGTGGCAGTATTAAAAGCTACATCAGTAGCAGCGTAAGAGATTGTATAAGTATCTACGACAGCAGTATCAACCACTCCGGAAGCTACTACACTGACTGCGCCATCAACATCGTCAAGAGCCGTTGCTCCCGGATCGGTAAAAGTGTCACCCGCAGTCAAGTTCATTGGATTTGCACCGTTTAAAGTAATGATGGGAGCTGTGGTATCTGGAACAATAACGTTTATGGTTCTAGTGACTTCCGTCGCCGTGTTGCCTGCCGTATCGGAAACATTGTAAGTAATTACATAAGTTTCTGCTAGGTTGATATCCACGACGTCGCCTCCGACAACAATATTTGCTGTAATGTCTCCATCAACGTCGTCGAGAGCAGTGGCTCCAGCATCAATATACGCCGGATCACCAACAAAAAAATCAACCGGACTGGCGCCAAGCAAAGTAATAACTGGCGCAGTGATATCTTCGTTAAGAGTATTGAACGCATTTATTCTTTTACCCGTAACTGTTTTGCCGGCAAGAGACGCGAGATTGTCTCCATTATCTAAAATTGAATCTTTTACTTCTGTTGCCGTAAGGCTGGGTCTATAACCCCAAAGTAGCGCCACCAGACCTGTCACATGCGGAGTAGCCATAGAAGTGCCATCTGCATAATCATAACCGTTGCTAAGCACTGTACTGTAAATATTTGTTCCGGGCGCACCTACATCGATAGAAGTAGCGCCGTAGTTTGAAAAATTTGCCAATAAATCGTTTTGGTCGGTAGCGGCTACAGAAATAATATTATCTAAATCATAACTTGCAGGATAAAATCCGGTAGCATCGTTGTTAGCATTATTATTTCCCGAAGCCGCGATGAAAATTCCTCCGGCGTCTTTAAAGCGACTTATAGCATCAAATTCAGGTTGAGAAAAACCAGCTCCTCCATAACTAGCATTGATAACTTTTACTCCGTTTTGAGTTGCAAAGTCAATTGCTTTAACTTCTGAAGAGACATCAAGTCCGAATTTGATAGCCATTATTTTTACATTTGGAGCCACTCCGATGACACCCTGATCATTATTTTTTTGTCCGCCAATTATTCCTGCAACATGTGTACCATGAAACGTAGAAGGGGTCGACGGCACGGAAGGCAGGGGCGTATTGTCGTTATTTAAATAGTCATAGCCGTGATTGCAGCCGCCCACTATGGCAACACCACTTTCATTTTTACAATTTGTCCCGTCCCACATATTTGCCGTCAAGTCGGGATGAGTATACAACACACCGGTATCTATCACCGCTACTGTCACAGAAGCATTGGTCCCCTCGTTTATTGCCCAAGCCTCAGGTGCATCTATGTCAGCATCATTCGTGCCTGTTACCCCGTCAATAATTTGAGCTGTGTTGTCTAGCCCCCACAGCAAACCTCTGTGTGTATCATTTGTAACAATACTGGTTATCTCGCGAGTATAGTTTGGCTCTGCGTATTCAACATTCGGATCATTTTCTAGTTCAGCGATTTTCTCTGCAACTGTATCCTCATCTGTAATTTCTAAAACTGAAATCTCACTTTCCTCTGCGTATTTAACTAAAACTTCGCCTTCTACATAATCTCCTTCTATTTCTTCTATTTGTTCAGATTTTTCTGGTTCAATAATTTCTTCTGAAACTATTGGCTCTACTACTTCTATATTTTCTTCGGTGACTGGAGGAGTTAATATTTCAAACTCTTCAGCAATAGGTAAAATTTCAACTACAAGTTGCTCCGGTTGCTCAATATTAACTGTATTTTCTTCAAATGCCGAAACAGGCAAACTACCCAAAAGGAGGGAAAAAATTAAAAACGCTGAGAAAAATAAGTTGTATTTTCTACTCTTTTTCATATTATCTACTAATGTATAGTATAGCATATTTTATACTAAAAGTCAATGGGGGAAATAGAGCCTCCAGAGCTGATGTATGGTGTTTAAAATAAAGACCCGGCGCCGATAAGCATGCCCTCAATGTTTTAATACCAATTGAATATCTTCAACAAAATCACCACCCCCTATCGTAGCATAGAAAAACTGGTACGGAACCATTGCTCCACTGGATAGAGGATGTTGGAACTTGTTTTTCTAGATAACGTTTTTTTAATACTTAACAACTAAAAGAATTCCGATAACAATTGCTGCAATTGCACAAATTTCCTTCGAGTATTTAAAAGGAAAAAAACTACTAATACCGAAAACGAGAAAGAAAACAACTTCTGCGACAGTAAATAGCGACATAGGATATGAGTGATTAGAATTAATAATAAGCGACCTTTAGCTTATTATAGCAATAAGCGAGGAGCATAAACAAGTTTATTTGTTTAATGTCCGAGCGCCATTGCTATATGGTAATCCATATAACACATATTTTTTTCACTGGGCTCGCTTGGCAGTATAACTTACGAACTATTAAATGGCAAGAAATATTTCCTTATCCATCCGTACTACCTAATCAATTTAAGCAGTTATTCTTGTCTCTCAAAACTTAGTCTTTAATTTTCTTTATTTGTCGCAAGAAAGTTATTTCACCTATAATAATCACTTTCGTCAGTAAAACCGCAGCAGGATACAACCAAGTAATTAAAGAGTAATTTCTCATCGACATAATGGATAATGTATGTTTTACGAAATCAACCCACATTGATGCGAGCGATTCGCTTTTAGGCGCATACCAAGTTTTTCGCATAGTTGGGAAAAATCCTATAACATCAATTAAAGATGCTAGTATCACAGACCAAAGAACACTATCAACTAAAAGCCAAGGTAAAATAGAGACCAGCGCAAAAGCCAAACATATTTTATCAAAATTTGTAATGTCCTTTGTTCCGTAGTTTCCTTTTAATGAAAGAAGGAGTGTAAAAGTGGTAAGAAGAGCAGATGCTCCAGTCGCCCAAGCGCCAGGCCCTCCTCCGGATACCCATTGTCCTCCAAATGCTATCCAGGTAACGATAGCCCAAATAAGCCAAGTATAGGTATGAGGTTTTGAATTTCCTCTAAAAATATCTCGGATGTAAATAAAAGAACTGACAAAAGCCAAGATTACTGCAATTGCTCCGAGAATTATTTTTATATCCATAAAATTATTGGAAACAATAATTAGCTAATAGTTAATATATAAATCTTTATTCCTGCAAGTAAGCATAAAGCTAATACTAAGAAACCCAGTGCAAGATTTGCGAACACTGTTGATTTCCTGGCCATTTTTGTATAAAGCTCTTTCCCTTCCTTTTCGCTTTCTCTATGAGGCCTAGCTAATTCTTTGAATTCTGCGCCTTCTATAATTTCCTCAGTTTGTTGATTTACAAATTTACCACTGCCCTGAAAAGTACTCCTTTCAATAACACTTGCTAATTCTCCGGCCTGTAAATATTGATGATTTAGCCCGAAAGTCATGCCATTATATAATTGTCTGATAACACCACAAATTATAGATAGAATTATAAGCACCCAAAAGACACCAATAAGCCATATGAAAACTTCTCCACTGGGAAGCCAGTCGGTATTTACTATAGTCCAACCCAACAGCGCTATGTCTACACTCAAGATGAAGTAATCTAATTTAATGCCGGTCTTGTAGTGATATTCAAGTGGATTTACAGTGTTAGTCATGTGATTAGCTAGTAATTTTATCTAAGAAAGTAAATAACAATTCATTCATTCCCGAGTAATCATTTTTTCTTAGTTGTTCCGCAGTTTGTATGTATGGTAAGTCTTTATATTGTTCTAATTCGTGAGCATTATTCTCTATCATTCCTTCGATAGCTTCTGGAGTAAACTCAAAATGACATTGGAATCCGTAAATCTTTGAAGCATAGCGAACTATCTGTCGAGGACATCCTTCGCTTACTGCAAGAATCTTAGATTCAGGAGTAAGTCCTGGCATATCACCATGCCAATGACCCACCATAAACTTATCAGGGAAAGTAGAGAATATCGAGTCTTGTTTTCCATCCTCGGTCAGAGTAATAGGGAAAACTCCTATTTCTCTATTAGGGCTATGTCCGAAATGTGCACCCAGAGCCTCACCTATAAACTGTGCTCCAAGACATGCTCCAAGCAAAATTTTATCTTGCTCAACAGCCTTCTTTATAAAAGCTATTTCTTTTTTAGCATCAAAATGTGGGCATTCATCAATTGTTGTTTCCGGGGATTGTGGCCCACCCATAACAACAAGGAAATCAAAATTGCATTCTTCCGGGAAAGTATCTCCGGCATATAATCTTGTATATGATATTTCGTGTTTCTTATTCTTAGCCCATGTCTCTATGGCTCCTGGAGCTTCAAAACTCTCATGCATGACGATATGTACTTTCATATGCTAATTATAACACTTACCGATTAGCTAATATACAGGAGTATATTTTTGTATACATCTTTATATTTAAGTATGCATCAGTATATAGAGTTGTAAACTCAAAGGGGTATAGTACTCTCCTCCTTGGTCTTTTGAAAAATGGATTTTAGGTGGTGCCAGTTCCTAAAACTCTTAAATAATCTATGGAAGGGATGACCTAACTAAGAGCTATATTATCTTCTTAAAAATCGATTTTAAGTCAGCGGGGATGTCTTTAATTATTTTCAAATCTTCACCCACAGCTAAAGCGTCGTCAATGCTTGCATGAGATATATTGAAATAATCTTCAAGCTCTCCTTTACTTAGAAGAAATATTCCTTTTCTTGAACTGGCACGAATAAAGCTGTTAAGCAGACTCTGTTCTTTGGTGGTGAGTTCTTTACGCAGAGAGGAGTTTCTATTTTTAATATAATCTAGTAATTCTTTTACCCCTTTTAGTTTTTCTTTTACCGGAGTAGAGTCTTTTAAAAGAGAATTCTCTAGTTTTTCTATTAAAGCACTCCTATCAGTGCTACCTTTTTCTTTCACTTTCTGATTCATTTTTCTATAATTAGTTTGAAATAACGATGAAAGAGTAGATTTTTTATCAAGTTCTTTTGCGTAGTCTACATCAGCAATTGTGAAGTTCTTTATTTTCCAATTATTAAGAAAATTTCTAAATCTTTCAAAATTGTGTTTACCATACACCTCAATAATTTCGATTGTTTCCACATTATTTTTTTGTTCTTGGAGTAATCTAAGAATTTTATCAAAGATTATTTTGTCTACGATACCCTCAACCAAAACTACTTTATCAGCAAAAAACATTCTTTCATTATTAGAACTGTTGATGATTTGAAATACATCTTTTGTTTCGTCTTTTTCTACTAATTCAGCGCTAGGACGGAAAATTTTACTCATACCATCTTCTTTAAAAACTCGATGGGTATTTTTGATTGTTTCGTAATTTATAAATTGAGGAGAATGAGTTATGACTAAGAATTGAATACCGAAATCTTTAGATAGTTCTGTAAATAAAGTTAAAAATATTTTTTGCCATCTTGGATGAAGATGGAGTTCGGGTTCATCAATTATTACAAGTCCATTTTCCACCTTGAATGCAAATATGCCTAGAAGTAAGTTTATGATTTCCTTTTCACCTGAGCTTGCCTTTCTTACCTCGATATCCTTCCCATCTCTATGTAAAAGAATTTCATACTCGTTGTTAATTTCATCGACAACTCTTATATCGAAGTATTCATATCCTAGTTTCTTGATATATTTGTTTATAAAAGAAACCTCTCTATCTTTTAGAAAGATATCCTTATTATCTTTATATCTTCTTAATTTTGCTGCAAAATAAAAATTTGCATACTCTAATATAGTAGAAGTACTGCGTGAGCTATTGCCCTTATAGTTATCTCTCAAGTTAAAAATATCTTGCCCGGCAAGTTTTACCCTCAAACTTTGGATAGTTGAGTTTCTGTAAGGAGAAAAATAAAGAAGTACCGGATAAAGTTGCTTGTCAATCTTCGGGCTGTTAGCTTTATTATATTCCTCAATTAACAAAGATATATACTCAAAATAATTTAGATATTGTAGGAATATTGTCGAAAAATTATCACGATTTAAAACATTAAGTGAGTAATTCACAATATCAAAAACATATTCTTTCCCTAAATAATCTTCAAGTTGTTCGTTAAACTGTAAAAGATTAACTAAGTGTGATGCTTTGTAGCGACTGCCCTCAAAAGTAGTAAGTTTCTCTTTAAACGAGAAAATCATTTTAAGATTTTCCACATCTTCTTTTGTCACCTCGAGAGTTATTGATATTTTCTGGTCTTTGTCTTCTAGGTCAGTGTTTTTATCTAGTTGCTGTTCAAGGGGGTTAAATATATCTCTTCTCTCTCGAATGCTATATGATAACCCACCGTTGTTTTCTCTTCTATCTTCTCGCCATGGGTATATGAAAAAGTATCCAACAATAATATTAACTATATCCATTAAATTACTCTTGCCACCACCGTTTGAGCCAATGAAAATATTTATTCCATCTTGAAAATTCAAGATTGTTTTTTCTTTGAAACTTCTAGCATTTTCTATTTCCAGTCGTTTAATCTTCATAGTATTTACCCCCATTATTGTATACAGATATATACCAATGTATACAGTTATCTATTGATACTAAGTCATTATGTGTCGTAATGCAATTCATTCCACATATTCCCTATTTTACACATGCTATCGTTAAATTAGGGTAATATAAGCGACAAAAATATGGAATTAAAAGAAAAACAAATTAATAGTTTTAAAAAACTTCACAGAGAAAATGATTCACTTCCTGTTTCTTCTGAAGAAAAATTGGGAAAACTCTCTCAAGAAATAGGAAAATGTTACCTAACTTTCTTCGAAGTGAATCAACGAAATCAAAAAAGAATTGATACTCCTAAAGTGTCTTAGCTTTGCCTAGAAAGTTTAAGACACTTTAGGGTTATTAATAACCCATTGAAAATTTAATCAGAACCTTGCGAGTCAGGGCTATCAAGTAAAACTAAAATCTTGCTCTGTAAAAAAGTAAATAACTTGTCCGAGTTGTTTACTTAAACGCAAACTGGACTTGTTTGCAAAGGATATTCAGGTGTTGTTGCGAGTAGCTGGGGAAACGACGGTTCGACCTGTCGCCCAGCCATATGAACAGCACCGGAAATATTTCAGTTATAGGTTGGATGGTATACGGAGTTGAAGTGAGGACACGGAAGCATCTTTAACTCTAAGGGGCATCGCAACGCTATGGCCAGGATTAAAAAATAAGTTTTTTGCGGGAAATTCCCAGAGTTCCAAACCCTCCTCCCATCACGGGAATACAGGGGGTCAAGGGGAAAGGTCGAGCAAAAATGTAAAATGTCACAAATGAGACAAATTAAAGAAACAACAAAACAAGTAAGAATATCTAAGACAAATCACAAGGCTTTGAAGGTTTTCGCTGTCGAATCAGGAAAGAAAATGGCCGATTTACTTAATGAAATTCTAGAGCAGTTTTTTACTCTTAAATAAATGATATAATGATAACGCAGTCTATAGTAACGGAATATGCACGAGGTTTTGCGCTTCTTGAGCCCGATTGTGGGCAGAAAGGGGCAGCATGCCTCCATAATCGGAAGCCTTGTGCTACCGGTACTATGGACTGCAGGTATGCTGTCCCTTTTTATTATTTAATTAAGAAATGTATGGAAAAATTAAGTTTTCAAGAACAACAAAGAGAGCGAGCTAGATTAGAAAACCTAAAATATAAAGTTCAAGCGGAACTTTTGATTGAAGGCGAAAAACAAAAAAGAGAAAAGCTGAGCAGTAATGAGTCATTGGAATTAATTTTAGCGCAGAACTTAATCCTTTATAAAGAACTCTATAAAGAGAGAGGAAAATATATAACTGCTCTTGTAATTATAATTATTATTTTAATGGGTTTATTGTTAGATATCTATATATGAAAGCAGTAATCTATGCGAGAGTTTCCTCAAGAGAGCAAGAAGAAACAGGATATTCTTTACCCTCTCAAGAGAAGCTACTTAAAGAATATGCACAGAGAAAGGAATTACACATTGTAAAAGTTTTTTCAATTGCTGAATCTTCTAGTGGAACGAAACAGAGAAAAATTTTTGATGAGATGATGTTGTTTATGAAAAAGAATAATATAAATATTTTACTCTGTGAAAAAGTCGATAGACTCACAAGGAATTTAAAAGATGCAGTTATTGCAAATGATTGGATAGACGAATTACCTGACCGGCAAATACACTTTGTTAAAAACAATCTGATAATGCATAAAAATTCAAAATCAGATGAAAAATTCCGATGGGATATCGAGATAGTTATTGCAAGGAAATATATAAATAATTTATCCGAAGAAGTGAAAAAAGGTCAAAAAGAAAAAATTGCTCAAGGGCAGTTACCAACTAAGCCACCGCTAGGATATGAATCGAAGGGAGAAAAAGGACACAAAGTTCACAAACAAACTTCAGACGCAGGACTTCTTCGCAGAATGTTTGAAATGTACGCTACCGGAAACTCTTCTTTGTCTCGTTTAGAAATTGAAATGTATAACTTGGGATTGCGCACTCGGAGCGGAAAAAGGTTGATGGGTAATCGGATTCACTCTTTGCTCACCGACCCTTTTTATTACGGGAAGATGCGTTGGAATGGAGTTATTTATGATGCATCACATGAGGCGATAATTTCTAAGGATTTATTTGATAAGGTTCAGGTAAATTTGAAAAGACAAATGAATAAGCCGTATCTTACGAAACACAATTCAATCTTTAAGGGTAAAATACGCTGTGAACATTGTAATGGAACCCTGACATGGGAAACACAAAAAGGTCATTGGTATGGCCATTGCCATAACCACGGAATATCCCGCAAATGCTCCAAAAAGACCTACATTCGTGAGGAATTAGTGGAAGAGCAGATATTAGACTATTTCGCACAAATAGCTCCTAAAAGTCACGGAATGCTCTCTTGGATAGAAGGGGTTATAAAAAGCGAATTCGAAGAAGATAATAAAACTAGAGAAGTAGAAACAGCCCGACTAAACACTTTGCTTGCTAAAGTTCGCCAGAGCAAAGATAAATATTATGAAGCTAAAATTGACCAGACTGTGCCATTAGATTTTTGTGATAGAAAAATTGACGAGTGTTTGGAAGAAGAAGAAAGTTTGAAAACCGCGTTAGCTAATGTAAGTGAGCAGAGTGATTCATATAAAGAATTACGGATAGCCATGCATCGCCTAGCGTTCTATGCTCGAGAAATATATCAGCAAGCAAGCGTAGATGACAAACGGCTACTACTTTCACAAATTTTTACGAACCTTACACAGGATGGTTATAAAATAAAGCCTAAATTTACTTTAGCCGCTGAATACTTAACAAACTGGATGCCAAAGCTAAATCAAGATTACGAACTAGATAAAATGTTTACTGCACAAGAGAAAACAGGCGATTTGACGCCTGTCTCTCCAATTGGGCTCCGGGGGTAGGGATCGAACCTACGACCAATCGCTTACACTTTGTCTTCTATTACTAGAAGTGTGGACTATAT